>JACQCA010000058.1 GCA_016201865.1 Nitrospirota bacterium
GGCGATCAACAGCCGACTGATTCCATACGACGCCCCGACAACCACGAACGTTAAAACGACCCCGGACCACCGCTCACCAATCCAAGGAACAACCCACTGCCGGAGAACTTTCTCGAAGACCGTCACGGTCCGGCCGATCACCCGGACAGGATGGGGAAGCCATTTCGGGTCTCCGAATACCAAGTCCAGTGCGAATGCCGTCCCCAGTTGCCACGGATTCATTTCATGCCGATCAAATCACGGTTCTTTTAAGGGTTCACGAAGACTATCTCAAAAGGCGGAAGGCCTGTATCGATCGGGCCCTCGACTTTCCCGTTTGTGCTTGGATTGAAAACTAGAATCCCTGGATTCAGGACGTCCCGATTCGGAACATAAAGGATACCATTGTTGTCAAAAGCCAGGCTGGGAATGTAGCATGTGCCAGGACTGCTGCACGGACCAATACCGGTCAAAGCTGCACCCACCTGTTGCATGGAAATGTTAAAGGGCACAACGATGTTGTCAAAATTCTCATCAAATACCGTGGCGAATGCAACGGTCTCGTTCAAAATACCGAAGGCACCCACGGCGCCGCCCAGAGTGTCGTCGGAAATGATGATCCCCTCCGTGGCGTTTGTGCTTGGATTGACGGCCTCGACCCCCCCAAACGCATCACTCGTAATGTAAGTCCCCGTATCGGCCAGATAGATTCGATCGCTTGAGGGCAGGTAAACAAGATCCGTAGGATTGCGTCCCTTAAGAACGATGGGTTGGACCCCCGGCGTATTCGGATCAACATCGACGACTTGATTCGTTGTCACATCGATCACAACAACGTAGCTGTCGTTTGATGCCGTAAAACCATTGTTTCGGTCCACCCGCTGCAAGGCGACATAAAGCTTGCCGTTGACAATCACCATCCGGCCCATTTCCACAATGCCGTCGGCGTCCGAGAATTGAGACAGGTCAACCGTTCCAAACTGCTCTCCCGTCAAGGGGTTCACAATCAGTATCGTGTTCAATTCATAGCGGCTGATATAGGCCTTGGAAGAGCTGACGAACGCCATATCCTGAGGGTTCGATTGCGGAGCATTCGCTCCAGGATCGTTGGCGGTGTAGTTTGCCAATGGCGTGCTTGGATTATTCGGATCGATTACCAGGATGGAATTCGCCCCGGTCCTCTGTAAAATAAAGACTCGATTGCCGAAGGCCCTGATCACGGAGTCGGAATTGACCCCCGTTGAACCCAGGACATTTGTCACGGCGGTCCTTGGCGTCGTTGTAGTAAGAGTGGACAGGTTTCCGACGCTGAAATCCGTCGTGACGACGAACCCCACGGCCGGACCGGCGGCCGGATGGTCATTGTTATTATTTGCACAGCCCCACGCCAATAAAACAAACACGATAAAAACGCCGCCCAAAATGTTCAGATGTCGACCTCTCATCAAAAACTCCTTTCTCTATATGTTGCCGTTGATGGTTAGAAAATAGGATCTTCCGGGCAACGGGAACCCGAAAATATCCTCGATGGTGCTGTCGTTTAGATTTTTAATCTCAAACGTCATGGAGACGGATTTGGTGAGCCGCGAGGAAATTCCGATGTTGTGGACGCTTCTTGACTTTGTCGCCAGTTGATTCGCCTGATCCAAAAAATTCTGGGCGGTAAAATCGTAGCCGTAAAATAGCGACCACCGGTTTGTGAAGAACTCTGTTCTTCCGGATAACTCATGGAGGGGGCGGCCGGGCAATATCTTCCCCGCCTGACTGGGGATATCGCTTCGATTCACGGCGCGTTGATGAGTATAGTTGCCGCTGATTTTAAAATGATCGCCCAGCTGCATCCTTCCGACCAGTTCCTCACCCGTAATCCCGGCCCGCCCGATGTTCTCCGGCTTCGAGGTGCGCTGAGAGGTCTGGATGAACAGGATCAGGTTCTCCACTCGGTTGTCAAAATAAGCCGTCTGTAATTCCAACTCTTTAATGAAAGAAGAGAATCGCCTTGTGTACTTGAATCCAATGTCTCTATTGAGACCCTCCTCCGGCAACAACTCAGGATTGCCCACGGTCCCACCCCGATCGCCGAATAGTTCAAAAAAGTTGGGCGGCCGAAAATATCGCCCGATGTTGGCCCGGGCTTCGATCTGATCCGTGACCCGATAAAGCGTTCCAACCTGGCGGGTCAAAAACCGCTGCCGGTCCGGCTGGGCTGTATCCTGACCGATCATGGTCAGGAAACTCTCTCCATGAAACATATTGTCCGTTACATCGTACGAGAAGCCCGGCACGAGGAAGAACGTGTCGTTCCCCAAAACGATACGGTCCTCGAGTCCCACAGAAACAGTTTGTCGCCTGCTTGTGGCTGTTTCGGCCTGCTGTAATCGGTCAAACGGGGCAAATCGCTCGACCTTCACACGGAGCGACCCCTTCAGTAATTGATTTCCACCCAGAAGATAATCCGGATTTAAAAAGGCCTCATACCCTTCCGTGACGTTTTCATTGTCCTGGCTGCCGACGCCGATTTCACCCAACCGGTCTTGAAACGCCTCCATTTTATAGATATGGTGAAAATCCCAATGGAGATCAAGTTCAGGGATTAAAACAGACCGTTGATCGAGTTCAAGGCCGGTTCGATATTCCTCTGTTTTAAGATCGGCGTGGAGGGATTGAAACGATCCAAGCCCGGGAACGCCTTTATCGGTATTCAAGAAATTATGATAACCGCCGACCCTTGTATTCGGCTTAAAGTCATAACCGACCTTCGCAACAAAATTTAAGGACCTGAACTGATTATTCAACCTTCTTATAACCACATCATCCGAGGGATTATACTGAGTGCCGTTATCGTCAAGAAACTTGAAGTTATTTTTGCTGGCGGACTCATCCACGCCGATCACATAATCCAACCGACCCGGCTTATCCGAAAACAAGGCGTTCAGACGGACCGTATCGAATGAGCCGTATTGGGCCTGTGCGGATAAACTCCTCGTTCCTCCGGCTGATTTGGTTTTGATGTTTACAATGCCGCCGATGCCCGTTTGGCCGAATGCGATCGGCGAGCTTCCCCGGTAGATTTCGATCGACTCGACATTGGATACCGGTATCGTGCCGATGTTGACCCCGCCGCCCTGGGCCTCGTTCAGCAGAATGCCGTCGAGATAGATCAACACCTGCTCGGAGGACGAGCCTCGGATGGAGATCGTGCTGAAATCCCCCAGCCCGCCAAACCGGTTGACACGAACACCGACGGTTTCGGAAAGCGCTTCAGGAATCGAGGTAAACCGCCGTTCAAGATCCTTGCCCTGGATCACCGTCAAGAATGACGGCTGCGCCCCGGTCTCCTCCGCTTGGACGGGCGCGGCTTCAACCGTTATATCCTGCATGACCGTCGGTTGATCCAAATGATCCGGTGCTTGCCCCTCAACGGATTGTTGAGTAATCAATAGGGTTGTTGTTATGCCAAGCATACAGAGCAGCCTTTTCAACTCACGTCTTCCTTAACAGGTCTATTCGGGATCTTTTGGAACATTGAGGCGAAATACCATCGGAACCACAAGATCAATATCCCGATCCATCGGCGGCGGTGGAAACCGCGACACCCGCCTCACCGTTGCAACGGCCTCGCCATCCAGAATGGGAAATTCCGAAGACCGGACGATTTGAATCTCAGCAGGCTCGCCACTGGGAAGAATGCGGAACCGGACCTGCGTGGTTCCCTCCTGACCCCGGACCCGCGCCAGCCAGGGATACCGCTTGGCCGACTCCAATCGACTCCGCACATCTTGAAGAAAGCCCGCCAACTCCACTGAGGGAGAACCGTTTCCCGCGGCTTCCTCATCCCGAGATTCAAAACCCTCACGGGCGGGTGATTCGGCTGAATACGTCCGGCTTTCCTCGCGAGCCGGCGCCGACCCAACCGCCTCCGTATGGGTTGAATCTGCGGCTTCAGCCTCAAACGACTTGGATGGTTTTGTTGGAACCGGCCGGAGACTCGGTGATATGACCGGGGCCTTCAACCGGCGCGGTGGGCTGGCCTCAACCGTAACGGTCTCGACCGAATTCACCAGGCTGACTTGTATCATTGAATCGGACGGAATCGTCCGAACCGTCTTCAGGACCAAAAAAACGGCCAACGCGCCGGCCACGAGATGTAATCCCGCGGAGATCCCGATAAATTTCAATAACGGCTGTTTTGATATCCCCATCATATTAATCCGGAACCATCGTCAGTCTGGGCTTCCCCGTGGTCGGGTGTGAATCGATCAAGGTCCGGCAATGATAGACCGCTTCGATCCCCTTTTCGGTCAAAACCTCCCATGGCGTTCCCAGTCCCGCCATCCGGCCCTCCTTCAAGAGAAGAAGCCGCCGGCAGAGCTGCGAGGCCATGTTAAGGTCGTGCGAGACGACCACAATGGTCATCTTCTCATCGCGATTCAGCTCCCCCAGCAAGGAATAAATCTGTGACTGGTGATGCAGATCCAAAAAAGTGGCCGGCTCGTCCAGCAATAAGATTTGCGGCTGCTGCGCCAGTGCGCGCGCGATGATCACGCGCTGTTTCTCCCCCCCTGAAAGCTCGGCGAACAGCCGATCCGAGAACCGTTCGACCCCCATCCGCTCCATGGCCGCCCGCGCGATACGATGGTCCCCGGCGCTTTCAAACGCCCAGCCTTTCAGGTAGGGATAGCGGCCCATCAGAACCATTTCCAACGCGGTATACGAAAAGACGACCGGATGTTCCTGAGGCACCGTGCTCACCCGCCGAGCCAGCGCGAGCAGTGGAATCGTTGAAAGCCTCTTCGACTCCAACCACAGCTCGCCTTCGAGGGGGTTCAGATGGCGCCCCAGAATTTTCAGCAGGCTTGTTTTTCCGGAGCCGTTCGGTCCGATGATGCCCAGGATCTCGCCGCGCTCTATCGTCAGGTCGATGTTCTTCAGCACCCATTCCCGCCCGTAACGAAACCCGACTCCCTTTAATGTATACATGGCTTCGGATTTCATGGATTCGGAAACCTCATCTTCCCCTTCCATAGGAGAAAAAGGAAAAACGGGCCGCCGCAGAGGGCCGTGATCACGCCGACCGGAATTTCGGTCGGGGCGATCACGGTTCGCGCAATCATATCGGCCGTCATTAAAAATATCCCGCCGCCCAGAACAGAGGCCGGCAGCAGCAGACGGTGGTCCGGACCGATCAGGATACGAAGGACATGAGGAATCATGATCCCGACGAAACTGATCAATCCGCTGACCGAAACCACGGCGCCGGTTAATAGCGCCGATGCGAAAAAGGCGATCCGCTTGGTCCGCTCCGCGTCGAGGCCGAGCGTGACGGCCGTCTCATCCCCCAACGCAAGCAGGTTCAATCCTCTCCCCAGTCCGAAAAGAACGGCCATGCCTATCAAAGAATAGACCGCAACAATCGTCAGCGCCTTCCTATCCGGCGAACCCAGATTTCCCATCAACCAATAGACGATGCCCATCACCTTGTCGGCATCCATCATATAGGCGATAAACATGATCACGGCCGAGAGCATGGCGTTTAAAATCACCCCGCCCAGCAGGAGGGTCTGAACAAAAATTTTCCCGTGAACCTGGGAAAGGCGATAAAGAGAAAACAGCGTGATCAGACCGCCCAGAAAACCAAACAGAGGCATCGTGGTCAAACCCCAAATGGAAACATTCAGTCCGACCAATAGAGAGAGAACGACCCCCAACGCCGAACCGCTCGAGATCCCGATCACGAATGGATCGGCGAGCGGATTTCGGAGAAGCGCCTGAAGCGTCACCCCGACCACCGCCAGCGTGCCGCCCACCAGTCCGGCAAGCAAAACGCGCGGCAGTCGGACCTCCAATAGAATCGTGCTCCGACTGAAGTCCGAGGCACCGTTGGTTCCGGATGAAAGACGGGTCCAAAAAATTCCGGCGGCATCCGACAAGGTGATCGGCTCGGTGCCCTGGAGAAGACAGATCAGGACGGTGATCATCCATAGCACCGTTAGAATAAAAAGAACTGTTAACCATCGCTTCAATGTGAGCATTTTTATCGCACCGGTTCATCCGCCTGGGGCGGACCGACGGCCGGATGGAGCAGCCGCGCCAGCTCTTCGATTCCATCTATGATTCGCGGGCCCGGCCGGTTCAATAGATCACGGCTCACTTTGTAAATTTTTCCATTCCTTACCGCGGAAAGAGAAGACCAGCGGCTCCAGTACTGCTTTTCTTGATCCGAAACTATTTGATCCGCGTCCATCGCAAGAATGATTACTTCGGGATCCTGGTGGATCACATATTCCATCGAAACGATCGGATAAGCCTTCGCCAATTCCCCGGTAATATTGACGCTGCCGGCCTCGCGGATCAGATCATCGATGTAACTCCCCTTCCCGACCGAGATCAGGGGATCTTTATCCACAACGTAGAGCAGCCGGGGCCGCGGAACCGAGAGAGTCTTTTGTCGAACCGACTCCAGCCTTCCACGCAGCTGTTTTACTTTTTCAGCCGCCGTCTCGTCCGCTCCGGCGATCTTTCCCAAAACAAGAATCGTCTCGAAGATCTTCTCGATGGAAGAGGGATCGACCGTAAAGGATGGAATATGAAACTGTTCGAACCGCGCGAGGCTTTGGTTTTGATAGATCCCGGCGACCGCCACGATCAGATCGGGATGGAGCGAGAGGACTTTCTCCAGGTTTGGATTCATGCCGCCCACCTTTGGCTTCGTCATGGCCGCCGGCGGATAATTGCAATAGTCGGTGACGCCGACGATCCGGTCATCAAGGCCGAGCGAAAAAAGCATTTCGGTCAGGCTGGGGGCGAGCGAGATGATCCTTTGGGGAGGCGTCGTGAACCGGACCGAATGGCCGAGGTCGTCCGTCACGGTGATCGGAACGGCATGAACGGGAGAAGGCGCGAGGAGAAAAAGAAAAGCGATGATAATGAATTTCGAGCGCATTAAAAATCCCCAAAGGCTGATACCAATGCCCTTGAGGATTGCACCCTGCTTCTTGACCCTAAGGTGAGCCGATCCGCTCTCTTCGTTCGGAGAGGAACAGGCCGCGCGTTCAGGCAGGTCTTCTGGCTTGTGGATCATCCTCCGCCTGCGTCTTCCCGTTCTCTTTTGAGAACAGTGACGTCTTGCAGGCTTCGTCCCCACTCACAGCGGCGGGACCGCCCCCGATTCAAACGGGGTTCCCTTAACCGTGAACGCGATATGTGGCCCTTGTATATCAAGAACCATTCTCGCTTGTCAAGCAATTTGTGTCAGTCTTCTGGAATGGGTTGATTTTGGATGGTTTCCAGTATATAAGTAAACTGCTCTCCTGGGTCAAGCTCTCACGCATGAACGAAGACGGCAAGGAATTGACCTTGGCCATCTTGGAGCCCGGGGAGGTCTTTGGCGAGATGGAAGTCCTTGAAGGGATGCCTCGAGATACGGTGGCCGAGGCCCTGGACGATGTTTCGATCTGTGTGATGCAGCGGTCGGACTTTGAAGCGTTGCTTAAGAAAGATCCAAACACCAACATTCGGCTTACCAAGCTGATCGGTTTGCGGTTAAAGAAGATCGAGAGCCGGATCGAAGATCTTGTGTTCAAGGATGTCCCGGCGCGATTGGCACATCTCCTGTTCGAGTTATCCAAGGAGTTCGGGGTTCAGGAAAACGGGCAGACGCGACTTAGTGTCAAACTCAGCCACCAGGAACTGGCCAACTTGATCGGGTCCACACGGGAGACCGTCACAGCCACGCTGGGAGATTTTAAAAGAAGAGGACTGATCGCTTTTGACGGTAGGCGGCTGGTGATCTTGAGAGAAAAAGAGCTGGAAAAACTTCTCCCTTCTAAACCATAACCGACAAAAAACCCACTTCCAATGTAGTCCCCCTTACATCTTTCCTCCTCCTTTCGGTTTAAGCTAAAACCCAACAACAGGATTGCCTTAAGGCCCTTGTGTCCGGAGAGGGACTGTCAACAACCATGAACCGAGGGGAGGTGAGAAAGATGGCGGATCAATACAGATGCGGTTGCGGGCATACCTCGACCGCTGCCGGCTCCCATTGCGGGCAGCCGATGAAGAAGGTGGAACAGTATCAGTGCGGTTGTGGGTATAAATCAGAAAAACAGGGAACGCATTGCGGCGAGCCCATGACTAAGGCGGCCTAACCTAAAGGGAGGATACCATCATGAAGAAGATTTTATTTTTAAGCGCACTGGGCGGGCTGCTGTTAGTTGGGGCATTCTGGGTTGGCGCTGAGGAGAAGTCACGAAGTCCGTTCCTAATGCCTCCGGACAAGGTCATGGCCATGAAACAGATGATGATGAACATGCAGCCGGATACCCTTGAAGCGGGCATCGAACGGGGAAAGAAGCTGTTCAACGATGACACGCTGGGTGACAATACCACCCGAAAGAGCTGCGCGAGCTGTCACAAGGATGGCGGGACGTCCGGCGGCGCGGCCGAGATGGAATGGAAGGGGATGAAAATGAAAGTGAACATTCCCACCCTCAAAGGGGCGGCAGCTCATTTCCCGAAGCCCATGGGTCCGATGAAGGCGCTGGTGGATTTGACAGGCATGAATAATATGTGCGTGATGACGTTTCTGAAGGGAGATCCCATCGACAACAATACTCAAGAAGCGGTGGACCTGGTTGCCTACGTGACCTCCTTGAGCGCGGGTAAAAAGCTCGAACCGGGGCCGATGAAGATCGTCCCGAAACCGGTGCCGGGGGCCATGTAA
>JACQCA010000059.1 GCA_016201865.1 Nitrospirota bacterium
CCCACCTCCGCCACTCGCTTCACCGCCTGTTCCTTAAACGCCGCCGTGTACTCCTGCTTCGGAATCTTGATCATCTTCGCCTCCAAGGTTACGTCCATTTTACACTATCCTTGGAAGACGAAATTCGAGGGGAAGCTCAGTTTTCAGACCTTGCAGATTTGCCAGATAGATTACCTTCACTGCCGAAATAGCTTCCACGTTATATAACTGTTCGATAATTCCATGCTCCAAACCAGATGCCGACATACCCGCAATGTTCATGTAATTTCGTATTTTGCTTCCGTCTCCATCCTTAGAGGCTGGCACATCCACTGTTCGATCAATGTCAATCGTAACTCCCACCACGCGAACGGACGTAGGAACACCAAATAACCCACCGACTGAAAGTGATAAACCAAAGATGCCTTCACCCGGTTGTTTTGCATAAACAATATTTACAGAAGATGCTATTGCATCGCCCTGGCGGTTTACTTCCCAGAAATAAGTCATAACACTCAAATACAGTTCCTCACCTAATCCTTCATCTGAAAGAAGGTTGGCGCCACTTTGAACAAGTGCGTTTAACCGCTGGTTCCTTTGTTGAATAACACTGTCATATCCTCTCGGCAGCCTATCCGGCACGAGACCAATGGCATAATACCCGCCAGCCGTGATCGTATTTTGAACTAGATCTGATCCTATGTTTGGAAGTGAAAAAGTCATCGTAAAATTCTGATCCACTCCAAATCCCACTGCCTTCCCTTCGGCCTTTACCACACCTTCCACTTTAATCTGGGGCTTAACCTGAATCAAATAAGCCGGCGTGCTGTACAGGCCGCCGTATTGGTTTATGGTCTGCTGATCGGCACTGGTCGCGGGGACGTAGCTCAGCGTCACCCGCTTGCCGACCAGTTCGACAAGATTGGCCGTGAACGTAAGATCCGGCCCAAAGAACGCCTCGGTCGTAACTTCAAAACTCAGCTTGTGTCGTAGAGCGTCGGAAAGGGTTGAGGATCGGCTGCCGATCGTGACGGTTTTGTAGCGCAGGGTTCCGGCCAGGATGGGAAAGGTCTGAGGCTTGATCGTTTTCTTGCCGATAAGGTCCTCGACCGTCGCGTTTGGAAGATTTGTGCTCAGGTAGCTCTGCAGCCGCGACTGGAGATCGGTCACGGTGTTCTGGATAGAAGCCGAGTCAATATTGGCAACGTAGCCCGCCTGTTCGTTAATCGTGGCCGTGGATTGAAGTTGATTCACGAACGCTTGGGCATCAAACGGCACGGCCGTCTTCAGATCAATTCCAGAGGTGTAGGTATATTGCTTAAAGCTCCCATCCAATGGTATCCAGGTGTCGCCTTGTTTGTTCACCGCACCGCGGGAAGGGATAAAGTCCACGTAGGCCTCGACCCAGGTGTGTTCCATCCGCGCCGAGACAATTTTGCCTCCGTAAACCAAGCCCGTGACCGGCGTGCCGCCGCTTCCGATAAAGTTGATGGCAGCTTGTTCATTTGTAAATCCCCCGACCCAGTTCATCACCTGATCCATAGGCACTTCAATCGTTCCATAGACGTATCGGGCTGCAATGCCGGAAGCACGAAGCAGTGCAATCAGCAGCGAGGCCGTGTCCATGTCGTTGCACTGCTTCGTGAGTAGACACATGCTTTTTAGGATTTTTGCCATTGTGATATTTGGAATAGCATACGCCACGCTGATAGCACAAGAATAATCATGACAATCGTGTTAGAAATTAAGATGAGAAGTGAAGAGAAAAAAAACCATAAATCAAGAAATGTCAAAATAGCGCAGAGGTACAACAGAGTAAAACCAATTTTAATTTGTTTGTCTTGTGTTCGCATAAGCTCCAATATTAAAAGGAATGCGGTACCCAATATAGCACCAGCCCACACATACCATGATAGAAAAGATGATTGATTATGAATATTGATTCCCTTAGCATAGATAAAAGTAATCACACTAATACGTCCGAAGATACTTAAAGTTATACCAATCGCAAGGACAAGGTAAGTTGTCCTGTTCGCCTTGCCCAGCCGATTAGCTAAACTGTTTTCCACTTCTCATCTCGCAATTTAAAAATAGAAACCATGAACTCCCGTGGGTTAGCTCTTATCTCAGCACTGCTTAAAATACACTGATCAACAAAAGCATCAAGAATTATATAAAGCAGGTACAGGAAAACTATATAACCAACTATGAAAAGAGCGGCACCCAATGGACCTAATGTGGCTGCTGCTTGCAATACCGCTGGAATTTGTTGCAGTGCCACGAAAAATAACACGGCCACTATAGGCACTCCAAACACCCCGAAAAGAAGACAGAAGACTTCCTTGCTGCTTTGTTTATTCGTTATGTCATTTAGATTTTGAGTCTGGGTGCCTTCCCCTCCTGCGATGCCTCCACTAATTATATAGGCACCTGCTCCCGTAGCCGGATCGCTGATAACTGACCTTTGTAGAAATCCACCGGGCTTTGCGTTCGGAATGTAGATAGGTAGGCGGTCGAATCAAAAACCGGCGCGCCGGTAAGACTCAATGTCTGGGTAGCGGTCTGGGTCTTCATGCTGGGATCCAGATCCACCCAGGTGTCTCCGGGTCCGGTGGCGGCGCCACGGGAATGGAGAAAAGGGACATAGGCAGACACCCAGACCTGACGCGTTCTGATGCTCGAAATTTTCCCGCCGGAATAAATGAGACTGGTCGATCGGCCTTGGGTGTAAAGCAACGAGGCCGCCATATTGGCGTCCTCCAAACCCAGCCAACTCATCGCCTGATCCACGGGAATCTCCACCGTGCCCACCACGTAACGCGCAGGATAGCCCGCGGCACGCAATAACGCGATCAGCAATGACGCCTGATCCCATTCATTGCCTGCTTTTTCCTTTAAGGTCTGGGTCGCTCCCTTGACCGAGCCGACATAAGGTTCGTACTTAAAATTGTTTCGAACAAATTCATAAAGCGCAACCGGTGTGCTTCCCAGTTGTACGGCGAGATCGTGGATCTCTTGAGTCTGAGGGGTTTCAAGCGTTTCGGCCAAGTCGGCAGGACCCGGCGGGGGCGGCTCGGCGGCATAGGCTGAAGGGACCAACCAATCCATCACCGGCTTCAACCAGGAAGTCTTGAGAGGTCTCAATTCGCGTGTGCGATTGGGAATCTCAGAGGGTTTTTCGGGCTGATGACGGGGCTCCCGAACCTGGGTCTTAAGCTGATCCCGGACCGCTTTGATTCGAACCTGGAGATCCTTTTGCTTCTTCTGAGCCAAAGGACGGTCGTTGTCGGCCTCGGCCTGCTTGCGCTCAGCCTCCAACTGGGAGAGTGCATCAATCTGATCAGTGAGCGCCTTGAGGTTTGCTTGGTATTCTTTCAGCGTCTTGGCGTAACGGGCCAGTATGGCCTTTGGCAGTTTCTTCTGTTTTATAAAGGCTTCGGTAGATGCAAACTCGGCCCGGATCTCAGGATCTGCCGCTTCTAAGTTTTGCTTGTAGCCTTTGAGGGATTCCAATTGAAGGGTGATGTCCTTACCGGAGGCGACGTCCTGGTCAAGTTCCTCGACAACTTTCTTCGCCGCCCGAAGGGATTCTTCAAATTTTCCGGAGGTTGATTTGGATGCAGTAGCGGCAGCCGGTCGGTCGCCGTTTTTCTGCGCCGTCTGCGCCCAGACGGTGTAATTCCATGGCTCGATCGAAATCCAGGCGAAGAAGAACAGCGTGAGGATGGCGACAGGTCGAAGTTTGCGTTGAAACCGAAGGTCCATAAGGTCCTCTTAAGGTTTCACGACTCCCTCTTCCCTCTCATCCCATACCGCCGAGAGGATAAAGATCGGGAGGCTCAATTACAAGGCCAACATATATATGACTCGATGGAGCTTGTCAATAAAATCTTCACACAGCGGCGCTTGCCCGCCCAGCTTTACAGCAAGCCCGAAGCAGGGGGTTACTCGGTACTGTTACGATTTGGGGTCCAGCTCGATCAGGCCCTTGCGAATGGCATGAATCGCGGCCTGGGTGCGGTCGTAGACATGGAGCTTGTGGAAAATGTTCCGGACGTGGTTTTTGATTGTCTTCTCGCTCAGATCGAGGACGTTCGCGATCTCCTTGTTCGTCTTTCCTTCCGCGACCAGTTTAAGAACCGTGATCTCGCGGTCGGTCAGGCCGTGCTCGAGACGGCCCGGTTTCCGGCCCCGGCCTTCGGCCAACAGTGAAAACTCGTTGAGGATCTTGCTCGCCACCGACGGATGGATCAGCGATTCCCCTTCGGCGATGGCGCGGATGGCCTTGACGATCTGGCCCGAATCGGCGTCTTTTAAAAGATACCCCGTCGCCCCGGCCTTGACCAGATCGAAGATATACTCCTCCTCGGCATACATCGTGAGAACGACGACCCCGATATGCGGATTCTCCCGTTTGATCTCGCGGGTGGCCTCCACGCCGTTCATCCGCGGCATGCTGATGTCCATCAATACCACGTCGGGAAGCAGCGTGCGGGTCATCTCGACCGCCTCCACCCCGTCCTTGGCGACCCCCACCACCTCGATGTCTTCTTTGGTCGTCAGGATCGCCGAGAGGCCTTCCCGGACGACCTGGTGATCATCGGCGATCAGCACTCGAATCTTGTTCACGAAGGGATTCCTCCTTTTCCTTGAGCGGGACGCGAAGCACGATCTTCGTCCCCCGCCCCGGTTGGGTATCGATGACGGCCGTCCCGCCCAACAGCCGGGCCCGCTCCAGGATTCCTTTCAATCCGAATGAGGCCCATTTTTCCGGGTGCGACGAGACCTCTTTGAGATCGAAGCCGCGGCCGTTGTCCGAAAGCGTCGTTTGCAGATCCGACCGGCCGATCGTCAACTCCACACCGACCCGTGTCGCCTTCGCATGCCTCTGGACGTTGGACAGCGCCTCTTGGATGATCCGGAACAGGAAGATCTTGACCCGCGGCGGGATGCGATGCTCGTTGCCCCGGACCCTGAAATCGGTCTCGATCCGATACTGTTTGGCGTAGGTCTTGAGGTAGTTCCGCATGGCGGGCAGGAGTTCCATCCGGTCGAAATGCAGCGGTCGGAGGTTGAAGATCACCTGGCGCGCCTCCTCGATCGCGGCCTTCAAGAGATCCCGCGTCTCCAAGAGCATCCGCCGGCTCTGGACGGCATCCGTCTTCCACAGCTCGCCGCAGAGATCCAATTTGTAGTTGAGTCCCACCAAGGTCTGGACCAGCCCGTCATGGATGTCCAGGGCGATCCGGGTCCGCTCCTCGGCGATGGCGTGCTGGATCTCCCGCAGGTACAACCCATAAAGGGCCTGGTACTCCCGAAGATGCTTCTCGATCTCCTCGTTGCTCTTGATCCGGGCCTCGATCAACTGCCACATGAATTTGGCCGTCGGCCCTCCGATCACGGCCCGATCCGGACGTCGGAGTTCCCGAAGCGCCCGATCCACCTTGGGGCTGCCCGTCACGTCGATCAGGATATCCACTTTTTTCAGGCGGAGCAGCCGACGATAGTCGTTCGTTGTGGGAATCGTCAGACGTTTCGCGAGAAGGAGACCGGGCGCCCGCGGCCGGATATCGGCCACGCCCACGATCTTGACCAACGGGTCGGAATGGAAAATCTCGATCAGGGAGGTTCCTCCCCGACCGGCCCCGATGATGGCGACACGGGTCTTGTTCATGGAGGTCGCCGGCGGAAGCCGGGGCGCTCGTCGGACCGTCTCATGCCGGAGGCTTGGCGGAGGAGCTGTCCTCCTTGGCCGCCGGAGGACGGACGCTTCGATCTTTCGAATCGTCCGGGTCTCGATTCAGCAGGCTTTTCAGTTCGGACATGAACTGGTTTAAATCCTTGAACTCCCGATAGACGGAGGCGAACCGCACATAGGCCACCGGGTCCAGAGGGTACAGCTCGGACATCACGGCCTCGCCGATCATCCGGCTGGGGACCTCGGTCTCCCCGTTTTCCTGAAATTTCTTCTCGATCCGCGTGGCGACGGCGTCCAACGTATCCATGCTGATCGGCCGCTTCTCGCAGGCCTTCTTCAGCCCGGCGAGGATTTTCTGGCGATCCAAGTGCTCCCGGCGGCCGTCCTTTTTGATCACCATCGGCGAGGTTTCCTCCACGCGCTCGTACGTGGTGAACCGTCGCCGGCACCCGACGCATTCCCGTCGGCGACGGATCGTCGCGCCTTCCTGACTCAATCGGGAATCGACCACCTTATTATCAAGCGATTCACAATAAGGACAATGCATCGGATTTTTACCCCTTGAACGGGAACCGCCGGCAAAGTTGTTTCATCCGCCGGCGGGTCTCCCGCAGGACGTTCTCGTCGCCGGGATGCGACGTCACTTGATGGATCGCCTCCGCGATGATATCCATCTCGCGTTCCTTCATCCCGCGCGTCGTGACGACCGGGGTTCCCAGGCGGATGCCGCCGGCGACGGCCGGCGGTTTTTCATCGAACGGAATCGCGTTTTTGTTCACCGTGATCCCGGCGCGATCGAGGGCCGTCTCGGCCTCTTTGCCGGTCACATTCCGATTGGAAAGATCCACTAACATCAGATGGTTGTCCGTCCCGCCCGAGATCAGACGGAAGCCGTGTTGGACCAGTGCTTCGGCCAGCGCCTGCGCATTCGCCACGATCTGCCGCTGGTAAACCTTAAATTTCGGCGTGAGGGCTTCTTTAAAAGCGACCGCCTTGGCCGCGATCACATGCATCAGCGGCCCGCCCTGAATGCCGGGGAAGACGGCCTTGTCGATCGCCTTCGCGTACTGGGCCTTGCACATCACCATTCCCCCCCGCGGTCCCCGCAGCGTTTTTTGCGTCGTGGTCGTCACAAAGTCGGCGTACGGCATCGGGCTGGGATGCAGTCCCGCCGCCACCAGCCCGGCGATATGGGCGATGTCGGCCATCAGCAATGCTCCGCAATGATCCGCGATTTCCCGGAGGCGTTTAAAGTCGAAGACGCGCGGGTAGGCGCTGGCCCCGGTCACGATGATCCGGGGACGATGCTCGTCCGCCAGGCGGGCCACCTCGTCGTAATCGATCCGGCCGGTGTCGCGGCGCACGCCGTAGAAGACCGGCCGATAGATGCTTCCCGAAAAATTCATGGGGTGGCCGTGCGAAAGATGGCCGCCGTGGGCCAGGCTCATCGAAAGGATCGCGTCGCCCGGCTTCAGCGCGGATAGATAGACGGCCATGTTGGCCTGCGTTCCGGAGTGCGGCTGGACATTCACATGCTCCGCGCCGAAAAGCTCCTTCGCGCGCGCGATTGCGAGCGACTCGGCGACATCCACGAACTCGCATCCGCCGTAGTACCGCTTTCCGGGAAGGCCTTCGGCATATTTATTCGTCAGGAGGCTGCCCTGGGCCTCCAACACCGCGCGGCTGGCGTAGTTCTCAGACGCAATCAGTATGATCTGATCCTGTTCGCGTTTCTTCTCGCCCTGGATCGCCCGGTAGATCTCGGGATCGGCTTTTTGAAGATAGGACATGACTCACCTACTCCTTCGTCCTCCGTTCCGCTTTTTCAATCTCTTCGATCTTCGCCAAGCGCCGCGCATGCCGGCCGCCGTCGAAGCCGGTCGAAAGCCACAGCCGGACGATCTCCAGCGCCGTCTTCTCTTCGAGTACGCGTTCACCCAAGACGAGGATATTCGCGTCGTTATGAAGACGGCTCACCTTGGCCGTGAACGGATCGTAACAGAGGGCCGCGCGCACGCCGGGGAACTTGTTCGCCACGATGGACATCCCGATGCCGGTGCCGCAGATGAGGATGCCCCGCTCGTTCTTTCCCTCCGAGACGGCCCGGGCCACTTGGATTCCGTAATCCGGATAATCGACCGAGTCGTGATTATGCGTCCCGAAATCAGCCACCGGCCGGCCCAATTCCCGGAGCAGCTTGACGATCTTCTCTTTTAAGTCCAGGCCCGCATGATCGCTGGCGATCGCAATCTTGGCCGCGTTGTCGTCCATTCCAACATCTCTAACATCACCGAATAGTCGAGAGTGCCTCATGATAGCCCAGCGGTCGAATTCTGTCAAGGCGAGGAACGACGCACAAAAAACTCCTTGACACGGCCGGACCCGTTTGATAGCATCCGCCCGTTCAAGCCAGCCATTCGCATTGTACATTGCTGTGCACCGCATCGACCCGGACGGGCATGCCACTGCCCGATCCGAACGGTCGAGGGAGTTGCCCGTGCTCCGGCCACCCAGTTCATGGCGGATCAAAATCCTGTGCTTCCTTCGCGCCCTTTCCCTATCGGTTCATCACTCTGTTTCACACATAAAGCGTCATCTTCTCTGGGGCCTATTCCTCTGTCTATTTGCCCTTGTCCCGCCGGTTCGCTCCATCTCCCAAGGCGTGGGAGAGGAACGATCCTTATGGGTAGGTGAGAAACAGAAGATTATCCAGGTCTCCGTGGAGGATGGACACCCTC
>JACQCA010000060.1 GCA_016201865.1 Nitrospirota bacterium
ACATGCAACCGCCGCAACTCCTTCACGCTCATTAAGACCCTGTCCTCTCTGACCATCCTGCCCTCCTAATTGGAGCAGGTAGTCTATCAGTAAAGAGGACATTTCTACTTTGGCAGAACCGGACATTATCACTTTGGGATGGCGGCGGCGACGGCGGCGGAGGCGGCGGAGGCGACGACGGTGACGATGCTCGTATGGATCGGTTCATCTCCGGGAAATCTCCGTAGAAAATTTCCCTTGACGCTGTTCGGATGTTGCAGTAGGCTAATCGTCCATGAAGGTGATCGGGCTGATTTCAGGAACATCCACCGACGGCATCGATGCCGCACTGGTCGAGATCTCGGGACGGGGACTTCAAAGCTGGCTCAAACTGATTGCGTTCACGACCTATCCTTATCCGCGTGAACTGCGCGGACAGCTTTTCCGGTTGACCCATGACGGGCGGGTGGAGGATCTGAGCCGATTAAATGTCTATGTCGGCGAGCTGTTCGCGCTTGCGGCCGTCCGGATCGCTCGGAAAGCGGCCGTTCCATTAAACGAGATCGATCTGATCGGATCCCACGGCCAAACGATTTGTCATCAACCGGATCCCCGGAAGATCGGCGGGTTTAAAATCCGTTCGACGCTCCAGATCGGCGAACCGTCTATTATTGCGGAGCGAACCGGTATCACCACCATCGCGGATTTCCGACACCGGGACATGGCGGCCGGCGGAGAAGGCGCCCCGCTGACGCCCTACCTCCATTATATCCTTTTTCACGATCCGCGCCGGTCCCGACTGGTGGTCAATATCGGCGGAATCAGCAACGTCACCTTTCTGCCCTCCGATGCCGGCCTCGCGAATGTTCTCGCGTTTGATACCGGGCCGGGAAATATGTTGATCGACGGCATCGTTCAGCACCGGAGCAACGGTCGGAGGACGATGGATCGGGGAGGGGAGATGGCCCGGCGGGGACGGGTCCATGAAAGGCTCTTGAACGAGTTGCTGCGACATCCCTTTCTTCATCGTCGACCGCCGAAGACGACCGGACGCGAGGTCTTTGGGTTGGCGATGGTCCGGCGGGTGATCGGGAGATCGAAGGTCTTAGGACTGAATCACCGGGATCTGCTGGCGACCGCGACGGCCTTCACGGCACGGTCGATCGCCTCCGCATACGATCGGTTTATTTTTCCCGGGGGTGGGGCGGACGAAGTGATCGTGGGCGGAGGAGGGACCCGAAACCCGACGCTGATGCGATTTCTACAGGAGGCCTTCGGGTCGGTTCCGGTTTATCCATTTGAAAAGTTCGATCTGGACAGCCGGGCGCTCGAGGCGATGGCTTTTGCCTTGTTCGCAAACGGCACGATTCAGGGCGAGCCGAACAACGTTCCCTCCGCGACCGGCGCAGGCCGGGCGGTCGTGATGGGAAAAATCGTGCCGGGACGGTCTTTCCCATAGGAGGGCGTACGGCCGTACGCCCCTACATTCCTACTTTTTCCCGGTATTCATCCATAACACGGTCATTTACTTCCGCAAACTCGTTCTCCCGCGCGTACTGCTCGATTCCGGCACGGGCTAAAGAACGGACAAAAAACGGGACGTTCTCGAGCCGCTTCTCGGCATTCGGCGTCCAGGGAACGGACGGTTTCGAGGTTTGGGCGGACGTCCCGGCCGCGATCCCGGTGTCTTTGAAGCCCGTTCCGGCCAGCATCCCCGGGAAGGGGCATTTGCCCATATCGGCCGTCATCGTGGCTGTGGGCTGGCCCGCCGCGGCGGGTTGGCCTTCCGGCTTGATCGCCCCGCGGGTGAATTCCATCGGCTCGGCCGGAACGGTCCGTCCGCCGATTTTGACGCCCAGTCCGCTGACCAGCTGGGTCTCGCCCGGATTTGTGACCATCGCGACTTTATACCCGCATTGCGTGCAGGCGAAGGTGATGCCAAGACGGAGCGTGTCGACCTGTTCCTTGGATTCGTAATCCATGAAGTTGTTGCATTTGATGCACAAAAATTTCATGACGGTCTCCTTGATTCGATATGTTGTTGTAACGAGTCGGTGATCATCCGGAAGGCCTGCGCGGCCGGGGTGAGCGGATGCTCATCCACGAACGACCGGCCATGGTCCGCACAGCTCGCGATCCGCCGGTCGAACGGCACCCGGCCCAGGAGCGGAAGGCCCATTTTCTGAAGCGGACTTTCCCCGTGGGACGCGTCTTCGAAAAGCTCCAGCGCCTCGCCGCAATGCGGGCAGATCGCCCCGCTCATATTTTCGATCAGGCCGATGATGAGAATCTTGAGCTCGCGACTCAGGAAGACGACCGATTTTTTAACGATGAATTGTGAGATTTCGGACGGGATCGTCACAATCACGGCGCCGTCTAGGTCCGGGATCATCTGGGAGATGATCGGCGGCTTGTCGGAGGAGGCCGGGGGCATGTCGATCAACAGGAGATCCAGCGGGCCCCAGTTGACGTCGCTGATGAATTCGCGGATGACGCTCATCTCGACCGTGCCGCGCCAGACGGCGGAATCTTCCCAGAGGCCTTTCCACATCACCGGGCTGCCTTCATCCGGAAGCATCAGTTCCATCGAGGCGACCTTGATCCCGTTGACCCCGACGGCCGGCTGGGCCCCTTCGGCCGTGATCTTGAGCGACCGATCGCGAACGCCCATCATCTTCGGAATGCACGGCCCGCTCAAGTCCACATCCAGGATGCCGACTTTATAACCCCGCGCGGCGAAGCTGTGGGCGAGATTGACCGTGACGGAACTTTTCCCGACGCCGCCCTTCCCGCTCATCACCGCGATCTTGTGTTTGATCCGGCTCATCCGTGTCTGGACGGCCGCGACCTGCTCCAAAACCTGCGCGAGGACGGGATTGACCACTTTGTTTTTCTTTTGCTGCGCTTCGAGGTCTTTGACCACCTCGGTGATCGTCCGTTCCTCTGATTTGCCCTGTTTCATGGCGGTCCTCCGTAAAGAGGTCTTACTATAAGACAGAGGGGAGGACGGTGTCAATAGGCGGGGAGTCTTGCGTTTGACAGCTTCGGGCGGTTTTGGTAGAGTGCCGATCTGATGAGACTCAAGAAAGAACGCATCGCCACGCTTGCACAAAACCTGGTCGACCGGTTGACCGAACAGCAGCTCATCCATCCGGAGGCGCCGAAAGCCGAGCTGGTCTCGTCGCTTGAGCAGATCATCACGGAAGAGCTGATGGTTGAAGACCGTCTCGATGTCGAGGTCCGGCAGATACTCGATACGTACAAAGCCCAGATCGAAAAGGGTCAAGTGGATGAGCGGAAAATGTTCCTGATGATCAAGAAGCAACTGGCCAGAGAACGCGGGATTATCCTATAGGATCATCGGGGAAGACATGTTGCTCAGCGATGACAAGATCAGCCATCTCTCGCATCTCATCCTGCAGGGTTTGGCCAAAGGCCGCAAGGCCGCCTTTCTTGTGGAAGAGGAAAAGGTGCTTCGCGAGATCAAGCGGGTCATCGTCCATGAACTTCAGCTGGAAGAAGAGATCGATCAGACGGTTCGGGCCAAACTGGCCTCCTATTCGCGGCAGATCTCGGAGGGCGGCCCGGAATGGGAGGTCCTCTATCACAAATTCTTTACGGAAGAGCGAAAGAAACGGAAACGGTGAGGACGGCAGACAATGACACTCGGCGATTTCTTGACGCCCAGCGCCGACAGACCATTTTATTCCTTAGGCGGTCCGGCCTGTGATAGTTTGACAAAGGCCCACAAAATATCGGTGGATGAAATAATCCCCACCAGTTTGTCTTTTGAAACCACCGGCAGCGCTCCGATCTTTTTCTTGGCCATGACGGCGGCCGCTTCCGAGGCGTCCGCATTCGGAGCGATGGTGATGACTCCGCGTCTCATGATCGTCTGAACGGTTCTCGATCTTATGGCGACGCTGATCTCATCCTTTCCCATGATCGTACGCGCGGTCTTGAACGATCCCAAAACCTTCTTCAAATCCCGGTCCGAAACCATGCCGACCACCTTGCCCCTCTCGACCACGGGCAGATGCCGTATTTTTTCAAAACTGAGGAGGTAAAATACCCTGTCCACTTTATCCCCTGGTGAAACGGTCAGCACCTTCGTTTGCATCAGTTCCTTGACTTTCATCCTGTCTTCCTCCTCATCCTCTCTACTGCTCCAATCTTCAGTCCTTCGCCGCCCCGCCCCCGCGCGCGAGGGGGGAGCGGAGGCTGACGGGAATTACGTATGGTGTTCCCGGAATGGACATGACATTTAACTGTTCACGGCTGAGGCCGGGAGGATTTTAGACCCAACGGACTTTGCGCCGTTTTGAACAGATTTTCGTACGCAAGGCCCCAGGGCGGACGGAGGAAGCCGAGGGCGCGCACGTCCTCGAACCAGTGGCCGAACGGGGACCGGCGGGAAAACGTTCCGCCTCCGAGCACGCGACAGATCCGCAACAGGCACGATTCGGCCAGATCGGCCATCGTCTCCTTTCCCAGGAGAACCTCGCGGCCCGGCGACGGACTGGTTTCCACGGCACGGAGCATTCCCTCGTAGGCCTGCTCGGCCAGCCAGGCCTCGGACTCCGCGCGTGTCCACTCGACCTGCTCAAACGGACGAAGGTCGTTCGGGCGTTTAGTAATCAACGCGCGAGCCGCCGCAACCGCGGTCTCGAGCACACCGAGAACGACCGCGGCGAAGAGGCAACCGATGACAGGGCCGGCCGCGTCCGCGATCGCACGCCAGTGACCCGGCCAGGCCATACGGACGGCCGGAAAGCGCTCGAAGGCCATCGAGTGGCTCTGCGTCGCGGCCATCCCGTGGCCGTCCCACTCGGCGACAAGCCGCAATCCCCGGGACCCGTCCCACGGAACGCCGCGCATGTCGACGAAGAACCAATCAGGGTCGGTCTCCCCTTCCGGCACGGCCGTGGTCACCATGAACGAACTGATTCCCGATCCGGATCCGAAATGTTTCGTGCCGGTCAGGACCCAGGCCCCGTTCCCGCGAACGGCTTTGGCCTTCGTCCGACCGACGTCTCCGCCGGAGCCAGGCTCCGATGTGATCGTTCCCCACAGCTCGTGAGCCGCGGGTTCGAATACAGCCCTCCGCTGAGCGGCCCAGGCGTCCGCAAATTCCGGCGGGACCTTGGGCGTGGACAGCCAGAACGACAGCACGGCCGGATGCATCGATGAGACCAACGCGACCGAAGAATCGCCGTGAGCCAGGGCGCGCAGAATTTCGCAGACGGACCGGGCCGACCCGGCTGCGTCCGTCCACAGGCCCCCGAACTCCGCCGGGATACCGGTCAGGAAGAAACCCGCCTTGCGGAGCGCGGCGAAATCGGCCGGATCAAGCGTCCGGCGAAGCTGGCGAGCCGGCCGATCGGCCGCAAAGGTCCCGGCGATCGCCTTCACACGTTCAAGAACCTTCTTGGCATCCATCTCGCTTTTCCTAAAAAAAATCCGGACCCAGTTCTCGCACCGACCCGCCTCACATTGGACATCCATGTCATCCCCGGAATTCCGAGGCGCTTGCCTGGGCCGTCACGCTGGAACAGGTATCGTTTATAATATTTCATGACCTGACCCCGATCATTTTAAATCTAATAAAACCGGACAATGGTCTGAACCCATGACCTCATTTAAGATATCGACATTCTTGATTTGCCCGACCATACTCGGCGAAACCAGGACGTAATCGATCCTCCATCCGACATTTCTTTTCCGGGCGCCAGCCCGAAAACTCCACCAGCTATATTTAATTTCATCCGGTTTAATGTATCGGAAAGTGTCGATGAAATCGGCTCGGGTAATGTTGTCCATCCCATCGATCTCTTCCTGCATATATCCGGCGTTTTTATTGAAGTTTTCCCTGGGTCTCGCTAAATCAACATCTCTATGAGCCACATTGAAGTCACCGCAGGCGATGAGAGGCTTCTTCTTTTCCAAAGCCTTTAAGTACGACAGAAAATCTTCATCCCATCTTTGGCGGTAGGAAAGCCTTTTTAATTCACTTCCTGAATTGGGCGTATAGACATTAAGCAGAAAATAGTCCTCGAACTCCAGAGTAATCACGCGACCTTCCCGGTCATGTTCTTCAATATCGATGTCCTTGCGCACCGACAGGGGTTTCATCCGGGTCAGAACGGCCGTTCCCGAATACCCCTTTTTCACCGCCGAATTGGTGTAAATGTGATAGCCATTCAGGCCCGTCAATGCCTCAAGGACTTGATCATCCTGGGCTTTGGTTTCCTGAAGGCAGAACACATCCGCGTCCATGGCCTCGACGGAAGCCGGAAAATCCTTTTTCATCGCCGCACGAATACCGTTAACATTCCAGGAAACAACACGCATCGATCAGGCTCCTATTCAATCGTTGGCAAGTTAACCCATTAAATATATGAAGTCAAGACTTGATCCCTTTACGCGGCGAAATAAAAAAGCCTCCCGAGGGTTGGTCGGGAGGCTTTTTCGTTGAATCGTCGAGCGTTTTAGATTTTGACGACGTTGCTGGCCTGCGGGCCTTTGGGACCCTGGGTCACTTCATATTCGACCGCCTGGCCTTCATCGAGCGACTTATACCCTTCACCCGTGATGGCGGAAAAATGCACGAATACATCCGGGCCGCCTTCCGCTTGTGTGATGAATCCGAAACCCTTGCTTGCGTTGAACCACTTGATCGTACCTTTCGCCATGACGCTACTCCTCCGTGAATGTTGTTGTGTCTCCTTCAGTATAATCGGAAGCACTATATCCTAAAGACGAGAAACAAGTCAACTCTCACTACGACAATGCGTGATTGCAAGACCCGCCCTTCATCTCACATGTTTACATTTTACCGAATTCCATCAACGTCAGCCGGTTGCCGTCCGGGTCCGTAAACCACGAGAGCTTCGATTCGCCGTGCGCCGGCTCGATCGGGCTCACCCGGATCCCCTTCCGCTTCAGTTCGGCCGTGAGCTTCTCGATGCCCTTGACGCGGAGCATGATCTGCCAGCCCCCGGCCTGTTTCTTCACCTTCTTGCTCCCCAACGAATAAAATCCCAGCGACGTCCCGCCCGGCGCCTTGAACTCCACGTAGGACGGCATGCGAACCGAGGGCTTGAGCCCCAGCTTCGCATAAAAACGCACCAGCCGCGGGATGTTCCCCGATTGCGCCACGACCCACGAGTCCGTAATCCTTCCAGCCATGTTATCCTCCTTTTTTTATCGGCTCACCCGTTCGCGCGATCCGTACGGCGGCGCGTAGCGCCGTCCGCCGCAACCGGTTGTTGGGCGGCCTTCTCCGTGATCCGGGTCTTCACCAGCTTCCGCACCAGTGTCGCCGGTAAGGGACTGTCCGCCATCCTTCTGCCAAGACGAAAGGCCGGGATCCGGTAGCTGATGCACTCTTCAGCCTTGGGCGCCGGGGACCTACTGGTCCTTCGAAGCTTCTCAAGCGCAGCCCGCTTCTCGTGGCTCAAGGGTGCACGGTGCTCGTCGATGGTCAGTGGTTTAGCCGACATGGCTCGTGCGACACATCCCCTACCCTTTCAACCTCCCCCTGACTGACAATACCCATGATCGAGAATGAACATCGAGCGACTTGACTACTTTATTCCTTTACAACCCCAATGTTTATCGATAAACGTCCCTGCGATGCCGGACGCCCAGGATGCTGACAACGCCGGCCTTGTGATCCACGGCATAGACAATCCGGTAATCGCCCTGACGCACGCGGTAGAGATGCTCTTCGCCGACCAGTTTTTTAACCCCCGCGGGGTGCGGCTGGAGGGCCAGCGATCGAATCGTTTTGTCGATTCGCGCGAGATCTTTTTGGGGAATACGATCCAGATCCTTGAGCACCCGCTTTTCATAGCGGAGGACGTAATTCATTTCTTTCCGAGGCGCCGCCGGATATAGCGGTCGTATTCCTCTCGTGTGACGAACTCGGCATCGGCCAGCCGCTCGCGGGCCATCGCGACGTCCTTGATCTCCTCCTCCGCCTCGCCCAGTTTATCCTGCAAAGCCCGTTTTACAAAATGGCTCATCTTCAGCCCGTGCTCCAGGCAGAAACGATTCATGCGCTCCTTGAGCTCCTTCGGAATCCGGGCCCCGAGCGCAACCTCCTCGGTTTTTTCCCTCTCTTTGACCGCGCCTTTCATTGTATCCTCCTCGCCATTCGTTGTGTGAGATTAAAAGATATCATATGATATTATTTGATGTCAAGGAAGTTCAGGAAAGCAATTGATTCATATCCGCTCCCATCGGATTGGACAAGGCCGGAAGTTCCTATCCGACACACCTGCTTACGGCTCCAATGGCCCATGGCTCCAATTTCCAACCATCCCCCACGTGCGAGGATGGATCAGTAGCGCCGGCCGGAGAGCCAGGCGCGGTCGAGTATCTGATTGAGATCCAGCCGCCAACGGTCGCCTTCGCGAACAAGGCTGAAAGATTCGCGTTCCTGCTTCGGAAGTACCGGCGCACTCGGTCCCCTACTGATGGCGTTCATGCTGTAACGATAACCGATCGTGACCGTGACTTCAATATGATTCAGGTCGTTGAACTGGCCCTTTGCCTCCTGGAAGCGCTTAAAGCAGCATTCGGGGCTCCGGGTCGCGGTTCGCATCAGCACAGAAAACTGTTCCGGCGTCATCGAAGCCCTGAAGGCTTCCGTGCCCCGGTCGTACAACTCATCGTACCGGCCTTCCTCCCACGACTCCGTTATCTTATCGAGACCGTGGACCGCCTCGGACACCGCATCCTCCATCTGTTTGTCCGTAACATCCGCCGCCTGTACCCACGGCCCGGACAAAAGCATCATGAATAAGACGCCTACTCCCAGGAGAAATAATCTAACCTTCTTCATGATCACACTCGCTACGGCGCGCGAGGCCGGAGGGGATCTCTATCTCTTTTTGGGTGCGCGGCCCGACGACTCGTTCAGGCTCACGGCCGCGCGGATCAACGCGATGAACGCGTCCTCGTCGATCGCTTCGCCCTCGCGGATGTCGATGGCGCGCCTGGCATTGCCATCGAGGCTCGAGTTGAAAAGGCCTGAAGGGTCCGGAAGTGCGGCGCCCTTGGCGAAGGTCAGCTTCACGACGGTCTTGTACGTCTCGCCGGTGCAGACGATCCCGTTGTGCGACCAGACCGGAACCCCCGCCATCGCATTCGACGCCTTCCTCCATTTCCGCTCCTCGATCATCTCGGGGTCGGCTTGCATGATCAGTGCGCGGAGCCGGGAGAGCATCTTGCCCTGCCAGTCGGCCGGCCCCTCGATCCTTGCATCGATGAGCTGAGCGGGAGCTTCATCTTTCTTCGAGCCGATCTTCTTCATGTCGTTTTTTCTGTCGCCGTGCATTCGGGATAGCCCGAACAGCCCCAGAATTGCGAACCGGCTCTGGGTCCCTTGCGAGCCGCGCGCAGCACCATTGCCTTACCGCAAACCGAGCAGGCAGGTGTTTTCTCAGACCGATCGGTCCGATCCGACTGATCCGACCGAGGAGCTTGCAACCGTTTCCGCTCCTCCAAGCGCGCGGCGGCCAGCCGCTCGCTGTAGCCGCCTTCCTTGATGAACTGTTGCTCCAGGCCGCGGATCTGGCGATCCAACAAATAGTTGGCCTGGTGAATCAAACCGCTCCAAATACTTGGGAAGCTTCTACGCTACCGCTGCGCTACGCCCGCATTTTTATGTTCACTTGGTTCTCTCTGAACCATCACCTTCTCCTAAATCAGTCGCAATCTCCCGAAATTGCTCCAATGCCGCTTCGAGGTCTTCGACAATTTCCTGTGCAATCACCCCCGGCTCGGGTAGGTTCTCGGAGGCTTCGAGGGATTCGTCCTTCAGCCAGAAGATGTCGAGGCTGGCTTTGTCGCGGTTTACGAGTTCCTCGTAATCGTAGGCGCGCCAGCGGCCGTCGGGATTATTATCGGACCAAGTCGGCTTCCGGTTATGCCGATTGTTTGGGTTATAGCACTTCACGAATTCATCGAGGTCTTCACGTTTCAAGGTTTTAGTCTTTAGGGTAAAGTGTATGTTGGTACGAAGGTCGTAGATCCAGAGCTTTTTCGTCCATGGTGTTTCGGCGGCTGGTTTGCGATCGAAGAAGAGGACATTGGCCTTCACACCCTGGGCGTAAAAAAGGCCGGTGGGAAGACGCAGTAAGGTATGAACGTCGCACTGCTGCAAAAGCTTGCGGCGGACCGTCTCGCCCGCTCCGCCTTCAAACAGTACGTTATCCGGCACAACAATCGAGGCACGACCGTTCTGTTTTAGTAATGTTCGGAC
This sequence comes from Nitrospirota bacterium, assembly GCA_016201865.1. Classification (GTDB taxonomy): domain Bacteria; phylum Nitrospirota; class Nitrospiria; order JACQBZ01; family JACQBZ01; genus JACQCA01. Next base: position 10,250 of record JACQCA010000060.1, read on the forward strand.
GTGCTGTACGAAATTGAGCTGTTTGTTCGACGTAGTGGCCCAGAAGTCCTCGCGCTCGTAGGTCTCTTTTTCTTTAGAGACCTTTCCCTCCTCGCCCGTGATCGTGATACTGCTCTTCTTGCCGAAGGGCGGATTCGTGAGCACGATATCAAAGTTTTCTTTCGGGCCGGCGGCGAGCGAGTCGATGACTTCGATCGGCTCATACTCCTGGCTCCCGATGCCATGCAGCAGCATGTTCATCGCGCAGAGCCGCGCCACGCTTTGCACCAGCTCCATGCCC
>JACQCA010000075.1 GCA_016201865.1 Nitrospirota bacterium
GAACAATAAAACGGCCCTGGTAAACGAACTGGAGGGGATGAAAAAGGCAACGAGAGAAAAACGGAAAGACTACTGGATCAACCTGGAAAAAAGTGACTCACTAAACTCTCTGATTTTGTCTCATTAAGAAAAAACTGGACAGACCAAGTTTCGTTGGCAGGATCATAAAGCTCTGCCGAGGCGGTCGTATAACCATCTAACTTCAATCCTCCTGTTACCAGTACCTGTCCTGGCAAGAGCAGCGTTTCTGTGTGGTCGTGGCGAGCTGTTATCAAGGAGCCGGTAGCCGACCAAGTTCCAGTGGCAGGATCGTAAAGCTCTGCTGAGGCAAGAGTACCGGTGTCGGCCAAGAATCCTCCGGCTACGAGTACTTTGCTGGATGGCAGTAGAGTTGCTGTGTGGTCGTAGCGATTAGTCGCAGTCGTCATTGAGCCGGTGGATGACCAAGTTCCAGTAGCAGGATCATAAAGCTCTACCGTGAAGCTGTTCCCCCCAGCCACGAGCACTTTGCCAGATGGGAGGAGAGTTGCTGTGTGGTCGTAGTGAACTGTCATCATGGAGCCGGTGGGTGACCAGGTTCCGGTAGTAGGATCATAAAGCTCTGCTGTGGTGGTTACCGTGCCACTTGCATTCAGACCTCCTGTAACAAGTACCCGCCCTGACAAGAGTAGTGTGGCTGTGTGGCTCGAGCGGCCCGTCATCAGTGACCCCGTAGGGGACCATGTCCCGGTAGCAGGATCGTAGATCTCTGCGGAGGTGAAAGACCTGCCTAAATATTCATTTCCCCCGGCCACGAGCACTTGCCCGGACGGAAGCAGCGTCGCTGTATGATAGTAACGGGGCGTCGCCATGGAACCGGTGGTTGACTAAGTAGCTGCTTCAGCCGTACGTAAGCCCATATAAACGGAGAAGAAGATCATGAGGGTGCATAGCGAGAACCAAAACAGACGGCCGTGGTGATAACGCAAATAGCTATACCACATTGATATCCTCCTTTCGATGAATAGATATTATAGATGTGACCTCTTGTTTTTTTCTATTGATCGGGACCGATCCAACTCATGCATCATTCTTGCTCCAGCCAATCAACCGGTTTTAGAGTCAGGAGGCATGGGATCCTAAAACCCTCTCGATCGTTCCGGCCAGATCCTCTGCCATCTTGCGGATTTCTTCTTCGTGTTCTCCTTCGATCATGATGCGGATGACCGGCTCGGTTCCGGAGTAACGCACCAGGAGTCGTCCGCAACCGTCCAGTCGTCTTTCAAGCTCGTTCATATGGTGTTTGACCTTCGGCAGGTTCGAAAGTTCGCGCCGCTCCTTCACACGGACATTGACCAAGACCTGCGGGAAATTCGTCATGACCTTGGTCAATTCGGAAAGAGGCCGGCCGCTCATTTTCATCAGGGCCAGGACCTGCAGAGCGGTAATTAAGCCGTCGCCGGTGGTGTTGTAATCCAGGAAAATGAGATGGCCGGACTGCTCGCCGCCGAGATTGTAACCGTCCTTGAGCATCCGTTCCAGCACATACCGATCCCCCACGGCCGTTTTCACGACGCGGACTCCGGCCGCTTTCATGGCCCGATCTAGGCCCATGTTGCTCATCACGGTCGTGACCAGTGTGTTTTTATTAAGCCGTCGCGCTTTTTTCATCGAAACGGCCAAGGCCGCCATGACTTGATCCCCGTTGACCAGATCTCCCGTTTCACTGGTGAAGATCGCCCGATCGGCATCCCCGTCATGGGCGATTCCGACATGAGCCTTACGGTCCTTGACCGCTTTCTGGATCACCTCCGGATGGGTGGAACCGCAGCCCTGATTGATATTCATCCCGTCGGGCTCATCCCCCAGGACGATGACGTTTGCATCCAGTTCTCGAAGGATGGTGGGCGCGACCTTGTAAGCCGCTCCGTTGGCGCAGTCCACGACCACCGTCAGTCCTTCCAGCGTCATGCCTTTCGGGAGGGAATTTTTAACGAACTCGATGTAGCGTCCCTCGGCATCGTCCACCCGAAAGGCCTTTCCGATTCCATCGGCCGTCGGACGGATGGCGTCGATCTTTCCGGAAAAGATGAGTTCTTCCATCGTCTGCTCCATCGCGTCCGGAAGCTTCAGCCCGTCCTGCGAGAAGAACTTGATTCCGTTGTCCTGAAACGGGTTGTGGGAGGCCGAGATCACGACGCCGGCATCTGCACGGAGGCTTCGCGTGAGGAAGGCGATGCCGGGAGTCGGGAACGGACCGACCAGCAGCACATCCACGCCCATCGAGCAGATTCCGGAGGTCAGGGCGCTCTCGAGCATATACCCGGACAGGCGGGTGTCCTTTCCGATGACGATTCGGTGGCGACCGCCCCTGTTTTTGAAGAGATAGGCGGCGGCCCGGCCCAGTTTCAGTGCCATCTCGGACGTCATCGGCTCCTGATTGGCGATTCCACGGACGCCGTCCGTCCCGAATAATTTTTTGATGCGATGCGGTTTCATCGTGATCAACGCGGGTATCTACCGTCCCTCAGGATTTTGCGCGGCCCGAAGCTCCAGGCGGATGGGAATCCGTCGGGGGCTGATCCGCGTGATCTGGACTTGAGGCGGCACGGTAATCGCGGTCGGGTCCAGAAGATAGACATTGCTGCCCGCTCGGCCATTCGACAGGTCCAGCACGGCGCGGATACGGCTGGTCGTCATGGCCCGCAAGAGTCGTTCGCGACCCTTGACTCGCACATCGACATTATCCATCGTATCCCCGACGACCACCAACGACGTCGGCATATTTCTCAGTTCCAAGGGGACCGTGAGGTCCATTTCCACCCCTCCGCTGGAATTGACATACAACCAGAGCGCCACCGCAAAAATGAGCGAGACGATTTTGATCAGGTAATTATCCAGCAAAAAGGACTTCAGGCGGCTCGGAATCATTTGGAACGGACCGGAAACAACCGTTTCAATCGCTGCACGATTGCCGAATGCTTGCCTTGTTCCCGAAGAAAAGTCGTGGTCAGGATCCGCCGCAGCGCCGTCGCATCCAGCTCGGGAGTCATCTTTCCGCCCCTAATGACCGAAATCGATCCGCTTTCTTCCGAAACCACAATCACGACCGCATCCGTTTCCTCCGTAACGCCCAAGGCCGCTCGATGGCGCGTGCCGAGCATCTTACTCACTTCGGGGTTCAGCGTCAAGGGCAGGAAACAGCCGGCGGCGACTAAACGGTCTCCCTTGATGATCACGGCCCCGTCGTGCAGCGGCGAATAGGGCATGAAGAGGCTGAGGAGGAGTTCTTTAGACAGCTTGGCATCCAACGCCACACCCACTTCCACAATGTCCTTCAGTTCGGTCTCTCTTTCCAGGACAATCATGGCGCCCGTCCGTTTATTGGCCATCGAAACGACGGCGCGGATGATCTCTTCCAATGTACTGGATTCCTCGCGGGCCGTCAGGGTATGGCTGAACGGGGTCTGACCGATCTGGGCTAATGCCCGTCGGATTTCGGGCTGGAACAGGATGACGATGACCAGCACCACCTGGGCCCAGAAGCTTGTCACGAGCCAGTCCACCGTATACAGTTCGGCCGATTTCGAAATCAGAGAAGCCAACAGCAGCAAGGCCAGACCCACAAGCATCTGAAGGGCGCGTGTGCCTTTGAGGATCAGAAACAGCCAGTAGAGGACCGTTGCGACGATCGCGATATCAAGGATGTCCTGCCAGCGCAGTGTGGATAAAACATTAAGCATGTTTTGCGCGCCTTATGGCATCCGCCATTCGGACCACGCGGCCCATCGCCCTGACGTCATGAACGCGGATGATCGCGGCTCCAAGAAAGGTCCCGATCGCCGCGGCCGCTGCGGTTCCCTCGATCCGTTCCTCGACCGGCAACCCGAGAACCTGGCCGATGAACGATTTACGGGAGGGCCCGATCAGCATGGGACATTCCAAGGACCGAAATTCTTCCAACCGGCTGAGGATCTCCAGGTTGTGATCTGCGGTTTTTCCGAACCCGATCCCTGGATCCACAATAATTCTATCCCGATGGATTCCGGCGGCTTCAGCCAATCGAATCCTCGCCTCGAGGAAGTCGATGATCTCTCGGACGACATCGGTGTAGACGGGCTGAACCTGCATATCCTTGGGTCTTCCCTGCATATGCATGAGAACCACCGGAACGCCCTCGCGGGCCGCAAGGGGGGCCATCTCCGGATCAAAGCGGAGCGCGCTGATGTCGTTGATGATCCGCGCTCCGGCCGAAAGAGCCCGTCGCGCGACTTCGGCTTTCGTGGTGTCGATCGAGATCGGAATCGGAAGGCGCTTTGCGAGACGCTCAATGACCGGAACGACACGCCGGATCTCTTCCTCCATCGGGACCGGGTCCGAACCCGGCCGAGAAGACTCCCCTCCGATATCGATGAGATCGGCCCCTTCTTCGGCCATCCTCTCGGCCCTTCGAACCGCATCCTCCGTTTTCAAAAACAGGCTCCCATCGGAAAAGGAGTCGGGGGTCACATTGAGGATGCCCATCAGGAGAGTCCGTTGTCCGATAGGGATATCCAGTCCGGGACCTTGAAGCCGAAGGACCGGTTGGGTTTTCCCCGCCGATCTTGAAAGGGGTCTCTGTGATGATTGCGATTTCAATTCATCCTCTCATCCTCTTCGATCGTAAATGCCTTGGTTGGTGTGGAAATCCGGTATGGCGGTGGTGAGGGCGTAGATCCGTTGCGGCCAAGCGGAGTCGGACGGCTGCTTACGCCGAAGCTCCCTGGATGATTTTGTCGATCTCGGGTGCGTCTAAGACCTCCTTCTCGAGGAGAGCCTCCGCAATCGCCCGGAGGGCCTTGATGTTTTCACGGAGAATGTTTTTGGCCCGTTCGTAGTTGTCCGTGATCATCTTCTTCACCTCGTTGTCGATCTCGATGGCGGTGTTTTCGCTGTAGTCGCGGCGGGTCGCGATCTCACGGCCGAGAAAGATCTCTTCATCCTTCTTGCCGAAGGTCAACGGCCCCATCTTCTCGCTCATGCCCCATTCGCAGACCATTTTTCGGGCCAGGTCTGTGGCCCGTTCGATGTCGTTTCCGGCCCCGGTCGTGATGCGGTTGAGGACGATCTCCTCGGCGGCCCGTCCGCCCATCAGAATGGCGATGTTGTTGTACAGGAACTCGCGCGGAAAGGTGTACCGATCGTCCGTCGGCAACTGCATCGTCAGACCGAGGGCCCGCCCGCGGGGAATGATCGTGACCTTGTGGACCGGGTCCGTTCCCGGAATCATCCGGGCGACCAGGGCATGTCCGGCTTCGTGATACGCCGTGGTCTGTTTTTCTTCCTCGCTCAAGACCATGCTTTTCCGTTCCACGCCCATCAGGACCTTGTCTTTGGCCGCTTCAAAATCGGACATCTCGACCGCCTTCTTATCCATGCGGGCGGCGAGCAGCGCGGCCTCGTTGACGAGATTTTCAAGGTCCGCTCCCGAGAAGCCGGGCGTGCCGCGTGCGATCACTTCGAGGTTGACGTCTTTGCCCAGGGGAAAGCGTTTCGTGTGGACCTTCAAGATCTCGAGGCGGCCTCGGACATCCGGACGGGCCACAACAACCTGGCGATCGAAACGGCCGGGACGCAACAGCGCCGGGTCGAGGACGTCCGGCCGGTTGGTGGCCGCGATCAGGATGACCCCCTCGTTCGTCTCGAATCCGTCCATCTCGACCAGCAATTGGTTTAAGGTCTGCTCCCGCTCGTCATGACCCCCTCCGAGACCGGCGCCCCGCAGGCGGCCGACGGCGTCAATCTCATCGATAAAGATGATGCAAGGGGCGTTCTTTTTTCCCTGTTCGAACAGATCCCGCACGCGCGAGGCGCCGACGCCGACGAACATCTCGACGAAATCGGATCCGCTGATCGAGAAAAAGGGCACCCCCGCCTCGCCGGCGATGGCCTTGGCCAATAGGGTCTTGCCTGTTCCCGGGGGACCGACGATGAGCACCCCTTTCGGGATTCGGCCGCCCAATTTCTGGAATTTGGGCGGGTCCTTTAAAAACTCGATGATCTCGGTCACCTCGCCTTTGGCTTCATCAATGCCAGCCACGTCAGCAAATGTCACCTTCTTCCGATCTTCGGTGAGAAGCCGGGCCCGGCTTTTTCCAAAGGATAAGGCCTTGTTCCCTCCGATCTGCATCTGGCGCATCAGGAAGAACCAAAGCACCAGGAACAGCACGAAGGGGCCCCACGTTACGAGAAACGCGATGTACCATGGGCTCTCCTCCGGCGGTTTCGCCACGATCTTGACGTTCTTGTCCCGTAAAAGTTTCACCAGATCGGGATATTCGACCGTGTAGGTCTTAAATTTGCTTCCGTCCTTCAGAAGGCCGTTGACCTGATTCGGTCTGATCGCGACTTCCGTGACCTCGCCCTTTTCGAGCTTGATCATGAAATCGCTGAAGATGATCTCTTCTTCCAGCGACTGGGTGGGCGTCTGAAAAAGGTGGAACAGGAGGATCATAAAAAGACCCACCACCAGCCAGAAAAGCATGTTCTTCGTGCGTGAATTCACTCCAAAACCTCCTTAAAGCGGATTCAAGCCGCGGCATCGGACCGAAAGGGGAGTCCACCACGACCGAAATAGTCTAACACAGCCGGATTATTCTTGCCAATAGAAAAGCTCTTCGGTTTCGGAGATCTTGTCCATCACCGCAATGTAAGGGAGATTGCGGTATCGGTTTTGATAGTCGAGACCGTATCCGACGACATATTTGTTCGGGATGGTAAAGCCGACATAGTCGATCGAGACCCGGACCTTGCGGCGTTCCGGTTTGTCCAAGAGGGTGCAGACCTTCAAGGATTTGGGTTTTCGGGCCAACAATTTCTTCTTTAAGAAACTCACCGTCATGCCGGAATCGACGATATCCTCGACGAGAAGGACGTCCTGTCCGGCGGCGTCCTCGCTGAGATCGGACAGGACCTTGATCTTCCCCGCCACCGACCGCCTCTGCGTCGGCCGGTTGGTGACGACGATGAAATCGACCCGAAGCGCGAGTCGGATCGCCCGCGCGAGATCGGCGTAAAAGGCAAAGGCCCCTTTCAGCACGCCCACCATGAGCAGGTTTTTGTCCGCGTAATCCAGCGTAATCTGGTGGCCCAGTTCCCGGATCCGTTTCTGCATCTCGTCCTGCGTGATGATCGGCCGCCCAAAAAGTCGCTCCATCCTGATGTCCTTTCCGCTATGACCCGATTCCGGAGAATGGTGCTTCGGACAAGATTGCCTTCGCTTTACGAAGGTCCTCTTCCATCTGATGAACAAGCTCGGTCGGATTTTTAAACACAAGCTCGGGCCGGATCCATTCCACAAAACTCACCCGGATGGTTCGGCCGTATAACTCGGTCTGGGGCTTGAAAAGGTGTGTTTCCACCATCCGTTCGTGCGTTCCCATCGTCGGCTGGATCCCGATGTACGTCACACCGTCCAGCATTCCCGGCGGCGCGTGCCCTTCGAGTTCGGCCCGAACGGCGTAAATACCGTTGCGGGGGATCACCCGGTCCTGCGGGGGCCGAAAATTCGCCGTCGGATACCCCAGCCGTTTCCCCCGATGGGCTCCGGGAATGATCCGGCCTGCAAGGGTATAGGGTCGGCCCAGGAATTCCCGGGCTTCCGCAACATGTCCTTCGAAAAGGCATTCACGGATCCGCGAAGAGCTGATCGCGCGATCGCCGACTCGAACCGGCTCGACGGCATGGACAAGAAAATCGAGGTCGCGGCCCATCAATTGGAGATCCCGAACCGTTCCCTTTCGATCCTTTCCGAAAACGAAATGGTCGCCGACGAAGATCTCTTTTGCTCCGATCTCATCGTGCAGAATACTCTGCACGAACTCCTGCGGGGTCAGATTCGCGAAGTCATGCGTGAACGGCATGCACCGCACCTGTTGAACCCCGATCCTTTCGATCCAATGCAGCCGTTCTTCAAACGTCATCAGGAATTTCAGATCCAACGACGGTGCCAGAACCTTGAGCGGGTGCGGTTCGAAGGTCAAGACAATGCCGGTTCCCTGTTGGACCTTGGCCCGATCGACGGTCTGTTTTAAAATGGCCTGATGGCCGCGATGAACCCCATCAAAGTTGCCGATGGCCGCGACCGGGTAGGTCGCCCGCCTGCCCTGACCTTTGGGACCCCGAATAATTTCCACGAGACCAACGGCCGCCCTTCCTTCCGAATCGGAATCAAACAATCAATGAGCCCGGGTTTTCAGCTTCGGGCAAGGACCCGAGCCGCATCCTTGGCGAAATAGGTCAGAATCAGATCGGCGCCGGCCCGCTTGATCGAGGTCAATGTCTCGATCATGGCCCGCTCCTCCTCCAGCCACTTCAATTGCGCCGCGGCCTTGATCATGGCGTACTCGCCGCTGACATGATACGCTGCCACGGGCAGGTTAAAGCCGGTCCGGATCCGGTAAATCACATCGAGATACGGCAGCGCCGGTTTGACCATCACGATATCGGCGCCCTCCTCGATGTCCAAGGCTACTTCCTGCAAGGCCTCGCGGACGTTCGGCGGGTCCATCTGGTACGACTTCCGATCGCCGAATTGAGGGGTTGAGCCGGCGGCGTCTCGAAACGGCCCGTAGAACGACGATGCGTATTTGACCGCATACGATAGGATGGGGGTCATCTCAAAACCCTCTCGATCCAAGGCCGTGCGGATCGCCTTGACCCGACCGTCCATCATATCGGAGGGGGCCACCAGGTCTGCGCCGGCGCGGGCGTGAGAGACGGCTTCCCGGGCCAACAATTCCAAGGTCGGATCATTTAAGACCTGTCCGTCTTTCACCACGCCGCAATGGCCGTGACTCGTATATTCGCAAAGACAGACGTCCGTAATCACGATGAGGTGAGGCAGCCGATCCTTGATCGCCTTCACGGCCTGTTGGATGATTCCATTCGGCGCATAAGCTTCCGAACCCCGTTCGTCTTTCTTCTTGGGTATCCCGAACAGAAGGACGGCCGGGATGCCGAGGCGATTGACCTCCTGGGCCTCCTTCACAAGATGATCGATCGAAAGCTGGTAGATGTTCGGCATCGAGGCGATCGGGTTCCGTATCCCTTTGCCGTGGGTGACGAACATTGGATAGATGAGGTTCTCGACCGACAGCACCGTTTCCTGCATCATTTTCCGGAGCAGCGGCAGCCGTCGCAGTCTTCGGGGACGGGACTGGGGAAACGACATGGGTCTCCTAATTATCAGTGGGGGCTCGTGGCCTCTTAAATCTCAAATTTCAAATTTGAAATCTCAAATGCCCCCATGCCCCGCGCTCGCACCGGCAAAGCCGGATGCTCGCTTTCAAATGCGATCAGGTCGTCGGTGCGGTAAAATAGTCTACGATCGCGCGCGCCAACGCCGGGATGGTGGATTCTTTCGGCTGAATATGAACGGTCAGTCCGTATTCTTCGACTGTCTTGGCCGTAATCGGTCCGATACAGGCCACCGCCAGACCGCTTAAAAGGGCCTGGACCTTTTCTGCTCCGAACATCTCCACAAAATTTCTCGCGGTTGACGAGCTCGTGAATGTTATAACAGAAACCTGTCGCTCTTGCAAAAGATTTCTGAGCCATTCCACATCGCGCGTGGGACGGATGGTCCGGTAGGCCGCGACCACATCCACGCGGGCTCCCATGCGGGTCAAGGCCTCCGGCAAAACCTCGCGGGCCACGGCGGCCCGCGGGATCAGCACCCGTCGGCCGGCCAGCGCCTGGCGGCCCATCTGGTCGATGATGGCCTCGGCGACATACTCGTCCGGCATGAGGTCCACGCGGACCCCCATCCGCTCGATCTCCTGGGCGGTTCGGGGCCCGATGGCGCAGATCTTGATTCCTTTTAATGAACGGACGTCCTTCCCGGCGGCCTTGAGCCGCTCCAAAAAATAGAGGACCCCGTTGACGCTGGTGAAAATGAGCCAGTCATATTCCTCGATCCGCCCGACGGCCGAATCCAAGGCCTCCCACGACTCCGGGGAGGCGACTTCGATCGTGGGAAATTCGACGGGGTCGGCCCCGTAAAGTTTGAGCAGGTCGGTAAATTCGACGGCCTGGTCACGGGCTCGCGTCACGACGATGCGTTTCCCGAATAACGGCCGACCTTCGAACCAGTTCAGTTGTTCACGCAATTTCACCACCTCCCCCACGATGATCAGGACCGGAGGTGTCAGCGCCTCGGCCCGAACCCGTTCCACGATGTTTTCGATCGTTCCGATCACCGTCCGCTGCTCAGGTTTGGTCCCCCAACGGATCACGGCCACCGGCGTTTTGGGAGGCTGGCCCTGCTTGACCAGTTGGCGGACGATCTCCGGCAGGTTGCTCATTCCCATGAAGAAGACCAGCGTCCCGATCCCGGACAGTTTGTCCCACGGCACATGGCCGCCCTCTTTGGCGGGGTCTTCATGGCCGGTGACGAACGTGACGGTCGAGGCGAGGTCCCGGTAGGTCAATGGGATTCCGGCGTAGGCCGGGACCCCGACGGCGGCCGTGACGCCGGGAACGATCTCGAACGGAACGCCAGCCGCGGCGGCCGCGACGGCCTCCTCACCGCCCCGGCCGAAGATGAAAGGATCGCCTCCTTTAAGCCGGACGACGCTCTTTCCCCGACGGGCCGCATCGATTATTAACCGGTTGATCTCGTCCTGACCGATCGGAGTTTTCCCGCCTTTCTTGCCCACGAAAACAATCTCGGTTTCCGGCCGGGCATACCGAAGGAATTCTTCGTTCGCCAGATAGTCGTAGACGATGACGTCGGCCTGTTCGATGCAGGCCTTTCCTTTTAAAGTCAGGAGACCCGGATCTCCCGGTCCGGCGCCGATCAGGTAGATTCTCCCGGTCATTGATAGATTTCCCGTAAGATTGCATCCGCCCCCTGGGTTAATAGCCGTTCCGCCAGATCCCGGCCCAAGGCCTCCGGCTGTTCGGGGTCGCCGGTGATCCCGTCTCGGATCACGCGCCGTCCATCGATGCTCGCCACGAGGCCTTCTAAGACCAACCGCTCTTCATCCCGGATCTGCGCGTGGGCGGCGATCGGCACCTGACAACCGCCTTCGAGCCGCGTCAGGAGCGCACGCTCCGCGCGCACGCAACGGCTGGTGACGGGGTGATTACATCGTTTCAGCATTTCATTCACCCGGTCATCCGCGACGCGGCATTCCAGTCCCAGCGCCCCTTGACCGATGGCCGGGAGGCAGATCTCGGGATCCAGATATTCCGTGATGCGGCCTTCCCATCCCATCCGTCGAACGCCGGCCGCGGCCAGGACCACGGCATCCAAGCCTTCCTTCCCTAATTTTTTAATGCGGGTATCCAGATTGCCGCGGAGCGGGACGATCTCGAAATCTGGGCGGAGGTGTTTGATCTGAGATTGGCGACGCAAGCTGCTGGTCCCGATCCTCGCACCGCGGGGAAGATCCAGAAAACGTTTTCCATTCCGAGTGATGACCACATCCCTCGGATCTTCTCTCTGAGTGATCGCGGCCAGATGGAGACCTTCCGGCAGAAAGGTGGGCACGTCTTTCATGCTGTGAACGGCGAGGCTGATTTCGTTCCGAAGCAAAGCCTCCTCGATCTCTTTCACAAACAATCCCTTGCCGCCGACCTTGGCTAGGGGGACGTCCGTGATCTTATCGCCGGTCGTCTTGATCTTCTTTAATTGGACCTCCAGGTCGGAAAAGGCTGTTTCCAGCTCGTCTTTGATCATATTGGCCTGACAAAGCGCCAGCGAACTTCCCCGGGTGCCGATAATCAGCTTCTGTGACCGGGTGATCATTTCGGTTCCGTTTCTTCCCCGGGATCGGAATCGTTTTCTTTCTCGGAGGTGTGGGGTTGGCGGGGGCTGAGGTCTTTATCGAGATTGAACAAACGACGGACCGCTTCCACATACATCGCGCCGTTGCTGGAATGGGCTTCATCCTTCAAGACCACCAGCGGCGAATGGAGGAGTTTATTGACGACGGCGGCGACCAGCCCCTCCACCGCCTCCCGCGCTTCGGGAGTCAGTGCGCCCAGTTTCGACATGCATTTGTTCAGCTCCGACCGGCGGATCTCTTCCGCCTTGGCTCGGAGGGCGGTGATGGTGGGGACCACCTCCAATGATTTGAACCACCGCTCCATGGCCCCCAACTCCTCCGAGACGATCTCCTCGGCTTTCAACGCCTCCTTCTGCCGTTCCTTCAGATTGGCCTCCACGATCGACTGGAGATCGTCGATGTCGTACAGGAAGACGTTGTCGATGCGGTTCACCTTCGGGTCGATGTTTCGAGGAACCGAGATGTCGATCAAAAAGATGGGCCGATTCTTGCGCTGTTGGATCGCCTTCTCGACATGATACTCCGTGATGACATAATGCGACGCGCCGGTGGAGCAGATCAGGATATCGGCCTCGGCCAGATACCGGGGGAATTCTTCCAAACGGATCGGCATTCCGTGGAACCGTTTCGCCAGATCGATGGCGTGATCGAAATTTCGCGTCGTGATCATGACGTTCTTGACGCCGTTGTCCAAGAGATGACGCACCGCCAGCTCCGCCATTTCCCCGGCGCCGACCAGCATCGCTTCCTTTCCCTCCAGATGGCCGAAGATCTTTTTGGCCAGCTCGACCGCCGCGAAACTGATCGAGACCGCGTTCTCCGCGATCTTGGTCTCGGTGCGGACGCGCTTGGCCACCGAGATCGCTTTCCTGAAAACTTTGTTGAGGATTATCCCCGTGGCCTTCTGGCGCATGGCGAGATCGAACGCCTCTTTGAGTTGCCCGAGAATCTGGGGCTCGCCGACGACCATGGAATCCAGGCTGGAGGCGACGCGGAAGATGTGCCGAATCGCGTCGTGGGAGGAATACAGGTAGAGGCTGGCGATCAGTTCCTCGGACGACAACCCGGTCGGGTGATCCTCAAAGAACTCCTTGATCTGCTGGAAGCCCGTCTGGATTTGCTGGACGACGGCGCAGATCTCGACCCGGTTGCAGGTGGAAAGAATCAGTCCCTCATTGATTCCGCTGTAGGCTTTTAGTCGGATCAAGGCCTCCCGGAGCTGGGCCTCCGAGATCGAAAGCTTCTCTCGGATTTCGATGGGCGCGGTTCTGTGGTTTAAACCGACGACAATGATGTCCAAAGCGGGTTCCTTTTTGTCAATGCCGGATGCTCGCTTCGCTTACATGAACGCATGCTGGCCTCTCCACAAGAGGTCTACGCCGATGAATGAGAAGATCACTCCGACGAAACCGATGATGGCCAGGTAGGCGGCCCGTTTGGCGCGCCATCCCATGGTGATCCGACCGTGTAGAACCACCAGGTAGAACAACCAAATCGTCAATGAAAAAATCTCTCGGGGGTCCCAGGTCAAATACGAGCCCCAGACATAGCCCGCTCCCCAAGCGCCGATAATGATCCCCAACGTGAGAAAGGCAAACCCCAGAATGACGGCTTTGTAATTTAAATCGTCCAAGATATCCAAGGAAGGAAGTTTATTGTAAAGATCATTAAAGCGTTTGGATTTAAGCAACCGCTCCTGAATGAGATACATAATGCCCACCAGAAAAGCGATCGCAAAAGCCACCGCGCCTAACAGAGCCAACGTAGTGTGGATATAGACCCAAGCCCGCTGAATGACCGCATCCTGCGTACCGGACTCTTTCGGCAGGACGGCGGCCGAGATCAAGGAGATCAAGGCCAGCGGTAGGACAAACGAGCCAAGAATATGGATGCGAAAACGGTATTCTACCAGCAGAAAGACCAAGACCAAGGCCCAGGCGAAAAAGGCCATGGCATCAAAGAGATGGGTTACGGAAACATACCCCACCTCGAACATCCGGACGAGCAGCGCCGCCGTGTGGAATAGAAAACCGACCCCGGTCATCGCCAGGGAAAACCGGGAGAGCATGGCCTTCTTTCCGGCCAGCAGATAACCCAGAAAGGCCAGCGTGCCGAGGAAATAACAGATCAACGTGATTTTAAAGAAAAGGACATTCATTTTGTTCTGGGCCTCGAACCGTAATTAATTATATCCGTTTAAAAAACCCTCTGTCAAGGACGATAAAGCGCTGTTGTGCGGACACAACTCTTGAATAATTAATAAAAATTTTTAAGAACGGCCGAAACGATGGGTCGCAAAAAAACGTATTGAAAATAAATGGGGCTTTCGATATGATAGTCTAAGCCTATCGAGTTACCGATCCCGGCCTATCAAGGCTGGAGAAGGCTTCCCTTGACGGTTGGGCGCAACGAGGAGGATTCCGATCGTGCTGCAGATGAAAGTCAAAGGGTTGATGTATGACCCGTTCAACAACGCCTTTATCGTGATCCTTCGGGATGAAGGGGAAAAAGAGGTGCTGCCGATCTGGGTCGGAAAGCCCGAGGCGGGCGCGATCAGCTTTGCGCTGGAAGGCGTCTTCACCCCGCGACCGATGACCCATGACCTGATCAAGAATGTTTTGGACAGCGGCCAGGCCAAGGTGATCAGCGTCGTCATTACGGATCTCAAAGACAACACCTATTTTGCAAAGATCCATGTTATCTACGGCGATTCGGAATACACGATCGATTCTCGCCCCAGCGACGCCATCGCGTTGGCCCTGAGGGTTGACGCTCCCATTTTTGCCACCGAGGCTCTGATCCGGAAGCACAGCACGGAAGAAATCGACCGCTGGCTGGATAACCTCCGCCCGGAAGACTTTGGAAAATACGACGCATAGGGTTCCGGGTCCATGGCGAGAACGAAAATGAAGCGCGTTGCATCGGCATCAGGGATTCTATGCGGTCTGTTCATCGGGATGCTGCCGGGATGCGCTACGATCGACGATCTGTCGACCGAATCGTATCGTAAGATCGGTCTTACGGCCGAGCCGTTTCAAAAGGAACCCCTCGGGCTTCTTCCTTTGTTCGGCCGGTATACGGTCCGCGAGTATCTTCCGAAGGCGGATGCGATCTTTCTTGAGAGCCTGAAGCAACAGCGGGCCGGTCGATCCCGGGTGGATCCCGGCGAAAGCCTGAATCGGATTCGCGTGTCCGGACTCCAAGAGTTATATGAGGGTCTGGTCCGGGACTATACGCTTGAGCGCCCGCTCCAGCAGGAGCCGCTTCAGCAGATCGGAAAGGCGGTCGGAACCCGGTATCTGCTCCTGGCCGAACTGCAACGGGTTGAAACGGTGGAAGGGGCGACTCAGGTTCGACTTTCCGGGCGCATCTGGGACGTGGAAAAAGGCGAAATTCTTTGGGAGGGCGTCGGTGAAGGCCGAGGATACGTCCTGTTGATCTTCCCATGGGTCCCGTCCAGTTTTGAAAAAACAATGGCCGTGGCGAGCCGTGGTTTGGTGAAACAGCTTCCTTAGCGGTCCTCCGATCTTATGACAGGGTGTTGACCCATGGATATTAAACTGAATGTGCAGGGAGTTCTGGCCGATCCCAAGACCGAGACGCAGGTCGTCTTGTTGCGGGCCGAAGATAAGAAGGAGGTTTTGCCCATCTGGGTCGGGGCGGTGGAAGGGACGGCGATCAAGTTTGCCTTGGAAGGGATTCTTCCCGCTCGGCCGATGACGCACGACCTGTTAAAAAACATCCTGGAGCATCTCCGACTCCGCGTCCAGAAAGTGATCATCACGGAGATCAAGAACAATACCTACTATGCCCTGATCTATATCGAATCCGACGGAACGCTGTTGACCGTCGACGCGCGTCCCAGCGACGCGATCGCGCTCGCAATCCGGATGCATGTGCCGATTTATACGACGGACGAGGTGTTCAGGCAGCGGAGCGGCGATGACCTCGACGCATGGCTTGAAAAGCTGAGCCCGAAGGATTTCGGCGAGCACACCGCGTAAGGAATGCGCGTCTCCATTCCTGTCCACACTTCTCTTACCCCGCCTCAGTGCAAAAACGTCGTTACCATACATGAACGTCCGGTTTGTTTCAGCGGCATAGCCTGAACGATTGAGCAGGTTGTTGGACCTGCAAACGGTAAAGCGGTAGCGGTCCTCTTCTTTTCTCCATTTAATTCACTGGCATATTCCTTGCTCCATCCATTCTTCAGATCTTAAGATGGAGCCCTTTCTTTGATGGAAAGACCTCTGATCTGGACGGCGGTTAGTTATCTCTGCGGTCTCGTCCTCGGCGAGGCCTTGACCTATTGTCCATTGACCGTTACGGGCATGCTGCTTATCGGGAGCGGAGCGGCCTATGCCTTGCGAGGCCGCTCCGCATGTCGGTCGGGATCGCTCAGGCCTCTCTTTTTAATCGTAGGCTTTGTCCTTTTCGGAATGGTCCGGTTGCAGATTGCGGGGCGGATTCCGCCCGATGATCTGGCCAGTTTCGCGACGCGGGCGCTGGTCCGGCTGGTCGGGATCGTGGACGAGCCGCTCCAGCACGGGCCGGAGAGCGCCATCGTGATTCTCCAGGCCCGTTCGATCACGCTTAACGGACAAGAACGTCCCGCGAATGGAAAACTGCGGCTTGTGGTCAGCGATTTTATTCCGGACCTGCAGTACGGCGATTTGGTCTCGGCCGAGCTGAAGCTCCGACCGGTATCTGGACTCCGCAATCCGGGGGGATTTGATTATGCCGCGTTCCTTCAACGGGAGGGGATCCGCGCCTCGGCCGTGATCCACCGTCCCGAGGCGATCACACGGCTGGCCGCCGGCGGATTCGCGCCGTTGCGGCGGATCTACATCTGGCGGGAGCGGATTCGGCGGCTGTTGGAGGAGTCGCTTTCGCCGGCCTCTTCCGCGATCCTTCAAGCGATGTTGATCGGCGAGACGGGGGCGTTGAGTCCCGAGATCCGGGAGGCCTTCATGATCTCCGGGACCACGCATCTCCTTTCGATATCGGGGTCCCATCTCGCCCTCGTTGCATTCGTGGTGTTTCGTCTGTCGGGCTGGACCTTTCGGCGGATGCCGGCTTCATGGCTTCTGTACAGCAGTCGGCGTCTGACCGCGACGCGGCTCTCTGTTCTGATCACGTGTGTTCCGGTCGTCTTCTATGCGCTGTTAGCCGGGGCGCAGGTGGCGACGGTCCGCTCGCTTCTGATGATCCTCGTCTATCTCGCCGCCGTCTGGTTGCAACGGGCGGATGATCCGTTGAACGCCCTGGCCGTTGCAGCCCTGGTTATTCTGATTTGGGATCCACGGGCGATCTTTTCGATCTCGTTTCAACTTTCCTATACGGCGGTTCTGGCAATGGCCTTGGCCGGGGAGAGGCGGTCCGGTTACCCGGATGTCGGCGGACGGCTGGGGCAAGAGGCCGTGGAAGATCCATCATGGATGGACGTCATGTTTGGGAAGGCCCGACTTTATTTTTTGATGACCGTCACGGCCGGAGCCTCTACATTGCCGTTGACGGCTTACTATTTTAATCAAATCGGCTGGGTCGGCTTTCTGTCCAATCCGGTTGTGGTTCCCTTTGTCGGAATGGTGATCGTTCCGTTGGGGCTGGCCTGTTCGGTCGGTGCGATCTTCTTTGGGTCGGCGACCATGCCGTTGGCCGGATTGAACGATTGGCTTGGGAGCGGCCTCTTTTCAATGGTCGAGTGGTTTGCACGATTTCCGGCCTCCGAGCTGCATGTCCCGTCGCCTCCCATTCCGGTGGTCGGGGCTCTTTATATCGCCGGACTCATGGTTCTCATCTCGAGGAGGCTCGGTGTCCGGCGATGGACCGTCATCGGTTTGTGTCTCCTCATCACGTGGCTCTGGATTGGGAGATTCCTGACGTCCCATCACGATGGTCGACTCCGTGTGACCTTCTTGGATGTCGGACAGGGAGACGCTGCGTGGATTGAGATGCCAGACGGCGAAACCATGTTGATCGACGGCGGCGGCGCGTACGGAAATTTTGATCTGGGGCGCCTGGCGGTTGCGCCCTATCTCTGGAATACCGGCCATTGGAAGATCGGCTATCTGGTCGCAAGCCATCCCCAACTCGATCACATGGGGGGATTAGGTTATATCGCGAAGAAATTCCGGATCGGCGAGGTCTGGACGAACGGTCAGGAAAAGGGGGCGATCTTCTATGATCGGTTTCAGAAGGTTGTCTTGGAGAAGGCGATCCCGGAAAAGCGGATCACGGGCGATGGCCGGTCGTTACGGCGGAGCCGTCTGACGATCTCGGTGCTTCATCCGAAGGCGTTCGATCCCTCGGCTTCGGATAATAATCAATCCCTGGTGATCCGGATCGAGTACGGGCGGGAGGCGGTTCTCTTTACGGGGGATATTGAACGATCAGCCGAGCGGGAACTGCTCCGGTGGGGCGACCGCCTTCGGGCCACGGTATTGAAAGTGCCGCATCACGGCAGCCGAACCTCGATCGATCCCGACTTCCTGTCCCGCGTGGCCCCGGCCGTCGCCGTGATATCCGTGGGAGGGAACAATCCTTACCGCCATCCGTCGGCCGAGACGCTGGCCGCGTACGACGCACGGACGGCCCGGGTCTACCGCACGGACCGGGACGGCGCGGTGATCTTCGAGACGGACGGGGAACGACGAACGGTGCGAACCTATCAAGACATCGTCGTGCGTCCGGTTTCCTGGAGGCGGGGGATGGCGGCCGTCGAGGCATCGAATCTCAAGAAGCTTTTTGATCGGTGCGGGTTCGGTCCGGATTGACAAACCCGGGGGCCATTCTTTATAGTCAGCCTGCCGTAGATAGATCGATCGATGGACGAGGTGATCCATGGCCGAGAACGAATCCCTGAAGCCGGCGGCGGAGTTCAAGGGCAAAAAGCGCCTGGGCGATTTTCTGTTCGATACGGAGCTGATCACCCGTGATCAACTCAAGCGGGCGTTGGCCGAACAGAAGCGGTTGGGAAAAAAACTGGGCGAGACGCTCATCACGCTGCGCATCGTCTCCGAGCATGCGCTGGCGCAGGCGCTTTCTACGCAGTTGGGATATCCCTTCTTGGATCTCAACGCGACGGTCATCGAGCCGGACATCGTCATGGCGATTCCGGAGAGTTTGGCCAAGAAGCATTTCGCCCTTCCCATTTCATTGGAAAACAAGACCCTCACCCTTGCGATGGTGGACCCCCTCGACTACGAGGCGATCCGGGACCTCGGTTTTTCCAGCGGCTTCCGGATCCATCCGGTGATCGCGACGCGCAAGGACATCTTGGAGGCGATCGAACGGTATTACGACCTGAACGCCTCGGTCGAAAGCATCGTTCAGGAAACGGCCCAGGACTACGACGAATCCCTCCTTCAAATCATCCCGGAGATCAATCCCACGGCCACCGATGCCCAATCGCTTGAAGAGCGAAGCCGCCTCGCGCCGGTGGTCCGCTTGGCCAACCTGATGATGACCAAGGCCATCAAGCTGCGGGCCAGCGATATCCACATCGAACCGTTCCAGCGCGATTTCCGGGTTCGGTACCGGATCGACGGTATGCTCAAGGAAGACCTCCGGCTGCCCAAATGGATCCAGGGGGCCCTCATCTCCCGGATGAAGATCCTGGGCAAGCTGGATATCGCCGAACGACGGATGCCTCAGGACGGCGCGGTGCGGGTGCGATCGGACAACCGGGAGATCGACCTCCGGCTCTCCACGCTTCCGACCCAGTACGGCGAGAAAATGGTAATCCGCGTGTTGGATCAGGGACGCGTCGTGGTGTCGCTCGATTCTTTGGGAGTCTCGCCCAAAAACCAGTCGCAGATCCGCGCACTGTTGCGGCGCAAGCAGGGGATCATCTTGGTCACGGGCCCCACCGGCAGCGGGAAGACGACGACGCTCTACGCCATGATCCATGCCCTGCGGGATGAAGTCACGAATATCACGACGGTGGAGGACCCGATCGAGTATAACCTCGAAGGGATCAATCAGGTTCAGGTCAACGCGGACATCGGTCTGACGTTCGCCCATTGTTTGAGGTCGATCCTCCGCCAGGACCCGAACGTGATTCTGATCGGCGAGATCCGGGATCTGGAGACGGCCGAGATCGCCTTCCGAGCGGCGATGACGGGCCATCTGGTTCTGTCGACGGTTCATACGAACGACGCGCCCTCCACGATCACGCGGTTGATCGACCTTGGAGTTCCGCGCTATCTGGTGGCCTCGCTGGTGATGGGCGTCATTGCTCAACGCCTGGTACGGTGCGTCTGTCTCCGGTGCAAGACCGTGATGCCTCCTCCTGTGGAGAGCCTGGTGAGCCTGAAGATCCCCTTGGACTCCGTGAAGACCGCCTCCTTCTATTACGGCAAGGGCTGCAGCTACTGCAACTACCTCGGCTATCAAGGACGGATGGGGTTGTTCGAGGTGTTGGAGATGACTCCTCGGCTGAGGGATCTTGTCATGACCGGCGCGGCCGAACAGGATCTGCGGTCCACCGCGCTGGCCTCCAAAATGGCTGCGCTGGGCGAGGACGGCTTGGCCAAGGTGAAGGAGGGCACCACAACGATCGAGGAACTGTTGCGGGTTATCGAGGTCCGGGAGGACCTCCGGACCTTCTGCCCGAAGTGCGGACAGTCCATTCATATCGATTTTCAGGTCTGCCCGTATTGCGCCGCCCCGGTGACCCATAACTGCCAGGCCTGCGGCAAACCGTTACAGCCGGAATGGATCATCTGTCCCTACTGCCGCCACCGCATCGCCGACGCCCCGCCGTCCGATTCGTCCAAATGATCGCCAAGCGTGACACCCGCTTTCCTTCCGATTTCACATTCTGCGGGACGATTTTCCGGCCGGGAATCACCGGGCTCGGGCGATCTCGTCGATGACCTGAGGGTTCTCGACGGAAGAAAGATCGCCGAGATCGGTTTGGCCGAGATATTTCGCGCGGATGATCCGGCGGACGATCTTGGCCGAGCGGGTCTTGGGTAGGTCCGATACGAATCGTATCTCCTTGGGCCGAAGGGTCTTCCCCAACGCGCGGACCACCTGCGCTTTCAGTTCCTCCCGCAGTGTCTCATTATAAGTATATCCCGGCTTGAGCACGACGAAGCCGACCACCTCTTCTCCCTTGATCGGATCCGGCGCCCCGATCGCGGCTGCTTCCGACACGGCCGGATGCGCGATCAAGGCCTCTTCGATCTCGGCCGGCCCGGTCCGGCGGCCGGCCACCTTGATGGTGTCATCGGACCGTCCTTCGAGGAACCAGTAGCCGTCCGGGTCGATGAAGGCCCAATCTCCGTGGAACCAGATATCGGGCCACCGGG
The DNA here is from genome assembly GCA_016201865.1 of Nitrospirota bacterium. Lineage (GTDB taxonomy): Bacteria > Nitrospirota > Nitrospiria > JACQBZ01 > JACQBZ01 > JACQCA01. The sequence continues at coordinate 21,128 of JACQCA010000075.1, forward strand.
ACCAGTAGGTTTCCAGGTAACGGCCCGGATCTTTCCAGAACCCTCGCGTCATGGAAGGCGCGGGTTTCTTGCAGACGAGATGACCCCTTTGTCCGCGCACGGGCCTTCCGTCGTCGTCGAACACATCCACATCCATCCCGAGCCCCGGTCCCCGCAGCGTGCAGGCTTTAAGCGGAGTGATGGGAAGGGGAGCGAGAAAGCAGCCGACGATTTCCGTCCCTCCCGAGATATTAATGATCGGGATCCGCCCGCCGCCCGCTTTATGAAAGAACCACGAATAGCTTTCGGCGTCCCAGGGCTCGCCGGTCGAGCCCATGAGCCTAAGCGAGGATAAATCATGCCGTTCAACCCACGCGTCGCCGGCCCGCATCAGCATCCGGACGGCGGTGGGAGAGATCCCGAAGATCGTGACACGATGCCGTTCGATGATCTCCCAGAGCCGGTCGGGTTGCGGATGGTCGGGGGCCCCTTCGAGGATCAGGATCGTGCCTCCGAAGAGATGCACCCCGATGATCATCCAGGGTCCCATCATCCAGCCGATGTCCGTCAACCATAAAAACCGGTCTTCGGGTTTTAGATCAAAGTGGTAACCCAGTTCCTTCCCGATCTGGGCCAGACAGCCCCCGTGAGTATGGACCGAGCCTTTCGGTTTACCGGTGGTACCGGAGGTGTAGAGGATCATGGCATAGTCTTCCGAATCCATCCGCTCCGTGGTGCAGGTCTCGGATTGGGCTGCGATGAATTCGTGATACCAGAGATCGCGGTCCGGATTCCAGGGGATATCGGTCCCGAGATGTTTTACAACCACGAGATGTTTGAGAGTGGGAAGAAGATCGGCGGCCGCGTCGGCCTCCGGCTTGATGGGATGGATCTTTCCCCGACGGAGGGAGGCGTCCGCCGTGATGAGAAGTTTGGCCTCGGCGTTGGCCAGACGGGAGGCCACGGGGGCCGAAGCGAATCCTGAGAAGACGGGGATTACGATCAGCCCGAGCTTGAGACCGGCATAGAAAGCGACCACGATCTCGGGACACATCGGCATGTAGAGCCCGATGGTGCCTCCTTTCCGAAGGCCTAAGTCCCTAAGGGCGTTCGCCAGGCGGCAGACCTCTCGGTGGAGCTCTCCGTAGCTCATTCTTCGGACGGCTCCATCCTCGCCTTCCCAGATAAGCGCCGTCTTCTCTGATAGGGTGGGGAGATGGCGGTCGAGGCAGTTATAGACGATGTTGGTCTTTCCGCCCACAAACCACCGGGCCCAGGGGACGCCGGCCGAGGTATCCAAAACCTTCTCGTAGAGCCGATACCAGGCGATGCCCAGATCCTTGAGGGCCGCGTCCCAGAACCATTCGATGTCATCGGTGGAACGGGCGATCAGCTCCTCGTAGGTTTTGAGGCCGTGTCGCTGCATGAAGCGCCACACGTTGGAGGAACGGATGAACTCATCGGTCGGCTGCCAGATCAGGTCTTTCATTTCTTTTTTGCTTTGGGCACGAACCAGACATCCGTGACGCGAAAGGACAGTGTCGCCGCGAATCGGGCGGTTACTTCCATGCCGATACGGACTTCATCCGGTTTTGCGCCGATCAGCCGGGAGAGGAAAAGGGTGTCCGCGCCTTTGAACTCGACCAGTACCAGCGTAAAAGGCGTCTCGTCCAGGAAGGC
>JACQCA010000062.1 GCA_016201865.1 Nitrospirota bacterium
ACCCGAAGGCCTCGCCCAAAGCATCGGGGACATCCACAGGGTGAAGGATCGGCCCATTGGAACCGTAGGATTCATGATCGGTATCCACTCCAGAGACGCTGTGATTAGGTTACACCGCATTAGCCGGACAGGCTCCTAGGCAGCGCTGCATTAGGTGACACCCGCAGCGGCAAGTATTTTCTTCTTCACCGATTTCGGAAAATCCACGAGAACAAAATGGGCTTTGTGGTACAGATAGTCTTCGCCGCTCTCATCAACAATGCGCAAGAGATCGTCCTTGGCCGCCTTCGGATCGGAGAGAATCCGATACACTTTGCCAAGGATGAGCGACGCCTCATAGTCGGCGTTATTGATGCAGAGTGCGAACGGTTTTACATGCGGTTTCATCGTTCCTCCAAGTAGCGTTTGATCTTCAGGTCCTTCTTACCGATACCATGCGCCTCGTACCAATGCAGTTCTACCCTCCGCAAAGCGCCGTTGGGCAGGCGAATCATTGCAATACCTTTCAGCTTCCGCCACCGACCCCGACCATAAACCTTGCGCAGATAAGTGAGTACTCGAACTCCCGGGCCTGATGCGATGACCTCGACATCGGCAATCGGGCCAATGACCTCAAACCTCATAGGCCTCCGGTATCCATGCGCTTCCCATCAACGGCCCGTCTTGTTCGCGCCACCGGTGGTGCGGCAAGTCCTGAGAGCCGTACAGTCTATTGGTTTTAATACTTTTATATATGTAAGTCAACAGTATCCGAGCCAAAAAATCCTATACGGAATGGGCATGAATGATGGACTCGACTTTCAAATACGCTTCTTTATCGCTGTCTCGTTCGGCCAGATCGATCCACCGTATGGACGGGTCGCGATTAAACCATGTGAACTGCCGCTTTGCATACTGCCGGGTATCGCGCTTGAGCCGATGAATCGCCTCGGCCTGATCGTACTCTCCTTTTATATATCCGACAATCTGACGGTATCCCAGCCCTTTCATCGCCGGCAGTTCGGACGAATAGTCTTTCTCAATCAGGCCGCGGACCTCCTCCACCAGCCCATTAGCCATCATTTTATCCACGCGGGCCTCGATCCTCCGGTAAAGATCGGCTCTCGACCGCCTCAAACCGATAAGGATCGCCTCGTACGGTTTTTCCGAGAACCGGTGTTCGCGATGATGATCGGAAAGCGGCCGGCCCGTCTTCTCATACACCTCGATCGCCCGCACTAACTTGGACCGGTCTTGCGGCTTGATCGCACCGGCCGAGTCGGGATCGACTTTCTTCAATCGTTGATGAAGGTATCCCACGCCTTCCCGGCGCTCGGCCTCGTACAGCCGTTCACGGAACGGCCAGTCCGCCTCGGGCCCAGACCACAGCCCGTGCAGTAGCAGTTTCACGTACAGGCCGGTCCCGCCCACGATGATCGGGATGCTTCCCTCCCGATGCAGCCGTTCGATCACGGCCTCCGCAAGGACCTTGAATCGCCCGGCGCTGAACAGCTCATCCGGATCGACGATGTCGATACCGTGATGGACAACCCGCGCCCGCTCACCCGGCCCGGGCTTGGCCGTCCCGACGTCCATGCCCCGATAAACCATACGGGAATCGGCGCTGATCAGCTCGGTCCGAAGCCGTTCGGCCAGCCGGATCGCGGTGGCGCTCTTTCCAACGGCCGTGGGGCCGACCAGTACGATCAACGGCTTGTTTCTGATAGGGGCTCGCGTCGCCCCCTCCACACATCGGTTGCAAACCGCCGAGTGCAGGCCGGGCGAAGCCGGATGGAGCCTCCCCCTCTCGCTCGCCTTGCTCGCTGAATCGTTCATCGTCGTTGAAATAATTTTTCCAGATCGGCCCGGCTGAACCGGACGCGGATCGGCCGGCCGTGGGGACAGGTCGGCGGGACCTCCTGCCGGTAGAGGTCCTCCAGCAATCGCGTCATCTGTTCCGGCCGAAGCGATTGGTGGGCCTTGATCGCGGCATGGCAGGCCATCGAGGCCATGACATTCTGAAGGGTCTCTTCCGCGGCCGGGGTCGCGCCCGCGCCGACGTCATCGAGAAGATCTTCCAATAGGATCCGGCCGTCGACCACGCCGAGGACGGCCGGAGCGGCCCGAATACGAAAACTCCGCTCGCCGAACTCCTCCACCGAAAGGCCGAGGCCCCCCAGCAGCGGCAGAACTTCACGGAGCCGCAAAGCCTCGGCCGTCGGGAATTCGACCACCTCGGGGATCAACAGCGGTTGGATCGGTATCTCGGAGGCCTTTTGCTGCGATCGAAAGCGCTCATAGAGCAGCCGTTCGTGCGCCGCGTGCTGATCGATCAGATGCAGTTCGGACTCCACAAGCGCCACGATGTAGGTCTGATCCACCTGGCCCAACGGCTCGATTCGAATCGGCCACAGGATCGTCGCCGGCCGCGCGGCCGCGGCATCGGATGAAGTCGCCTCGCCTTCCGGCGGATGATAGACGGCCATCGCTTCGCGGGTTCCCTCCGGCCACCGGGGGTCCGATGACGGCCGCGCACCCGAAAGAGATTTAACGTCGGAAAACGTCGGACGTCCGGTTTTTATCACATGGGACGCCGCGCCGGAATCAGAGACGTACGACACCGCCGGAACCGCAGGCAGCCCCTCTCGCCGCAGGCGCTCCCGTAAGGCCTCCTTGATGAACCGATGCATCGCCTGCGTGTCGCGGAATCGCACCTCGCGTTTTGCCGGATGGACATTGACGTCCACCGAGGCGGGATCCATCTCGATAAAGAGATACGTCATGGGGTGGCGGCCTTTGGCCAGAAGCGTCCCGTAAGCCTCATTGACGGCATGCGACAGTGAGGTATTCCGAATCGCGCGCCGGTTTAAAAAAAACTCCTGGTGCTCCCGTGTGGCGCGGAAACGACCCGGTTTCGAAAACCACCCCGTCAACGTGATGCCGTTGGATTCGGCCCCCGAGTCGCTTGCCACCGATACGAAATCCGAATCGCCCCCCGCAGCGTCGTCCGAACCGGTGACCTGGGAGGTCCGCTCCATGACGTTTCGAACAATCGGGAAATCCAAAAGGAGATGATCGTTATGCGTCAGTCGGAAATGGATCCAGGGATGCGGCAGGGCCTGCTGCTGCACGGTATGGACGATATGGGCCAGTTCCGTGGCGTTTGACTTCAAGAATTTCTTGCGGGCCGGGGTATTATAAAAAAGATCTTCCACTTCGATCAGGGTCCCGGCCGGCGCCGCGGCCTCTTTAATAGGAAGCACGGTCCCCCCGTGGATCCGGATCTCGGTCCCGATCGCCCCTCCCTTCTGCGCCGTCACCATTCTCACCCGTGCAACGGCTGCGATGCTGGGAAGCGCCTCCCCGCGAAATCCCATCGTCCGGATCGCGGCCAGATCCGCCTCGGTCGCCAGCTTGCTCGTCGCATGCCGCTCGAAGGCCTTCCGCGCGTCCTCCGGTTCCATCCCCTCGCCGTTATCCGAGACCCGGATCAGCCGACGGCCGCTGTCGGCCGCCTCGATAAAGATCCGGGTCGCTCCGGCATCAATTGCGTTCTCGACCAGCTCCTTGACGACCGAGGCCGGACGCTCCACGATCTCGCCGGCGGCGATCTTGTTGCACAAGTTTTCAGGGAGGATATGGATTTTGGACATGATGACGTTTATTTCAATTCGGCCAGTTTGTTTCGGGCCAGTTTCCCTTCGCCGGAAAACGGATAGATCTCGACCACCTTCTTGAGGTAGACCTTGGCCTTGGCCCGATCGCCGAGTTCGATCGAGGCGTAGCCCGCCTTCAGAAGCGCACCGGGAACCTTCTCGCTCTTGGGGTAATCGCTGACGACCTTGTCGAAGGCCTCGATCGCCTTCAGATACTCTTTCCTGCCGTAAAACGACTCGCCGACCCAGTACTGCGCGTTGGGCGCGAGGCTCGTCCCTTTGTACTGGGTCAGGAAGTTTTGGAACCCGAGCAGTGCGAGGTCGTAATTGCCCTTGAGATAATCGTTGTAGGCCAGACCGTAGGCCTCGGACGGGGAAAACCCCGTCGCTTTATCTTTCTCGGTCGGCCGGCCCGGCAGAACGATCTTTTGATCGGAGGGGGCGGCCTCCACGGAAGGTTTGGGCTCCGCGGTCTCGGCCGGTTTCAGGTCGGACGGCACCGAAACCACCTTTTGGACGGCCTGGATCACCCTGTCCATGTCGGCAACCGTTTTTTCAAGCGAGGCGATCTGGCCGTCCAGTGTATCGAGACGGCCGGTGAATTCTTTGGAACGAAAGGCCTGATCGTCCGTCCGTTGGGACAGGTCGGCCAGAAGATGGCCGTTCTCCTCCAGCTTGCCCTGAAGCGTCTGGAGATCCGCCGCCACCTGATCCAACCGGATGACCAGATCGGCCTGACCGCGCTGGACCGTCGTGGAACGTTCCTTAAAATAACTCTCGACGACTTGAAGCCGGTTCTGAATCTCGGTCATCTGGGCCTCTCTTTTTTCCTGCACGGTCTGCAGATCCATGACGTCGGCCTGGGTCGCGCAGCCCGAAACGAACGGCGGCCCGCTCAACACCGCGAGAAACGATAGAAGGCGCCCCGGACGATCGAATCTCATCCAGGCCCGAGGAAACGGCGGCCTGCTCGGTGTATTCATCCTTTCCTCCTCCTACTGAATTACGAAATGGGCCCGACGGTTTTTTGCGTAGCATTCCTCGTTCTGTTCTTTACACACCGGGCGCTCCTCGCCGTAACTGAGGGTGGATAATCGGTCTTTATGGACGCCCAAGGCCGCAAGGAAGGCCTTCACGGCCTTCGCGCGGCGTTCGCCCAAGGCCAGGTTGTATTCGTTCGTTCCCCGTTCGTCGCAATGCCCTTCGATCGACAACTTGGCCCTTTGATGATCGTTGAGCCATCGGGCGGTGTTCTCCAGCACGGCCCGCGCATCGTCGCGGATGTTGTATTTGTCGTAATCAAAATAGACATCGCTCACGTCCTGCGCGCGGGGAGAAGGCTTTTCGGCCTCTTTGGCCACCGGCGTCTCGGCAATCGGCGGGGTCGGTTGAGGCGTCGGCGCCGCCGGCTGCACCTTCTCGGCCGGGGGCGTGACTTTCTCTTCCTTCACCTTCGGCGGCTCCTTGGCCGTTTCCACTTTCTTCGGACAGCCCGATAACAACAAGGCGGCGCCGATGCCCGCAACGATGACAATAGCGATATGATTTCTGACCTGCATTTTCTCCCTCCTTGGTTGGGTGGTGAAATGGCAATGAATGATTTTCAATCGGCGATGAAATTAGGGCGACCAGGACGGACCGTTATTTTTAGCCCCATTGAACGTCAGCCGTTCCAGCTCCGTTCCATCCGCGTTCATCATGAAAAGATCTCCGGGGCTGATACGGGTCGAGCTGAAGACGAGATGCCGCCCGTCGGGCGACCAGGTCGGCGACTCATCCTCACCCGGTCCATCGGTTAACTGGGCCAGTTTAGCGCCGTCCGGCGAGATCGCGCAGATTCGCAACCGGCCGTCCACGCGGCAGGCATACGCGATCGCCGTTCCCTTCGGCGACCAGGACGGCGACGTATTGTAATCGCCGCTGAACGTGAGCCGACGCACATTGGTCCCGTCCGCGTTCATCATATAGATCTGAGGGCTCCCCCCCCGATTGGAGGTGAACGCGATCTCCGTCCCGGTCGGCGACCAGGCGGGCGACAGGCTGTCGCTTTGATCCATCGTCAGTCTCCGCAGCTCCTTTCCCTCCCGATTCACCCGGTAAATCCGGGTCGGCCCGTCCATGCTGCTTGCGAAGGCCAACTCGTTTCCGGACGGCGACCAGGCCGGTGAAATATTCAGTCCTTCAAACTCGATCATCTTTGAGAGCCGTCCGGTCATCATATCCAGCGTATAGATGGCGGGCCTCCCTCCGCGATAGGACGTGTAGGTAATCCCGTTGCCGTCCGGGGACCACCTCGGGGAAAGGTTAAGGCTCCGGTCGTTCGTGATTCGCCGTACATTATATCCGTCGTAGTCCATTAAATACAATTCTTTGCTTCCCGTCAAGTTGGAAGAGAAAACCACGCGGGTTCCGGCCACACCTCGCTCGCCGGTATACTGAAGGACAATATCATCCGAAAAACGGTGCAGGAGGACCCGGAGATGTTGCGCCTCGCCCACGTACCGCTTGCCCATCACCATCTGCCCGGTCGCGCCGTCGTACACCCGGCCCTCCAGCGCCAGGCTCTCTTCCCTGGACGCGAGCGACACCCAGACCACGGCCTGCACGTCCTCCCGCCCGACTTTTTTAACCAACTCGGCCGAGGGGGCCTCGCCGCCGGCCAGCTCCGGATAAAACGGCGCATGGACCATGCGAAAGATCTGCGACCGACGGAGGTCGCCTTCCAGAACCGTCCGGATCTCATTGGCATGCCGGGCCAAGACCGACGGCGTCGCCACATGAATGAGGCTCAGCGGAATTCGCGAGGCCTCCGAACGGGCCACGCCTAAAAATACCTCGGCCCCCTCAGCCTGACGGACTCCGACCCATGCAAGAATCAGAAGGAGCGGCCAACCGGCCTTGACGATCCCGCCTCGAGCCATGCCCCGTCAGCTCTTTTTCATCAGCGAAAAACTGAAATGGACCTTGAGAGGCTCATCCGAACTTCCTTGAGGAAAGGGCGGCATCGGCCGGGCCTGATAAACCGCTCGTAGAGCGGCTTGATCCATGAAGGCGTTTCCCGAACTTTTCTCGATCTTGATTTCGTCGATTATCCCGGTCCGAAATAAAACGAAACTCACGACGGCCTCCCTCCTCTCGGCCGTCGATTCGAGCGGCGGCGGCAACCAATAGCTTCCTATCTTCTCCTGAATGCGGATGAGATAATACGGATATTTGAAACCCGGCGCCTCGATCTTTGCCTCGACCTTCACTCCCGAAGGCGGAATCGCGGCCGCAGGCTCGGAGGGCTTCCGGCCCGACGGCGGAACGGCCGCCGCCGGTTCGATCGGTTTTGGCGGCGGGCTCGACCTCACCATCGGCCTTTTCTCGGACTCGATCCGGGGACGGGCAGGATCCTTCGGCGCCTCGACCTTTTTCACAGGCCGTCTCGGAACGGGCGGAGGCGCCGCGGGGCTTTCTTTCACCGCGACGGCGGGTTCAATCGGAAACGAAGGAAGACTCACCAGATCCACCTGATACGCATCCGGGCTGAAGCGACGCGGCGAACCGACGAGAACGGCGATCAGCATCGGGACCACGAGGCCCGCATGAAACACGGCCGACCAAACCAGCATCCTCTTCAGACTGACGCCGGCATGCCTATCCATCGGTCCTGCACCATCGAGCGTCGGTCGCCATTAACGGCGAGCCCCGCCCGGCTGATCGCCGCCGGATTCCGGCAGGGGTTCCGTCACCATCCCCAGCCGTTCGATCCCCGACCGTTTGACCACGTCCATCACGGAAACCACCAGGCCGTACGGCACCTCACGATCCGCGCGGAGATAAACGGCCGGTTGCGGCGACCGGCTTTTGAGGACCTCCAAGGCGGAGGCCAGCCGATCGAACGGGACAGCGTCCTTGTCCATGAATATTTCTCGTCGCTTGGTGACGGTTAAAACGACCCGTTCCTCCGGCGCAATCGTGTTCGCGGCCGTCCGAGGCAGGTCGATGTCCAACCCCCGGTACAGGAGCGGCGCCGTGACCATGAAGATGACCAGCAGCACCAGGACCACGTCCACCAAGGGGACGACATTGATCTCGGACATGAATCGCCGGCCTTGTGTTCCGTTGATCATTCGGAACCTGCCTTCGCCGACTCCGCCTTGCGCGACGTCCTCGACTGAACGACCCGTTTCTCCACAAGGCTTAAGAACTCGTTCGAGAAGGTCTCCATTCCGGAGGCCACGATCCGGATCCGGCTGACGTAATAATTGAACGCGACCACCGCCGGGATGGCCGCGAGCAAACCGGCCGCGGTGGCCACCAAGGCCTCGGAGACGCCGGGCGCCACGGCCGTGATGCTGGCCGTTCCTTGACGGCTGATGCCCTGAAAGGCCGAGATGATCCCCAAAACCGTTCCAAAGAGACCGATGAAGGGAGAAACATTCCCGGTCGTGGCCAGAAACGAGAGATAAGACTCGAGCGCTCCGATCCGCTCGTCCACCGCCCGCTTTAAGGTCCGCTCCAGGATCTTGAGACCGGCCGCCCGCTCCGGCTCGTCCATCCCTCTCAGGTCGTCCTCCGTCTTCAACGAGAAGGTGGGATCGAGCCGTTCCAAACCGGCCAGGAAGACCCCGGCCACGGGCGACAGCCTCAACCGCATGGCGGCCTTCCGCAGCTCGATCAGGTCCTCGACCTTCCAATAGAGCGACAGAAATCGCCGGTCCTCGGCCGCCGCCCTCCGGAACACTAAAAATTTCTGAAAGATGATGGCCCAGGAGACGAGCGATAAAAGAAGGAGGACGAGGAGCACGGCCTGGGTAATGATGCTGGCGGAAAGAATAAGGTCGACTACGCTTGTGTCAATCGTACCAAAGGACGGCACCGTCTCTACCTGTTGAAATCGGGGGGCCGCTGCGGCAGTGAAGAAACAAGGTCCTCACATGCCCCCCGCGCTCGCGCCGGCAAAGCCGGACGCTCGCTTACCATGGGCATGAAAAAATGGCGGGGCCGGCGGGGCTCGAACCCGTGACCTCCGGCGTGACAGGCCGGCGTTCTAACCAGCTGAACTACGGCCCCGACATTCATCGTTTCACAACAAATAGAGCAATAGAGCATTGGAGCGCATTTGAACCGTGATCGCCCTATTCCAATGTTCCACTGCTCTACCGCTTAAATGCTCCGCTTCGCCTCCGGCGAATCTGGTAGGCGGAAGGCGATTTGAACGCCTGACCTTCCCGGTGTAAGCGGGATGCTCTGCCTGCTGAGCTATCCGCCCTTATTATAACTAGGGGCCCGTGCGGCAAAATCGGAAACGGTCCTCCGATGCCCCCCGACCCCGCGACTCTCACGGCAGAGCCGTGAGCCGGCTTATTGTATCCGGGGGGCCGTGCGGCGGCCGCCCTTTTCTTGCAAACAGATATAAAGTTGTGTAGAATACTAACAACTTCATCCCCGTTTGTCAACCGGAATGATCGTCCGTTTTTCGACGACAATCAAGGTTTTCCTGGAGAATGACTGATGTTCCATCGCCTGATCGTCGCCTTCATCGCCCTGACCGTGCTGCCGGGCCTGACGGCCTGCAACGCAAAACAGCCGGAAGCGCCGCCCGCCCCCAAAACTTCCGTTCCCCAACCGACCGGCGCCGCTCCGAATGAGACGCCGTGGCTCAATTTTACGACCGGCGCCAACATCAAGGCGATGGCCCTTGAAGGCGGTCATCTCTGGATGGGATTGTCCAACGGGATGATCCGATACGACACGCAGACGCCGGACAGCCACGAGATCTTCACGCCCGCCTCGACCCACGGAGGCCTTTTGAGCAAGGGGATCTACACGCTCAAGGTCGACAAACAGGGCAACAAATGGATCGGGACCTACGGAGGCGGCCTGACCCGGTACAACGAAAAGACCTGGAAGACGTATACCGTTGCGGATGGGCTGGGGGATCAGTGGATCTACGACATGGTCTTCGACGGAGATTTGATGTGGATCGCCACGTGGAAGGGCGTCAGCGTCTTCGACGGGCATCGATTCAAGAATTACACTGAAAAGGACGGCCTGCTCGACAAATGGGTCTACGCCATCGCCCTGGATCACGACCATGTCTTTTGGTTCGGCACCGAGTCCGGCGTGAACCGTTTTGACGGGAAACGATGGTCCGGCTACACGCATAAAGACGGGCTGGGCGCCGAGGTCGAGCCGAAGGCCTTGACCGCCTCCGGAAATGACGCGCCGACCGAACCGGTCGTCTCGGCCGTTCCCTCCGCCGAAGAAGCGGGCTCCGGCGCCGATTATCCCTCTTCGTCCTATTCCTCGTCTTCCGTACAGCACCACATGGACCCGAGCAAGAAGAACGCGGGGGCCAACGCGAACTTCGTGATCGCGGCCGCGGTCGGGAACGACAACGCCAAATGGTTCGGGACGTGGGGCGCGGGACTTTCGCGCTTCGACGGGAAAACCTGGACGACCTTCACGAAGAAGGACGGCCTCGGCGGGAATTTCATTCACACCCTGACGGTGGACTCCGACGGGAACATCTGGGCCGGAACCAACGGCGGCGCGAGCTGGTATGACGGACGGCGGTGGCGGAATTTTTCGACGGACGACGGCCTGGTGGACAACAATGTCTTCTCGATCGTCTTCGATGAGAACGGCGACCGGTGGTTTGGAACCTGGCAGGGCTTAAGCCGCCACCGCGGCAAACTGCCGTCATAGTCGTCCACTCCCGACCGGACGGCCGCCCGAATCTCCACCTAAAAATTCACTTTACACGGACCGCAGGCTTATGATATCTTCGGGCCCATGCAATTTTATACTTTTCTGTTCGCGCTTGTTTTTTTGACGACCGGAAGCCTCGGGAGCACGATGGCCGCCGCCCAGGCCCCAACGTCCAAAAAATCCGAACCTCCGGGCCGTGAAGTCCCGATCTTGGGAAACACACATATCCAACGGGCCGCCGATCCGCACGTGCCTTACAACAGCGTCCCACCCACGTCCGGCCCGCACCTCCCTTTCATTGCCAACTGGGGCCTATCAAAGACGCCCATTCCCAACGAACTCCAGGTGCACAATCTCGAAGACGGCGGCGTGATGATTCAGTACAACTGCAAGAACTGCGATGCCTGGATCGCCCAGTTGGAAAAGCTCGCCGCGAAATACAAAAAGGTGATCGTCGCGCCCTATCCCGATATGAAAACCCCCATCGCGCTGACGGCCTGGGGACGAATCGATACCATGGACCAACCGGATGAGGCCCGTATCGATCGGTTCATCAATGCCTACATGGGCATCGATCATCATACACGCGAGTAAGTCCGCCTCTTCGTGATTGACCCTGCGTTCCGCCCCCGCAACCGACGGAATCTTCGATGACGAACCTGTCTCCATGGGGACCGGCCTTCCTGAGCGGCGTCCTGTCTTTTCTGAGTTTTCCCCGCTTCGATCTTGAATCCCTCGCCTGGGTCGCGCTCGTCCCTCTTTTCCTCGCGCTCGAAAACCAGTCGATCCGAAGATCCTTTTGGCTGGGCGGACTGACCGGCATGATCTATTTCCTTGGAACGGTCCATTGGGTTACGAATACCATGATTCGGTACGGGAAGCTTCCAGCCCTCGTAAGTTACCCCCTTATGTTCATGCTTGTGTTGTATCTCGCGTCTTACGCGGCGGTATTTGCAACGCTGATCGTTTTCCTAAGACAGCGTCTCGGGTTTCCGTTTTTTTTATCGGCGCCGGTCCTCTGGACCGCGTTGGAACTCCTTCGGACCTACGCGCTGTCCGGCTTCCCGTGGGCGTCGCTGGGTTATTCGCAGTATCTCTCGCTGCCCGTGATCCAGATCGCGGATATCACCGGCGTGTACGGCGTTTCCTTTCTGGTGGTGCTCGTCAATGCCGCCGTCGCGGAAGGAGTTCTCGCGTTCAGGCGTCGAAGCCTTTACCGATCCGCATGGATCGCGGTCGCCGCCGCCGTTCTGATCGTCGCACTGGACCTAAGTTACGGGGCTTGGCGGTTGTCGGAGGACAAGGACTCCGAGCCGCCGACACTGCGCGTGGGCGTGGTCCAGGCAAATATTCCTCAAGACGTCAAATGGGATGCACGATTCCGACAGGCAACGATCGGTCGGTATGAGCGGCTGACCCATGATCTCGCTTCCCAATCCGTCCGCCTCATTGTCTGGCCGGAAGCGGCCATGCCGTTTTTATTTGATGAGGACAAGTTTTTTCAGCAGCAAGTGATCGAATTGGTCCGGGCCGAGGGTGTTCCTCTTCTGTTCGGCAGCCCGGCCGTGACGACCGTCGGGAACCGGCTACGGATGTTCAACAGCGCCTATTTTCTTTCGGCCGACGGCCGGGTGATGGGCCGGTACGACAAGATGCACCTCGTCCCGTTCGGGGAGTACGTTCCGCTCTCGACCATCCTGTTCTTCGTCGACAAGATGGTGGAGGGGATCGGCGATTTCTTGCCGGGACAGGACGACACCCTGTTCCACCTCCGGGAGGCGAATCTCGGCACCGTAATCTGTTTCGAGGTGATCTTCCCGGATCACGTCCGGCAGTTTGTAAAAGAGGGCGCGCAGGTTATGTCCACGATCACGAACGACGCCTGGTTCGGCGACTCGTCCGCGCCCTATCAACATTTTTCAATGGCGGTCTTCCGGGCGGTGGAAAACCGCGTCCCCTTCGTGCGCGCGGCCAACACCGGCATATCGGGCTTCATCGACCGGACCGGCCGCATTCAAAAGACAACCGGCATCTTCGTCGAGGCCGCGCTGGCCGACACCGTCCGACTGCGCACGCAGACCACGTTCTATACGCGGTACGGTGATGTTTTTGCCTATGTTTGTGTTATAATAATCTCGTTAATGATCCTATTCGCTTTGCGAAAAGGGATCGACCCTAAGGAGCCTGCAAATGCTTGAAGAAGAGAAGACCACGCTCAACGCCCTGATGACCCGAATGAGCGAACTCCGGGGGCATCTTTGACTTGCCGGGCCTTCAAAGCCGCCTTCAAGAAATTGAATCCCGGATAGCCGCGCCCGATTTTTGGAACAACGCCCAGGTCGCCCGCAAGGTCTCCCAGGAAAAGACCCACATTGAAAAAACGGCAAAGAAATGGGAGCGGCTGGAGCAGCTTCAGGAAGATCTATCGGTGCTGCTCCAGTTGTCCGATGAACAGGCGGACGCTTCCCTTCACCCCGAAATCGCCCAGTCGCTTAAAACCCTTCAGGACGAGATCCGTCACCTGGAGGTCGAGATGCTCCTGTCCGGCGACAAAGACTTGAACAGCGCGATCGTGGCGATCCATCCCGGCGCGGGAGGAACCGAATCGCAGGACTGGGCCCAGATGCTGTTCCGAATGTACAACCGGTGGGCCGAACGGAACGGCTACAAGGTGGAACTGATCGATTTCCAGCCCGGCGAAGAAGCCGGAATTAAGAGCGCCACCTTCTCGGTGATCGGCGACTATGCCTATGGCCATCTCAAGGCCGAGGCCGGCGTCCACCGCCTGGTCCGGATTTCTCCGTTCGACGCGAACAAGCGCCGCCACACCTCTTTCTCATCGGTCTTCGTCTATCCCGATATCGAGGACGACGCCGAGATCGAGCTGGACGAAAAGGAGATTAAGATGGATGCGTTTCGGTCCAGCGGGCCGGGCGGGCAGAACGTCAACAAGGTCTCCTCGGCCGTACGGCTCACGCATATCCCCACCGGCATCGTGGTGGCCTGCCAAACCGAGCGATCGCAGCACAAGAACCGGTCAATGGCGATGAAACTTCTGCGCGCCAAGCTGTATGAACTGGAACAGGAAAAGAAGGAAAAGGAGATGAGCTCGATTGTGGGCGAGAAAAAGGAGATCGCCTGGGGAAACCAGATCCGCTCGTACGTCTTCCAGCCCTATCAGATGGTTAAGGACCACCGGACGAATACCGAGGTCGGAAACGTCTCGGCCGTCATGGACGGCGAGATCGATGAGTTCATCAATGCTTATCTGGTTCAGTCGATGAGGACCTCAAAAAGGACCTGACCGGCCTTTGATTGATTTCGATTCGGGAAGGAATCTTAACCTCAGGAGCGCTTCATGATGACTCGAACCGTTGGTTTGATCGTGATGACTCTTGCTCTGATCGACTCGACCGAACGATCCTGGGCCCTGCCGCAGTTTGGAATCCAGTTCGGATCCGAGCTGCACGAGGGACATGCGCATGACGAACTCCTGAAGACCCTCGATTGTCGCGCCTGCCACGTCAACCCCGACGGCGGCGGCATGCGCAACGAGCACGGCCGCGAATTTTCGATCGAACGACTGCCGCTTAACGATAGGACGGAGGATAACGAGAAAGCGATCGAGGCCGCCCGGATCAATCCCTATATCTCATTCGGAACGGACCTCCGATTCGCCTATCTTCGGGCCGGACAGGAGTCCGCTTCGAAGTACAAAGATTCATTCTTCCCGATGCAGGCCGATCTTTATATCGCATTTATACCGACCGATTATTTCACCCTTTATTACCAAGACGGAGTCCAGGCCTCCGGAAGCCGCGAAACGTTTCTATTGATTCAGCGCCTGCCTTTCAATTCGGACATCAAAATCGGCCGGTTTATACCGCCTTACGGCCTGAAAGTAGACGATCACACCTCTTTCATCCGAGAGAAGCTCGGCTTCGGCCCATTCGGTTTCGGACAAGTCAGCGGGGTGGAGGCCGGGTTTGCAAAGTCCGACTGGTTCGGCAATGCCGCCGTCTTCAATAGTCCGGAAGGATCGACCGGAAGTCCAACGTTAGGCCAGGACCGCCACGCAAAGGGCGCCTCCGCAACCGGCGGAATCAAAACCAACCGCGTCTGGCTGGCCGGTTCGATCTACGATAACCGGCCCGGCACCGAAAAAGACGACTACGTCGGCGGCTACGGCGCGCTGCGACTGGGACTGTTTACCGTGATGGGCGAGCGGGACCGTCTCCATGTCGAGGATCGGACGGCCAACGGCGCGAAGCGAACCGGTTCGGCTTCTTATGCCGAGTTGGATTTCAGACCGATCCGTGGAATCAATACTAAACTGAAATACGACCGGTACGACCCCGACCGCGCCGTTTCAAAAGATGAGCTGAATCGGTACACGTTCGGCATGGATCTTTATCCCTACCCATTTACCGAGGTGATCTTACAGTACCGGATCAATAAAGAGACCCCGGAAATTCGCAACGACCAGACAATTGTGATGGCCCATTTCTTTTTTTAGCCCCCAAGGCGAATCGTCACGCTACCATCATCGTGTACCTGACTTCATAGTCTGCGACAATAATTGTCAGAGCATCACATAAAACAAAATATCGCTCATCGCTCTCGATCATTTAAAGATAAACCGGATCATTCTGCTTTTCTTATAGAATCTCCCTGAATACTCTCCATTCCTTTCCATTAAACTTGCCCTCGCATGCAATTTGCATTAATCCGATTCTGAAATAATCACCTTATTCCCTCCAGAAAAAGGTGTTTTTTCATTTGCTCAGAGCGAATCCGGAGAAATCCGGAGACGCAGAGCAACGGGGCTAAGAAAGCGGTTCATGCATGAACCGCTTTGATGCCAGCCGAGCCGCCAAAGGGTTATCTCTTTGGCGGCTTTCTGTTTTTAGTTATCAGGCGCCCCATCCAAAATCCATTGTCGGACCACATCGATCTCGGTTTGGGTCAGGCAGCAGCCGGATCGCGGCATTTGATCGGTTCCGGACGAGATATCCCTCCCTTCGAGTTTCCTAATGAGGTAACTGTTATTGGGATCGACCGGTATGACCCGTACACCACATGGCTGATTCGAAGTCGGTCCGCAGCCGTTCTGAACGCTGTCAATATTAACCAGATTAGCGTATGCGAGTGGTTGCGTCGATAGATCAAGGCCGCGTGGACCGGTCCCGACATACCCTGCTCCGCCCAGAACATGGCAGCTCGCACATCTTGGAGTAAAAATATTTTGCTGAATGCTTGAAAGCGTCGCCGGAAACGGCAAGGGGTTTCCTGAACCGCCGCCCGAACCTCCGCCGCCGCAGCCCGATAACAGGGCCGCCATGACAAAAACCTCCATAGCCATCCGACAGTGCCGACTTAATCGTTTCATGATGCCTTCTTCTAACCGGCTCCTTGTCGGCCGGTAAAATGGCGCTCAAAAAACTTTTCGGCGATCACAATCACCGGCCTGCCTTTCACGCTGATCCGATATCGGCGGAAATAAATCGGGTCGCCTTCTTTGATTTCAAAATAGGCGGACAACTCCTTCCCGGCCTTTTCCGTTCCAAAATCTAAAATCTCCCGATAGGTTTCGAGCCGCCGGTCGCGCAGGAGCTCGCCCATTCCCAGTCGCCCTTGACGCAGGTCGTTCTGAATGCCGACATCCAACCGATCGATTCGGATATGGGATTCGGCAAAGGTATAGACGCAGCCGCTTTGGACCCCGCGCAAAAGGATTCGGCGCAGCAAGACGGCATCCCCCGATTTGAGCTCCAATTCGGGAACGGCCGATGCCGATCGGGTCTCTTCCTGAAACAGCTTCTCCACGCGGATGGGCTCCCATAAATAGGCCTCGAGAAACTTGGTCACGGTCCCGTCCGTCACCAGGAGGGCTCTCAAAAAGGGATTCATCTCCTGAAAACAGATGCCGTTCAACGGAATATTGCCGGCCGTCACCTTGGGTAAAAACCCACGGAGCGGATCGTAGACATACTCCGTCATCTGATCATTTTTCACTTGCACTTCCTTTTTATGGTTGAGGTCCGGCATTGGGGAACGTATCCGGACCGCCGAGCCTTGACTGTGCCGCGATGACCTCTTCACGAACCAGGCTTACTTTGAGGACGATAATAGAAAAGCCGTCCCGATCCGATAAGCATCCCTCCGGCCGTTCGGCCGGACCCACTGCACTTCGGCCAAGGCCGAGGGCATCGGCGGCGGATCCGAAGGAGGAAACTCAATTCGGATGATCGTGGATGGCTTCAAGCGCCGCGCCGTAGTCAAACATACCCCTCCCGCACTAATATCACAGAGTCGCCCCTCGAACCATCGAGAGGCTTTGGGGCGGACAAGCGCCTCGACTGAAACGCCCGTTTCATATCGAACGGTCCGCCGTACCGGGTACCGTGGATTCGACCGCCTTTCAACCGTCGCCATGCCGCCCTCCCTTTTTGAGTGTGCGTCGTTCTTATACACCCTGGATGCCGATCGAGTCAATCCCAAATCAGGGATTATCTTAAGAGCACCATGCATCAGACGGACGTTTCAAACCGCACCGCCATTGTGGCCAGGCTCTTGGGAGTTTTGAATTTTGAGTTTTGAGTCGTGAGTTCTGATTGGCGCCATTTTAAATAGCAGACGACGGCGAGAAGATAGAACAACGCGGCCAACGAAGCAAAGCGCTGGACGATATAGGTCACGGCCTGGGTCTGGATCGGATGCACGATAAATAAAAAGGCCGTGGCCAGAGCAATCCAAGGAGCAGAAAACAGTTTTGAGTTCAGTGGATGGATCCGGAATAGCAATAACGTCCCGCGTCATCATGCCACTTCCTTCTGCTTGACGGCTCTTTTAAAATGCCTGTATAATCCATCCACCTTAAACAAGAAACCTTCACAAAGGACCCATCGGGAATGTCGGAAAACGATCAGTATCAGCAACGGCTCAAGAAGCAGGACGAACTGCGCGCGCTCGGCGCGGATCCCTACAACGGACGGCTCCGCGCCACCCATTCCATCGCCACGATCGCCGAGTCCTATGGAACCCGCACGCAAGAACAAATGGAGAAGGAGCCGGTTCATTGCGCCCTGGCCGGCCGGATCATGACCCTCCGACGATTCGGAAAAGCGGCCTTCGCCCATATCCAGGATGCCGCCGACCGGATCCAGGTCTACTTTAAGCAGGAGTTTCTCGGCGAGAAGGACCTTGCCGTCTACGAACGACTCGACATCGGCGATCTGATCGGGTGCGACGGAATCCTGTTCCGAACCCGGACGGGGGAACTCACGCTCCAGGTTCAACGGCTCGTGCTGCTGACCAAGTCGCTCCGCCCCCTTCCCGAGAAGTGGCACGGCCTGACGGATGTCGAGACGCGCTACCGCCAGCGATATCTGGACCTCATCAGTAATCCCGACGTTCGCGGCGTCTTCATTCAGCGAAGCCGGATCATCGCGGCCGTCCGGGAGTTTTTAAACGAACGCGGTTTTCTCGAGGTCGAGACGCCGATGATGCAGCCGATCCCGGGCGGAGCGGCCGCGCGGCCGTTCATCACGCATCACAACACGCTGGGGATAGACCTGTATCTTCGAATCGCGCCCGAACTGTACTTAAAGCGGCTGATCGTGGGAGGGTTGGAGCGGGTCTATGAGATCAACCGGAACTTCCGAAACGAAGGGGTCTCGACGGTTCATAACCCCGAGTTCACCATGCTCGAATTTTATCAGGCCTACGCCGATTATTTTGACCTGATGACGACGACGGAGGAGCTGTTCGGTTTCGTGGCGAAGCGGGTCCTGGGCGCATTGATCTTTCCTTACCAGAACCACACGATCGACCTGACTCCGCCGTGGAGACGGCTGTCGTTTCACGAAGCGATCCGGTCGGCCGTTGCAAAGGAGACGGACGCCCGTTCCGAGGAGATCCTGAACGACCGCGAGAAACTCTTGGCCTTCATGGACCGGAAGAAAATCGCGGTGCGGGGAAAACCCTCACGAGGCAAACTGCAACAGGAGCTGTTCGAGGCCGTCGTCGAACCCTCGCTGATCCAGCCGACCTTTATCACGGACTATCCCACTGAAATATCGCCGCTCGCAAAACGCAAGGAGTCGAACCCGGAGCTGACGGACCGGTTCGAACTCTTCATCAACGGGCTGGAGCTGGCGAACGCCTTCTCGGAATTGAACGATTCTCAGGACCAGCGCCGACGCTTTGAGGACCAGATGAAAAGCCGCGCGGCGGGAGACCTCGAAGCTCATCCGATGGACGAGGACTATCTGAGGGCCTTGGAGCACGGGATGCCGCCGACGGCCGGCGAGGGCGTCGGCATCGACCGCCTGGTGATGCTGCTCACCAACCAGACCTCGATCCGGGACGTGATTCTCTTCCCGCAACTCCGGACGGAGAAATCATGAACCTCCCCTACGAGCTTTTCATCGGCCTGCGCTATCTGAAGGCCAAGCGGCGCCATCGGTCGATCTCGCTCAACACGATCATCTCGATCGGCGGCGTGACGCTGGGCGTGGCAGCGCTGATCGCGACGCTGGCCGTCATGACCGGATTCAAAGAGGACCTGCGCGACAAGATTCTGGGAACCAATTCGCATATCGTGATCTCGGACCGAACGCATGATACGATGAAGGACTACCGAACCGTCCTCGAACGAGTCCAGAAGGTTCCGCACGTCGTTGCGGTCACGCCGTTCATCTACAATCAGGTCCTGCTGACGTCCGAAGGAAGCGTGCACGGCGTCGTTCTGCGCGGAATCGATCCGGCGCTGGAAGGAACCGTGACGGACATCCGGAAGAATCTGGTCCAGGGCTCGCTGGACGATCTGAGGCCGTCGTCAACCGCCGCGGCCGAGACGACGCCCCCGAAGCCGGGGATCATCGTGGGCAAAGAGCTGGCCGGCCGTCTCGGGACTTTTTTAGGCGACACGATCAACGTCATCTCGCCCACCGGGACGCCGGGGCCGCTCGGGATCATTCCGAAGATCCGCAAATTCGAGGTGGTCGGCATCTTCGATTCCGGCATGTACGAATATGATTCGACGCTGGCCTACATCTCGATCGGAACGGCCCAGGATTTTTTCAACCTCGGCGACGTCGTGACGGGCGTCGAAGTGAAGGTGGACGACATTTTTGCCGCCGACCGGATCTCTCGGGCCATCGAGCTTGAACTGGGCTTCCCCTACTGGGCGCGGGACTGGATGAAGCTGAACAAGAACCTGTTCTCTGCGCTCCAGCTCGAGAAGATGATGATGTTC
This sequence comes from Nitrospirota bacterium, assembly GCA_016201865.1. Lineage (GTDB taxonomy): Bacteria > Nitrospirota > Nitrospiria > JACQBZ01 > JACQBZ01 > JACQCA01. The sequence goes on from JACQCA010000062.1 coordinate 19,594, forward strand.
ATCATCCTGATCCTGATCATTCTCGTGGCCTCCTTCAACATCGTCGGCACGCTCACGATGATCGTGGTCGAAAAAAGCCGCGAGATCGCGATCCTCAAGGCGATGGGCGCCACCCGGCGGGAGGTGATGCGGATCTTTATGGTGGACGGGCTGGTAATCGGCGGGGTCGGAACGGCGATCGGCATCCCGCTGGGATATCTCGTCTGCTATCTCCTCCAGTCCTTCTACACGCTGCCGAGCGATATCTATTACATCAGCCACCTGCCGGTCAAGATCCGGTCGCTGGACGTCCTTGTCGTCTCGCTCTCGGCCGTCACGATCAGTTTCGTCGCCACGCTCTATCCGTCCTATCAGGCCGCGCGCCTGAATCCCTCCGAGGCCTTGAGGTACGAATGACCGGGACAATCGTCATCAAGGTCACGAACCTCGCCAAGACGTTTCATATGCCCCAGCCGCTGCCGATTCTCAAGGGGATCGATCTGGAGGTTTCACGGGGAGAGATGATCTGCATCGTCGGGGCTTCCGGCGTCGGGAAGAGCACGTTTCTCCACTTGTTGGGCGGCCTGGACCGGCCGACCTCCGGAACGGTCGAATTCGAAGGCCAGGACCTGTTCGCCCTCAACGACCATCAACTGGCCGCATTCCGAAACCGAAAGATCGGATTCGTCTTCCAGTTCCACCATCTCCTGCCGGAATTCACGGCGATTGAGAATGTCATGATGCCGGCGCTGATCCAAGGCCAAAAGCGACCGGAGGCCGCACGACAGGGGGCTGAGCTTTTATCGGAGGTCGGCCTAAGAGAGCGGCTTTCGCACCGGCCGGGCGAGCTTTCCGGAGGCGAGCAGCAGCGCGTGGCCGTGGCCCGCGCGTTGATCTTAAAACCCAGCCTGATTCTCGCCGACGAACCGACCGGAAATCTCGACAGCCATACCTCGGATGAAGTCTTCTCACTGATGAAGCGACTCAATAAACAATTCGGAAACACCTTCATCCTGGTCACCCATAATGAAAAGCTCTCGGCCCAGGCGGATCGGGTGATCCGGATGGTGGACGGACGTATCGAGGCCGGCTGATCGGCTTCGGGTCCCTCTCGAAGACAGGATCTGTTCCCATGCTTGACAATGGGTTTCGGGTCTGGTAGGGTAGGTCTACATTTGTAGGCCTACTGTCATGAAGGACGTGTTAACCCCTCGCCAGGAAGGCGTCCTCGCCTTCATCAAGGAATCACTCAAGCAGAAGGGTTTTCCGCCGACGGTACGGGAAATCGCCCGACATCTTCACCTGCGTGGACCCAAGGGGGCCCAGAAACATCTATCCGCTCTGGAAACCAAGGGTTATATTCGTCGCCGACCAGGACTCTCCCGTGCAATGGAAGTGATCGGATGGTCGGGAGGAACCGCCGGGTCAACGGTCGCACTTCCAGTGGTCGGCCGGGTCCGGGCCGGAACGCCCCTCCTGGCCATGGAAGAGGTTCAAGGCCATCTTCAACTGGATCGAGCGATTGCGCCGGCGGGGGCTTTTGTCCTAAAGATCACCGGCGACAGCATGATCGGGGCCGGCATCCACGACGGCGACTATGCCGTCGTCCAACCTCGGACTCAAACCCAAAATGGCGATGTGGTGGTGGCGCTTATCAACGACGAGGCCACGGTGAAACGGTTTTACAAAGACCGTGAGACGATCCGGCTTGAACCGGCGAATGCCCGCATGCAACCGATCGTGGTAAGACCGGAAGAAGAGGAGGTCCGCATCGTCGGGAAGGTGATGGCCATTATCCGCAAAATGAGTTGAGAAATATGCTGACCGAGATTAGAGAACCCATAAAAGTGGGGGCCGTCTTCGAGCCGGAGGGAACGATCATCCCCAAATGGTTCGTCCGGAATGGGCGCAAATACGTCGTTCAGAAAGTGACGTTTACCTGGAAAGTCCGGGACGGACAGAAAGCCCTCTATCATTTTGCCGTGACGGATGGGGTGAATCTGTATGAGCTGACGTATGATGCCGTAACATCAGCCTGGAAATTAATGGCCGTGAGTCCCCTGTAAGAAGCGGTCAAAAGGAAAACACCATGGACATCCTGCAAAAGCTCGGCATCTTGGGAGACGGCGCCTTACAAGAGCATGAACTCTCGGCGAACCAGTCCGCACCGTCCTGTTTTACCCCTCAGCGCATTCCAGATCCCTATCAACACCATCGCAATCCTGTCGTAAAGGGCTCGGGGAAATTCCTTCCCGGCGGCATTCATATCAGCCCCGTGGGCGGCGGCAAGTCCGCCTCAGGCGGAGTTCGCCTGCTCAAAGTCCTCCAGACGAATATCTGCGAGTTCGACTGCTTCTATTGCGAGCACCGTGCCGGCCGGGACGTCCCCCGAACGTACGTCTCGCCGGAAGAACTGGCCCGGACCTTTATGACGCTTCATCAAAAACGCCTCGTGGACGGGCTGTTTCTCTCTTCCGGTATTACAAAAAAGATCGACACGATGCAGGAGCGAATGGTCCAAACGGCCGAGATTCTCCGAACCCGGTACCGGTTTCGGGGTTACATTCATCTCAAAATCCTCCCGGGGGTTTCTCTCGCCGCAGTGGAGGAAACGACGCGGCTTGCAAGCCGTGTCTCCCTTAATCTCGAGGCCCCCACCCCGCAACATCTGGCGCGGCTTTCGGCAAAGAAGAGTTTTTTGGACGACATGCTGACCCGGATGGTCTGGGTGAAGCGGGTTAAGGATGCCGACCCCGACCGGATTCCGGCGGGACAGATCACCCAGTTCGTGGTGGGCGCAGCGGGCGAAACCGACCACGATCTCCTCGCCGCCGTCGACCGGCTCTACAAACAGATCGGTCTGCGCCGGGCCTACTTCAGCGCCTTCTCCCCCGTCCCGGACACGCCGCTCGATCATCTTCCGCCGACTCCCCTGCTTCGGCAAAACCGCCTGTATCAGGCCGACTGGCTGCTGCGGTTCTACGGATTCTCGCCGACGGAACTGGTCTTCAATGCCGAGGGCCGCCTGCCCTTAGCGGTCGATCCCAAAATGGCTTGGGCCGCAAACCATCCGGAATTTTTCCCGCTGGATGCGACCAAGGCCGACTACGAAATGCTGCTGCGCGTGCCCGGAATCGGCCCGACCTCGGCCCGACGGCTCATCGAGCTTCGCCGTTCTCTGGTCGTCACCGACCCGCAGTCGTTGACGCGCCTCGGCGTCGTTCTCAAGCGCGCCGCGCCGTTTCTGCTCCTCCAAGGCCGGCCCTTGACTTCCATCCTGTCACAAACTCGTGTCAGGCCTGCACAACTCGATTTATGGTCGCCGGAGGGCTTTCAACCCTCCGATCGTCCTTTGATCTTGGAACCGGACGAGATCGGCCGATAATCGCTACGGCCTTCATCATCACAAGACGGATTCTCAAGACCATGCCCCGCACCATTCTCCATATCGACATGGATGCCTTCTTCGCCTCGGTCGAACAACGGGTCCATCCGGAGCTATCGGGTAGGCCGGTCGCCGTTTGCGGCGCCAATGCCCGCACCGTCGTGCTCACGGCCTCTTACGAGGCCCGCGCGTTCGGCGTCAAGACCGGCATGACGCTGCCGGAGGCCCGCGCGCTCTGTCCGGGCTTGATCGTCGTTCCCGGCGATCACGACCGCTACATCGACGTCAGCCGACGGCTGGTCGAGATCTATCAGGACTATACCCCAACGGTGGAGGTCTTCTCGGTGGACGAGGCCTTCCTGGACGTCACGGCTTCGAGGACCCTGTTCGGCGACGGCGAATCGATCGCGGCCGCGATCAAACACCGCGTCCGGAGGGAAACCGGGCTTACGGCCTCGGTCGGCATCGGTCCCAACAAGCTGTTGGCCAAACTGGCGAGCGGTCTTAAAAAACCGGACGGGTTGGTCCGGATTGAACTTGAGAATCTGCCGATCTTCCTCGAAAACTTGCCGGTCAAGGCGCTGTGCGGGATCGGTCCCAACCTCGGGCGGGCCTTGGCCGAGATGGGAATTCGGACCTGCGGTGAACTGGGACGGGCCCCGTTGGAACGGTTGACCGGACGATTCGGAATCATCGGCCGTTCGCTCAAGGCGATGGGTCAGGGACAGGACGACCGCCCAGTCGTTCCGGCCGAGGAAGAACCAGAGGCCAAGTCCATCGGCCACGGCATGACGCTGGCACGGGATAGTTCGCGACCGGAAGAGATCGAACAGCATCTGCTCCATCTTTCGGAAATGGTCGGACGGCGGGCCCGACGGAACCGGCTGGCCGGAAACGTCGTGACGCTGACGCTGCGGTACGCCGACTTTCAGACCTTCACACGACAGCGCCGGATCAAGACGTTTCTCAATGACGGCATCGAGATCCACCTGGAGGCGCGACGGATCTTTCGAGCCGTCCGTCTCCAACAAGCCGTGCGGCTGGTCGGCGTGAGCCTGTCCGGACTGAGCCGGGATGCAGGCCAGATCCCGCTTTTCGAGGCAGACCGGAAACGCCGCCGGCTGATCGCCGCGATGGACGGAATCAACGACCGCCACGGCGGCTGGACCGTCCGGTGGGGCACGCTGCTCACGCGCGATCCCCACAAGACCGTGATCTCACCCGCCTGGCGGCCGAAGGGCGTCCGGGATTATGATTAAATTGATCCCGTATACAAAATATGTTATAAAGGATGCGTGGCGATGCAGATCAAAGCCTTTGGGCAGTCGGATGTCGGCCGCGTCCGTTCTTCCAATGAAGACGCCTGGGGTGTTTTTCCGGATCTCCGGTTCTTCATCGTGGCGGACGGCATGGGCGGCCACGCGGCAGGAGAAGTGGCCAGCCATATGGCGGTCGACACGATGCGCGATTTCATTCAGACCACCGCGCAGTCGTCCGAGATCACCTGGCCCGTCGATGTCGACCGAAATCTTTCCTTGCCCGCCAAGCGGCTGGTCGCGGCCGGAAAATTGGCCAACGAAAAAATCTATCAAACCAGCCGCTCCAACCCCAAGCTCGCCGGCATGGGCACGACGATGGTCGCGGGCCTGATCGATGAGGACATTGCCTATATCGCCCACGCGGGCGACAGCCGCGCCTACCTGATTCGCGACGACAAGATCCAACAATTGACCCAGGACCATTCGTTGATCAACGACTACATCACCCAGGGACTCCTCAAAATGGAAGAGGCCGGTCAGCATCCGCTCCGGCATGTCATCACGCGGGCCTTGGGAAGCAATGCGAAGATCGACGTGGACCTGAAGACCGTTCCGCTCGTCCACGGCGATGCCTTTCTTCTCTGTTCCGACGGCTTAAGCAATCTTCTGACGGAAGAAGAGATGCGCTTAAACCGCCCCGGTTCTCCCGAAGACCTCCCGGCCGCCTGTCAACGGCTCATCGAACTCGCCAATAAAAAAGGCGGCGAGGACAACATCACCGTGGTCCTGATCTCCGGCACCCGATCCTAAAGGACGATTTCCGTGTCCACCGTTAGAAATCTGATCCTTCTTCTGCTGATCCTTCTTCTGGTTTCATTCTCAAGCAACCTCCTCGCCCTCTACGTCAACTGGCTTTGGTTTGAGGAGATCGGTCAGGCATCGGTCTTGCTGACCACCCTGGGAGCCGAATATGCGGTGGGTCTGGCCGCAGGTCTGATCGCATTCCTTTTCATGCTGCTCAATCTCGCCGTGTCCCATCGGTACCGACGGTCGCCCCAGCGGTTTCAAGGAAGCGACCTGCTTGCATTGCCGTTGCGCCTGCAGATTGATTCCTATCTGGGCAAACTGATCCCGATCGTCTCGGCGGTGTTCGCCTTTCTCATCGCAATGAGCGGGGCCGCCCGTTGGGAGGACTATCTCCTTTTCTCCCGTTCTGCCCCGTTCAACATGACGGAACCGGTCTTCAACAAGGATATCGGGTTCTATCTCTTCCAACTGCCGTTTCTTGAATATGTCCAGGGAATGCTTTCGGCCCTTCTCATCTTAACCCTGATCGCCACCGGCCTGCTGTATATCTACCACGGGGGAATCTCGCTGACGCCGCAGGGATTATCCATCGCGCGGATTCCAAGACGCCATCTTTTTCTGCTGGTCGGACTTTTTTTCATCGTGAAAGCGGCCGGCTATCGCTTCGAGGCCTACGATCTGTTATCCGCCCACCACGGGGTGGTCGCCGGAGCCGTTTACGCCGATATCCATGCCCGCCTGCCGGTGCTCTCCGGGCTGTCCTTCCTAACCGTCTTCGTCGGCGCGGTCATCGCCGTCAGCGGATTCACGCGCGGCTGGTTTCTTCCATTGGGCGCACTGGGACTGCTGGTGACGGTCAGCTTGGGGGGCGGCTCCATCTATCCCGATCTTCTCCACCGGTTCAAGGTGCTCCCGAATGAGATTGAATTGGAACGGCCCTATATTGAGAGAAACATCGCGGCCACGCGTTTGGCGTACGGGCTGAACAACATTCAGGAGGAGGTCTTTCCAGCCGAGGAAACGCTGACCCCGGCCGACCTGGCGCGCAACCACCTGACGATTAAAAACGTCCGCCTCTGGGATCATCGCCCTCTGCTGGTCACCTACCGTCAGCTCCAACAGATCCGGACCTATTACGATTTTGTGGACGTGGACAACGATCGTTACTTCATCAACGGGGAATACCGGCAGGTGATGCTTTCCCCTCGGGAGCTGAACGACCAGAACCTCCCGGGCGGGGCCAACTGGATCAACGAGCACCTGACCTACACGCACGGATACGGCGTGACGATGGGTCCGGTCAACCGGATTTCGAAAGAGGGGCTGCCCGAATTCCTGCTGAAGGACATCCCCCCGGTCGCCGTCTCCGATATCACCGTCACCCGTCCCCAGATTTACTACAGTGAGATCGCCAACGCCTATGTCTTCGTGAAGACGAACGCACAGGAATTCGATTATCCCATGGGGGACAAGAACGAATACTCCGTCTATGAAGGCCGGGGAGGCGTTCCGATCAGGTCGCTGGGTCGCAAACTCCTGTTCGCCGCTTATTTCGGCTCGATGAAGATCCTCCTCTCCAACGACATCCTCCCGGAGAGCCGAATCCTGTATTACCGCAACGTCCTGGAACGCGCCCGGCAGGTCGCTCCCTTCCTCCGGTATGACCGGGATCCGTACATGGTCATCACCCGAGACGGGCGGCTGGTCTGGATCCTGGACGGGTATACCACCGGCAACCGCTTCCCCTACGCGCAACCCCTGCGCGGAATCGGCAACTACATCCGCAACTCGGTCAAGGTCGTGGTGGACGCTTATGACGGAACGATGGACTTCTACATCAATGATCCCCGGGATCCGATTGTTCAGACCTACGCCAAGATCTTCCCCTCCCTGTTGAAGTCGATGGAGGAGATGCCGTCGGACCTGCGGGCGCACCTGCGTTATCCCCAAGACCTGTTTAAGATCCAGTTCCAGCTCTTTGCCACCTACCACATGCAGAACACGCAGATCTTTTACAACCGCGAGGATCTATGGACCGTTCCGCGACAAGGAGAAAAGGAGATGGAGCCGTATTACACGATCATGAAATTCCCGAAAGAGACCAAAGAGGAATTCATCCTCATGAGCCCCTACACCCCGGCCCGGCGGGATAATATGGCCGCGTGGCTGGCGGCCCGCTCGGATGGGGAAAACTATGGGAAACTGATCGTTTTTCTGTTTCCGAAACAGAAGCTCATCTACGGTCCCCGCCAGATCGAGGCGCGCATTGATCAAGACGCCCAGATCTCGCAGCAGTTGACGCTCTGGAATCAGCGCGGCTCGCAAGTGATTCGGGGCAGCCTCTTGGTCATCCCCATTGAGAATTCCGTCTTGTACATCGAACCGCTCTACTTGGCGGCCGAGGCCGGCTCCTTGCCGGAATTGCGCCGTGTGATCGTCACCTTCGGAAACCAGCTTTCGATGGCGGACGATCTCGAAACGGCGCTGTCGAACATCTTCGGAGGAAAGCCCGCCACTCAACGGGCCGCTCCGGAGGCGGCCGGCGGTCTTCCGGAACGGCTGTCGCTCGGGGAGCGGCTTCAATCCGCACTGACCCATTTCCAGAAAGCCCAGACCTACCTCAAAGAGGGCAACTGGGCCGGTTACGGCGAGGAACTCAAACAGGTGGAGTCGATCCTTCGCGAACTTGCCAGGAATGAGCCGAAGCGGTAGAATTATAGAAGATAAACGGATCTCCGATGGAAAAAAAGAGATGAAGACGATTCTGCTCGTGGACGATGAGGCCGGTATTGCCGAGTCACTCAAGATGGTTCTCGGACAAGACTACCGTCTTCTCTGGGCCGCCACCGGTGAAGAGGCCCTTAAGCGGTTCTATCGGAATCCGCCTCACCTGATCCTTCTGGATATCCTGCTCCCGGGTTCTGACGGCCTGACTCTTTTAAAACAGTTCCGTGAGATCGAACCGTCCCTCCCGATCATCATGCTCACCGGCACCCGAATGGTCAAAACGGCCGTGGAAGCGATGAAGATGGGCGCAACGGATTACGTCAACAAACCGTTCAATATTGATGAACTGCGATTGACGATCGACAACGCCATCGCCTCTTATAACCTGGGACGTGAGGTCCTCTATCTCCGGTCCGAAGTAAGCCAAAAATACCGTCCCGACAATCTGGTCGGCAAGAGCCGGATCATGCGCGAGGTCTTCCTCAAGATTGAACAGGTGGCGAATGCCAAGACAACGGTTCTCATTACGGGCGAAAGCGGCACAGGCAAGGAGATGGTGGCGAGGGCCTTGCATTACAACAGCGTCCGACGCGACCGGCCGTTTGTCGCCATCAACTGCGCCTCAATCCCGGAAAGCCTGATCGAGAGCGAACTTTTCGGATATGAAAAGGGGGCCTTTACCGACGCCGCCGGCCGGAAGCTGGGCCAGTTTGAAGCCGCAAACGGCGGAACGCTGTTTTTGGACGAGATCGCCGAACTCAGCCCGGCCACACAGGCCAAACTGCTGCGCGTGCTCCAATCCAAAGAATTCACTCGGATCGGAGGAACCCGGATCGTCCAGGTGGACGTGCGCCTCATCGCCGCAACCAATAAAAATCTGGAAGAGGCCCTCCGTCGCAAAACCTTCCGCGAGGATCTCTACTACCGGATCAATGTCTTTTCCATCCATCTGCCGCCGCTGCGCGAGCGGATGGAAGATGTCCCATTGCTGCTCAATGATTTCCTGGACAAGAAATCGAAGGAGAACAACCTGAAGACGAAATCGCTCAACAAAGAGGCGCAGGCCTACTTGATGCGGTACGACTGGCCCGGAAACATCCGCGAGCTTGAAAACGTCATCGAGCAGGCCGTCACGCTGTCCACCCATCAAGTCATTGGGGTAAACGACTTGCCCATGCAGCTTCGAACCCGTCGAAAAACCAACACGTTTAAAGAAGAAGCCCTGGGAGGCCGTCTCTCTCTGGTGGACGCCGTAAAATCCTTTGAACGTGAAATCATCGAGTCCGCCCTTAAGGAAGCCGATTATATCCAAACCAAGACCGCCCGTCTTCTTGGAATCACCCGGCGAATCCTTAAATATAAGATGGACATGCTTGGAATTACGACAAACAGCAACCCTGAAACTTCTTCTTCCGCAAAATCCTCGTCCGACCGTCTGAAAATGGGTTGAAAACGCCGACCGATGGCATCCCAAAACAGGCTGGATAAACAAATTTGAACACAGCCCGTCTAAAACCTATCCTTATGATTTATCGATCATTATTTAAAGTGCGCCATCCATATGTACAAAACTGAACATCACAAGGCTTTCTTAGTTTCCGCTATCGAATACATTGATCTCGATTGATAAATTTTTCCTTTAAAAATCAAGCTCTCGAAGTGGTCTCCTATTAGACCGAGGTCAACGATATCACGGTACGCGAGTTGCATATCATTTTTACAAGCGATAAAACCTTCCTCATGCCCAGGAGACTCAATACAGTCAGAACCCCAAATGGAGGTACTCGATGGAACCGCGCCACAGCATCTTGATCGTTGACGACGAAGCAGGTCCCCGGGAAGCACTCAACATGATTCTAAAACCGTTCTATGGGGTCTATAACGCCGAAAATGGAAATCAGGCCCTCGATATGATCGGTAAAACCCCTGTAGACTTGGTCATCCTGGATCTTAAAATGCCCGGACTTCAAGGCACTGATATTCTTCGCGAGATTAAACATAAGAAAAGCAGTGTGGAAGTGGTGATCTTATCCGGGTATGGAAGTCTTAAAACGGCCATCGATGCGATACGCTTAGGAGCCGCCGACTATCTTTTGAAACCGTTCAATGTCACCGAGATCATATCGGTCATCAACCGGATCTTGGCCAAAAAGACGCAACGGGATCAGCTGGCTAATTTTCTAACGGAATTGGGTGAAATGGTCGGTTGCAACGCCACCGTTGATGAGATTCGGGGCTCGATGACCGATCAACCCGCTTTTCTCGAGAAACTCAAAGAGATGTTTTCACGGATGGTCACACAGGGCGGGCCGATCGATTCCGGAAATTACCTCGAATTTGTGCGGGTCTTGTCCGAAACTCTCGAAAATAAGGATCCCTTTACGCACGGACACTCAAGCCGGGTCAACTATTACTCAAATCTGCTGGCCCAACGGCTTAACTTAAGTGAAGCGGAGCAACGCGACTTGCAGATCGGCGCTTATCTGCATGATATCGGGAAGCTGGGGGTTGACGTGCGAACCATCTATAAGGAGGGCTCTTTCACGAGACAAGAACTCCTCTTGATGCGAAGGCATCCCGAGATCGGGGTGGATCTCGTCACGCCCATCGGCCTATCTCACCACGTGGTTTCCATCATCCGCCATCACCATGAATTTTACGATGGAACCGGATATCCGGACGGTTTAAAAGGTGAAACCATCCCCCTTCTGACGCGTATCGTGTCTACGTCGGAGAGCTTTGATGCCATGGTCACGGACCGGCCGTACCGGAAGGCCCTGCCGGTCAAGGAGATCGTGGCCGAGTTGAAGCGATGCTCCGGCAAACAATTCGACCCGTATCTTGTTCAGCTTTTGCTGGAGATCATCGAGGAAAAAGGGGACGACATCCTTCCGAAACGTTTTCAACCGGTCCAGCCTCTCACCGCCTGAACGGTGTGGACGGATCATGCCATTTTCAAGGAGAACCACATGGGCAGCACAGCGATTGTTCTCATGATCGGTCTTGTGACGGGTTATCTCTTTATTGAACAGGTGTTTGTCACGCCGCCGAAATTTCTGCCGTTTTATATCCTCTTATCGGTTATTCTGGTCATGATGACCGTTTGAGGATTCCCGTCATCGCTCGCCGAGCGGATTCAACATCTCCCGGGCATGCCGGACGGCAGTGGAGGTGATCTGACGGCCTCCGAGCATCCGTGCAATCTCCTCGACGCGATCCTCCCGTTCCAGTCGCTTGACCTTTGTCACAGCGCGGCCGTCGGATAAGGACTTCTCAACGGTGAAGTGGGTCGACGCCTGACTGGCGATCTGAGGAAGGTGCGTGATGCACAAGACCTGGCGGCGCCGGCCCAGCTCTGTAAGCCGTTGGCCCACGACCTCGGCCACGCTCCCGCCGATACCGGCATCCACCTCGTCGAAAATCAGCGTCGGAACGCGGTCCGCGGACGCCAGGATGGTCTTGAGCGACAACATGATTCTCGATAATTCTCCGCCCGACGCAATCCGAGCCAACGGTTTGGGCTCTTCTCCCGGGTTGGGCGCCACCAGAAACTCGACGGTGTCCGCACCGGCGGGGCCGAAATCGTCCGCCCCGCGCCCGGACTCGATCCGGATCACAAACCTCGTCTTGCCCATTTTCAACTGGCCGAGCTCGCTCTCGACTCTCTTCTCAAGCAAGCGCGCAGTCCGAATCCGTCCCTTCGTCAAGCGTTGAGCCAACTCGGCGCATTTTACCCGGCCCGCATCCAGGGTCTCCTGCAGAGACTGGAGACGTTCGTCGCGCGCGGACAAGATCGCAAGTTCCTCCTGAATTTTTTGATGCAACTCCAGAATCCCCTCGACGCTCGGGGCATATTTCTTCTTCAGCGAGGCCATCAAATGCAACCGATCCGTAATCCGTTCCAGACGTTCCGGATCGTATTCGATCCCTTCTTTGTAATCCCGTAATCGTTCCGCGATTTCCCGGAGTTGGGCCACGGCTCCGGAACAGGACTCCGCCATACTCTTCATCCGTTCGTCCGTGCGGACCAACGCATCGATCGAAGATTCCACCTGCGCCATCTGGCTTAAGATCGCGCCGTCTGCCGCATACAAGCGCCGATAGGCCTCGTCCGCGAACAGGGCCAGCCGCTCGGCATTCGCCAGAACGGTTCGCTCCCGCTCCAGACGGCCGTCCTCCCCCGGAGAAAGTTGCGCCGAGCCGATCTCGTGAATCTGGAACTTCAGGAGATCTTCGCGTTGGAAGCGGTCCCGCTCCAGGGCCTGCAATGCGGTGAGTTCATCGGTCGTTTTTCGGAAGGTCAGATAGTGACGATGGTATTCTTCTCGAAGAGGCAGCCGTTCTCCAAACGCATCCAACAAAAACAACTGTTGGTCCGACCGCAACAGGGATTGATGTTCGTGCTGTCCGTGAATATCCACCAACAGATCGCCGAACTGCTGGAGCTGCCCGATCGTCACAAGGTGCCCGTTCATATAAGCGCGACTTTTACCGGAACGCGCGAGAACGCGGCGGACGATGAGATCGTCGCCTCCCTCACCGGGAATGTCCGTTTCAATGAGTTGATGGGAAATCGGGCTTTGAGGGGAAATCTCGAAGGCCGCCTCTAAGACGGCCTCATCGCAACCGGTTCGGATCTGTTCGGCGGAAGCGCGACCCCCCAGAAGGAGATCCACCGCATCCACCAGGATTGATTTTCCGGAACCCGTTTCCCCCGTCAGGACGTTGAGTTGCGGATCAAACCGGATTTCGAGACGATCAATGATGGCAAAATTGCGAATGCGCAGTTCGCGCAGCATGGAAGTCCCGAAACCGTGATGATGCGACTCGCCCGGCCTTTACGCCGCCGCCAGAAGCGAATCGATCTTATCTTTGAATTGTTTCTTCGCGGCCGCGCCGACGATCTTGTCGACCGGTTTTCCATCTTTAAAGAAAAGAAGCGTCGGGATCCCCATAATCTGATACCGGCTGGCCACCTCCGGATTTTCATCCGTATTCAGTTTGAATACACGCAGCCGACCCTCATATTCCTGGGCCAGGTCATCCACAATCGGGGCGACGATTTGACACGGTCCGCACCACACGGCCCAGAAATCGACCATCATCAGCCCTTTCCCCTTCAACACTTCTTGGTCCCAGCTCTGCGCATCCACCTTAAACGGTTTTGACATGAACATCCCCTTTCCTTATTGCCCCTCATTGCCATGGTCAAGTGGGGAAATTTTATACCACTTTCCATGCGGTGTCAATTGATCATTGATCTTCTTTAAACCGGATTAACAAAAAGCCCCCGCCGCAAGAAGCGACGGGGGCTTCACGACGTACCGACGTGTTTAGTACATCTCCCCCATACCACCGCCGCCGGGCATCGGAGGCATCTTCTTCTCCTCCGGCAACTCGGCCACCATCACCTCGGTGGTCAGCATCAGGGCGGCCACGCTGGCCGCATTCTGAAGGGCCGTCCGGGTGACCTTCGTGGGATCAATGATTCCGGCCTCGACCATGTCCACATAGGTCTCGCTGATCGCATCGAACCCGACGTTGGTCTTCTCCTTACGGGTCCGCTCCACCACGACCGAGCCTTCAAAGCCCGCATTGATCACAATCTGCCGGATCGGCTCTTCGAGAGCCCGCTTGACGATGTTGACGCCGACCTGTTGATCTCCCTCAAGTTTGAGCTTATCGAGAACCGGGATACACCGGAGAAGGGCCACGCCGCCGCCCGGGACGATTCCTTCCTCCACCGCGGCCTTCGTCGCGTGAAGGGCGTCTTCCACCCGGGCCTTCTTCTCCTTCATCTCCGTCTCGGTCGCCGCGCCGACGTTGATCACGGCCACGCCGCCGACGATCTTGGCCAGCCGCTCCTGGAGCTTCTCGCGATCATAATCCGAGGTAGTTTCCTCGATCTGAGCCTTGATCTGCTTCACCCGGCCCTGAATCTTGGCCGAATCCCCGGCGCCTTCAATGATCGTCGTATTATCTTTATCGATGTTGACCCGTTTGGCTCGGCCGAGATCCGTGATCTTCACGTTCTCAAGCTTCAGACCCAGCTCTTCCGAGATCACCTGCCCGCCGGTCAGAACGGCAACGTCTTCCAACATCGCCTTTCTCCGATCTCCGAATCCCGGAGCCTTTACGGCCGCGCAATGAAGCGTTCCGCGAAGCTTGTTCACGACCAGGGTCGCCAGCGCCTCGCCTTCGACCTCCTCCGCAACGATCACAAACGGCTTCCCCATCCTGGCAATCTGCTCAAGAATCGGCAGAAGGTCCTTCATCGCGCTGATCTTCTTCTCATGGATCAGGATGAAGGGGTCCTCCAACGTGCATTCCATCCGTTCCGGATCGGTGATGAAGTACGGCGAGAGATATCCGCGATCGAACTGCATCCCTTCGACCACGTCCAGCGTCGTGGTCATGCTTTTCGCTTCCTCAACCGTGATCACGCCATCCTTGCCGACCTTTTCCATCGCCTCTGCGATCAGTTCACCGATGGTTTTATCGCTGTTGGCCGAAATCGTGCCGATCTGCGCGATTTCCTTTTTGGTCTGGCAGGGCCTGGACAGTTTTTTGAGCTCTTCGATCACGACTTCCACCGCCCGATCGATGCCTCGTTTCAGCTCCATGGAATTGGCGCCGGCCGACACGCTTTTCACGCCTTCTTTAAAAACCGACCAGGCCAGAACGGTTGCGGTTGTGGTTCCATCTCCGGCCGCATCACTCGTCTTACTGGCCACTTCCTTGAGCAGTTGCGCCCCCATGTTCTCGTAGGGATCTTTCAACTCCACTTCTTTGGCGACGGTCACGCCGTCCTTCGTGATCGTGGGCGCGCCGAACTTCTTGTCGATCATCGCGTTTCTTCCTTTGGGGCCCAACGTGGCCTTGACCGCTTCCGTCAATTGATTGACCCCCCGGAGCACGGCCGCGCGGGCCGAGTCACTAAACAACATCTGCTTTGCCATAAAACCACCTCTTTCCGTTTCGTTGAAACGAAGCGAATCACGCTCCGTTGGTTGTGTGATGATTGAGACTGGTTATGATCGAAGCGTCTTACTTCTCAAACACGCCTAAGACATCTTCCTCTTTGACGATCAGATAGTCCGTCCCGTCCATGTTGATCTTGCTGCCCGAATATTTGTCAAAAAGGACGGCATCGCCGACCTTAAGATTTTTAACCTCGCTGCCCACCGCCTCGATCTTGCCCTTTTGCGGCTTTTCTTTAGCGGCCTCCGGGATATAGATTCCTCCCGCCGTCTTATCCATTTCTTCCGAATAGCTCACGAACACGCGATCCTTAAGCGGTCTAAACTTCATCCCCACTTCCCCTTTCTTCTGTGCGGCCTGTACAGTCATATCATGTTCCCCCTTTCTTGAATAAGACCCGGCTACATCGTCATTCGACGCAACCGACCATTAGCACTCTATTTAACAGAGTGCCAATTTACACAATAATCTTAGTGAAGTCAAGTCTTTTTTTACAGATTAATTAACTGTCTGCAACGGCTTAATTTCCTTGAATCTTTCCCATGTCTTGAGAAGCTCAATCGCTTTCTGAAGCTGAACATCCTCCGCCTCCTGCGATGCTTCGCTCAACGGCGGCGCCGCCGGGCTCTGAGTCTCCTTCTCAGGACGAGGCTCCACGCCCTCGTTTTTAAGATGCCGTTCCAAATCTTTTTCACGCAGCAGGAACGGCGTCGGAGCGGCCCCCTTGACCGGCATGGATTTAACGATGATATCCGGCGTGATCCCGATATTCTGAATCGAACGTCCTTTCGGCGTATAATATTTGGCCGTGGTCAATCGAAGACCGGATCCGTCGCTCAACTGCAGGATCGTCTGGACGGATCCTTTTCCAAACGTCTGCGTCCCCAGGATCATCGCGCGACTCCAGTCCTGCAATGCGCCCGAGACGATCTCGGAAGCGCTGGCGCTTCCTTCGTTCACCAGAACAATCATGGGATAGTTGTCGTACGGATTCTTGTTGCCGGACAGATACTCATCTTTTTCCTTCTTCGGGTCGCGGCCTTTGATGGACACCACCGTTTTGCCCGGAGGAATGAACAGCTCCGTCGTTTCAACCGCCGACGTTAAAAGACCGCCCGGGTTGTTTCTCAGATCCAGGACGACGGACTGCATGCCTCCCTCTTTGAGTTTTTTCAGCGCGGCCGTAAGGTCTTTCGCCGTCATCTCCTGAAACTGGCTGACCCGAACATACCCGATATGATTTTCCAGCATCTTACTCTTGACGCTGTCGATCTTGATCACTTCCCGGATCAGGTTGAACACCAGCGGTTCCTCGGTCCCTTCCCGCTGAATGGTCAGCGCGACCTTCGTGCCCTTCGGGCCCCGCATCTTCTGAACCGCCTCCATCAGCGTCATCTCCTTCGTGGATTCCTCGTTCACCTTAATGATAAAGTCGCCTGCATGAATCCCGGCTCGGTCTGCCGGCGTCCCTTCGATCGGAGCAATGACGGTCAGGCGGTTGTCCTTGATCCCGATCTGTATTCCGAGCCCCCCGAACTCCCCCCGGGTGTCCACCTGCATCTCTTTGTATGCCTCCGGAGACATGAACGCCGAATGCGGATCCAAGGTATTGAGCATCCCTCGAATCGCGCCGTAGACCAGGTCCCGGCTCTTGCTTTCTTCAACATAATTCTTCTGAATGACGGACAGGACCTCGGCAAATATCTTGAGCTCCTCATAAGTTTCGGCTTCGGCCGAAAGCGCGCTGCGAAGCCCTTTCCCGACCATCATGCCCGTCGTGAACACGGTCACCAATAGGACGATCGCGACACCCACCCAGGTCTTTTGTTGCTTCTGCATGTTATGTTTTCCTCCCAAACGGTTTTAACTCCCTTCTCCCGATCTATGGCCGTTTCAGCCACAGCAACGGATTTAACGGATCCGCTCCGTGACGGAGCTCAAAATAAAGCGCGTGGCCGCTGGTCAGCCCGGTGTCCCCGATCTCTCCGATGATCTGACGGCCGGCGACCCGATCTCCCGCCGAAACGAGGAGTTTCGCGGCGTGGGCATAAAGCGTAAAATAATTTTTCCCGTGATCCACAATCACCAACAGTCCATAGCCTCGAAACCAGTCCGCATAGACGACCGAACCGTCGTACACGGATCGGATCGGACTTCCCGGACCGGCCTGGATCTCAATTCCCTTCCGGTACACATCGGCGTCAAACTTGGGATGTTTCTGGCGACCGAACGCGGTGATCACCCGACCCTCCGTGGGCCAGCCCAGGCGGCCGCGTTGCTCCTCAAATCCCAACGCCGCTTCGTGTTCCCGGCGGGCCTTCCGCTGCTTTTCCAGATCCTCGATCAAATCCTTCAACCGGGAGGTCGACTCTTCCAGTTCACGGATCGTCCGCCGATAGGTCGACTTTTCATTTCGGATGCTCGCCAGCAGCAGGTCCTTCTTCTTTTTCTCGTTCTGAATCTCGAACAATTTTTGGGTGATCTCCGTCTTGTACGCGACGAGCTCGGCCCGGGCCCGGCGCATGGCCGTCTCCTTGGGTTCCATCTGCGCGACGGCCGACTGATAACTCTGAAGCAGTTCCCCCTCTTTCTTGGAGACCCAAGCCAGATAATCGTATCGCTTCAGAAAATCGTAATAGTCCTTCGACGCAAATAGGACCTTTAAGGAATTTAATCGCCCTTCTTGATACAACACCCGGACCCGCTCGCGAACAAGCCCCTTCTTGGCGTCGATTTCGCGCCTCAACGATCGGAGATCCCCATCAAGCCTCCCGATCTCTTGATCCCGTTCGACCAATTGAAGATTCACCACTGCGAGCTCTTTCTGTTTGAGCGTCCGTTGGTAATCCATCGCCTCCAGATTCTCCAAGATCGAGTTCTCCCGCTGGGTCGCGACCCGGCTTTTTCGGCGCTGCTGCTCGATCGTCCGTCGGAGCAGCTCCAACTCCTGCTTTTCCTGCGTGATCTTCTTTGAAACCGTCTCGGATCGGGGCTGCGCCGATACCTCGATTCCCGTCCACAAAACCGCCGAGGCGACGACCCCCAGACCGCACAGCGTCCGGACCCAGATCGGCTTCATAAAAATCGTCGAATCGAAATAAGGCTTCCGGCGCATCCGCATCCCACCCCCGCAGCCAGGAACAGCATCGTCCACGTAGCGGGCAGGAACATCAAGGTCATGCTGTTGCCGAGGAAACCGCTGGTCTCGGCCAGCCGGCTTTTGGCCAGCTCATAAAACAGCCGCAACAAAAGAAGGGACAGCGCGCCGCCGATCAAGCCCAAGAACGCGCCTTCCAGGAGAAACGGCATCTGAATATACATGCGGGTCGCGCCGATCAGTCGGAGCACCTCGATGTCGGCCAGGCGGGACCAGACCGTCAACCCGATCGTGCTGGAAATAATCACGACCGCGGCCAGTCCCAGGATCAGTCCGATCAGGGTGCTTCCCACTCGCAAGATTTCCAGGACGGCATTGACGTTTTCGACCCATTCACGCCCGTACTGAATGTCCTCGATCCCTTTCAGGGTCTTGAGCTGTTGCGCCGCCCGTTGGATGGCCTCGGACGACTGAAAGGTCTTCTCCAGCGTCAACTCAAACGAGGCCGGCAGCGGATTTTCTCCAAGTCCCTTCAGAAGGATCTCCTTTCCTTCCAACGACTGGCGGAAATCGTCCAGGGCCTTCTCCTTCGAGATGTATGATACGTTTGAAACGCCGGGTTGTTCCCGGAGCTTTTCCTGAAGCGACGCGATCTCTTTCTCGGAAAGTCCGTCCTGAAGGTAGAGGATCACCTTGATTTCCTGCCGAAGCGCGCCGACCATGGCATCGAGGTTGAAATACAACAGCAGGAATAGACCGAAGAGCATCATCGTAAACGCGATCGCCGCCGTGGCGATCGCGGCCGAGGACGCGTTCCCGCGCAGACTCGAAAACGCCTCCTGGACGAAATACCGCCCCTGCCGCATCACCGGTTCCCTTCGACGATCTTTCCCTGTTTGAGGACGATCACCCGGCGCTGGACCCGCGATACGATCTCCCGATGGTGCGTCGCCACGACCACCGTCGTCCCTTTGGCGTTGATCGCCTTCAACAGATCGACGATGTCGGCCGCCTGATCGGCGTCGAGGTTCCCCGTCGGCTCATCCGCCAGCACGATGGTCGGATGACCGACGATCGAACGCGCCACGCAGAGCCGTTGTTGCTCGCCGGCCGAGAGCATCACCGGCAGCAACTCCCTTTTATGCTCCAGACCGACGGACTCCAGAACCTCCAGGACCCGTCTTCGAATCTCGGTCGGAGACGCCGCAGTGATTTGCAAGGCGACGGCCACGTTGTCAAAGACCGTTTTTTTCTGAAGCAACTTAAAATCCTGAAAGATAAATCCGATGCTTCTTCTCAGATACGGCAGGCTGGATTCTTTCAGTCGCGCAATGTTTCGGTTCTGAATCACGACCTGACCGGAGTCCGGACGTTCCAAACCGAAGAGGAGTTTAAGCAGGGTCGTCTTCCCGGCGCCGCTGGGGCCGGTCAACAAAGCGAACTCCCCCTTTTCGATCCGAAAGGTGATATCCTCCAACGCCGCACGGTGACGACCATACGACTTGTAGACGTGAAACAGTTGGATCATCCGCTACGACTTTTTACGCTCCTCCCGGGCTGATAGATAATCCAAGATCATATCGTCCAGGCTTTTCGCTCTCCCCGGCGCCGCGGCCGGCCGTTCCCCCGGGGACTTGCCCGTCGTCGAGGCCCGGTCCGCGCCGGCCTTCTCAAGCGGCGGGCCCGACGCCGGCAACACGCGTCCCGCCTGCAGATCCTGGATCATCTTCTTATGCTGTTCCATCATCATCCCTTTCACGATCGCCGCGAGACCGTCCGCCTTCACGCGGGCGGCGTAGCTGGTCTTACGCGTCGCCAGAATCGCGCCGCCGTGAAACAGGATCGTGACGATCGTCGGATTCGCGGAACCGGAGTCCTCGGTCTGGACGTGACAGATCTTTCCCTCATACTCGACATCGGTATTCAGTCCCGTGATCATCTCAAATGAAATTCCCC
Source organism: Nitrospirota bacterium (assembly GCA_016201865.1). Lineage (GTDB taxonomy): Bacteria > Nitrospirota > Nitrospiria > JACQBZ01 > JACQBZ01 > JACQCA01. The sequence continues at coordinate 39,785 of JACQCA010000062.1, forward strand.
CTCGCTTCAAACGCGTTCCGGATCAGCTCGATCTTGACGGATCGGTCCGATCCCCCCTCGATCAGGACCAGGTCAAAACGGCAGGGACGGTCGTGCAACCGTTCCCGCGTCAAATAGTGCAGCGCAAGATGACTGAGCCGGCGTTGTTTTTGCGCGTCCACCGCCCAGGGCGTTCCGCCGTAACGGGCATTCCGACGGGCCTTGACCTCGACAAAAACCAGGACGTCCCCGTCATAGGCGACCAGATCGATCTCGCCTCGCCGCAGGCGGACGTTCCGGTCCACAATGCGGTAGCCGCGCCGCTCAAGAAAGAGGGCCGCCTCCGACTCGCACTGCCTTCCGAACGCCCGAGTCTCAAGGCTCATGATTCACCGACGGCGGTCGAACCCGGCGGAACGTTTTCCGATGGATCGGACAGGGCCCGAACCGCTCCAAGGCCCGCAGATGTTCCGCCGTGCCGTATCCCTTATGAGAACGGAAATGGTACTGAGGATAGCGACGGTCGTACTCCGCCATCAAGCGATCCCGCGTCACTTTTGCGACCACCGAGGCCGCCGCGATCGTCTGACTGAGATCGTCGCCCTTGATCAACGCTTTTTGCGGAATCCGAAGGTTCGGCAAGGTCAAGGCGTCAATCAGCAGATAATCCGGCGGCGCCGTCAAATTTTCCAGGGCCCGGTTCATGGCCAAGATCGTGGCCTTCAGGATGTTGATCCGATCAATCGTTTCATGGCCGACGATCCCGACGCCGATGGCAAGCGCCCGGCGATGGATCTCTTCAAAGAATTTTTCCCGTTGGAGGGCCGTCAACTTCTTTGAATCGCGGAGACCGGGAAGAACCGCGGACTTGGGGAGAATGACCGCCGCCGCCACCACCGGCCCGGCCAGCGGACCGCGCCCGGCCTCGTCCAGCCCGGCAATGCGTTCAAAACCCCGGGCATAACCCAAACGTTCGAAGCGGGTGCGGTCCGGACCCTGGGAAGCAATCGGACCGGATTCCGACGGACCGGGTCCGTCCCGGGAGATCGGGTCGTGCAACGGGATAATCCTCACACACCGGCTGGGGACAGATTTAAAATCTGTCCCCTCCATCGTCAGCTTTTATCGGCCTTGACCGTCTCGGTCTCGGGCTCGGGTTCCGGCTCCGATACCGGCGACGGGCGCCGATCCGGCACTTCCGTCGAAAATTCCCGCTCCGCGATCCTGGCCGCTTTTCCCTGCTTCGTCCGGAGGTAATACAGCTTGGCCCTTCGGACCCGTCCTTCGCGAACCACCTCGATCTTCTCCAGCATCGGGCTATGGAGCGGGAATACCTTTTCCACGCCGACGCCGAAGGAGAGCTTTCGGACCGTCGCCGTCTCGCGATGGCCGCCGCCTTTTCGGGCGATCACGGTCCCTTCAAACACCTGGATCCGCTCTTTCTCGCCCTCCATCACTTTGACGGAGACCCTCACGGTGTCGCCCACGCGAAACACGGGAATCCGCGCTTTCTTCAATCCTTGTTCGATTCGATCCAACCGGTTCATAAATCCCTGCCTCCTATCGTCCGCCCGTTTCTTTTCTGAGATCCTCCACCCATTGCCGATCTTCGTCGGTCAAATCCACCTCGTCGAACAGGTCCGGCCGCTTCCGAAGCGTATTTTCGAGGGCCTGACGCCGACGCCAATTCCGGATGGCCTCGTGATCTCCGGAGGTTAAAACCGCCGGAATCCCGAAACCGCGGAAAACCGCCGGACGGGTATACTGCGGATAGTCCAGCAATGACGCGGCGAAGGAATCGGCCTCGGCCGATTCCGGGTCGCCCAGCACGCCGGGCACCCATCGAACCGCCGCATCCATCATGACCAAGGCCGGCAGTTCGCCGCCCGTCAATACGTAATCTCCGATGGAAATCTCTTCCACCTCCAGGCCCTCGCGCACGCGCTCGTCCACGCCTTCATACCGGCCGCAGATGAACACGAGCCGTCGCGTCTCCCGACCGAACTCCCGAGCGACCGATTGCGTGAACCGCCGGCCCTGCGGCGACGTCAGGATCAAACGCAACGATTCGCCGCATGACCGGATCCGATCCACCGCTTTAAAGATCGGCTCCGGCTTCAAGACCATCCCGGCCCCCCCGCCGTAGGGATGATCGTCGGCCGTTCGGTGGCGATCCTCCGTAAAGTCGCGAAGGTCGTAAACCGCAACCTCCAACAACCCCTTTTCCCGGGCCCGTTTGAGGATGCTCTGCTCAAGAACCGGCCGGATGATATCGGGAAAGAGGGTGAGGACATCGCATTTCATCGTCATTCAAAAAGCCCCTCCATCGGGCGAACAACCAGCCGTTTCCGTTTCAGGTCCACCTCGATCACGACGGTCTTGATGGCCGGGATCAACCGCTCCTGCTTCCCGTCCCGAACCACCAGGACATCGTTGCTTCCGGTCGGCCAGATTTCCTCCACCCGACCGAGACCGCGGCCGTCTTCCCTGTAAACTTCAAGCCCGATGAGGTCGTGCTGGAAGTACGAATCCTTGGGAAGTTCGATCACGTCCGAATGAGGGATTCGGACCGTCCCGCCGATGAACCGCTCCACCTGCTCGACGGCATTCATCTCGCGGCAGAAAAGAGTCACGGATCCCGCTTGAACACGGACTTCCGCGATCGTACAGGTCTGCCGGGTTCCGTCGGGAGATTCCAAGACGGTCTTCGCGAGCCTTCGAAACCGGTCCGGATCCTCCGTCAGCGGTCGGACCTTAAACCCGCCTTTGATGCCGAACGGTTTCGTGATCCGCCCGATCACAACCCAATTATCACCCGAATTATCACCCGAAGCCATACCCTCATTCGAGGATCTCAAGAACGCAGCGTTTGCCCAACTTGGTCCCCGCGGCATTCAGGATCGTCCGCATCGATCGCGCGGTCCGGCCTTGCTTGCCGATGACCTTTCCCAGGTCCTCTTGGGCGACACGAAGCTCGATGATCGTGGTCTTTTCGCCTTCCGTCTCTCTGACCGATACCGCTTCCGGTTTGTCCACCAGCGACTTCGCGATAAACTCGATGAGATCTTTCATCGGCGCCTCCCCCATCCACACACCCCGCGGCGTCGGCGATCGCGGCCTGATTGAGGAACACGGATCGCCGTCTGCGATTGCCGTCTTTAAGGAGGACTCGGCAGAGACTTGCGAAACTGCAATCGATCCTCCGCTATGAACTGCCGGCGGCCTTCACCGGTTGAAACAGTCCCGCTTTTTTGAAAAGCTGCTGCACCGTATCGGACACCTGGGCTCCTTTTTTGAGCCAATCGACGGCCCGATCCTGCTTAATCCGAACCGCCGCCGGTTTGGCCAACGGATCATAGGTGCCGATGATCTCAAGGCACCGGCCGTCCCGCGGCATGCGGGAATCGGCCACGACGATGCGGTAGAACGGCCGTTTATGCTTGCCGATACGGGTCAAACGAATCATGGTTGCCACTGAACAAGACTCCTTTCATAAAGTAACGGTCCGTGTTAGAGAGATCGTAAAAGACCGGCGATCCCCGTCCGTCCCTGAGAACGGGACAGCGTTTTCATTAATTTCTTGGCCTGAAGGAAACGCTTGAGGAGTTGATTGACCTCCTGAACGGTCGTCCCGCTGCCTCGCGCGATCCGCTTTCGTCGGCTTCCATCGATCACGCCGGGCTGGCGTCGCTCCTGCGCCGTCATCGAATTGATGATCGCCTCGACCCGGACCAGTTCCCGATCCGGCAGGTTCTCGGCCGATCCGCCTAAGGCGGAGGTCTGAACCCGTCGCCCCATGCCCGGCAGCATCCCGATCAGGTTTTCGACCGATCCCGACTTCCGGACGGCGCGAATCTGATCCCGGAAATCGTCGAACGAGAAGCCCGCCGTCTTCCATTTCTCGGCCGCGGCCTCGGCCTGATCCTTCGAAAAAACCTCCTCGGCCCGCTCGATCAGCGAGAGAACATCGCCCATGCCCAGGATCCGGGAGGCCATCCGATCCGGATGAAAAGGCTCCAGGGCGTCGAGCTTCTCTCCGGCACCGATAAACCTCACCGGCAGACCAGTCACGGCCCGGATGGAGAGCACCGCCCCTCCGCGCGCATCGCCGTCCAGTTTGGTCAGGATGATCCCGGTCAAGCCGACCGCTTGATGAAACCGAAGCGCCATCCGGACCGCATCCTGGCCGGTCATGGCATCGGCCACCAGAAGGACTTCGTGCGGGTTTAAATCGGCCTTGATGCGTTTCAATTCCTCCATCAAGGGGTCATCTACATGCAGACGGCCGGCCGTGTCCAAAATCACCAGATCGTCGTGACGGGCGCGCGAGAGAGCCGCCGCCTCCCGACAGACCGCAACGGCATCCTCGGCCGGCCGGCCCGCCTGAGGCGGGTGAGTCTCGACGCCGATCTGCCGGCCCAACAAAACCAATTGTTCGACGGCCGCCGGCCGCCGCGGGTCCGCCGCCGCCAAAAGAACCCGTCGGCCTTCCCGCTTGAAACGATTCGCCAGTTTTGCGGCCGTTGTGGTCTTGCCCGATCCCTGCAGGCCGACCAGCATCACGACGGTCGGAGGATTCGTGGAGAGAGGCAGCGGCGGCCCGGAAACGGTCTCGCCCATCAAGCGGCGCAGCTCCTCCCAGACGATCTTGACGACCTGCTGACCGGGCGTCAGGCTTTCGCGGACCTCCCGGCCCAGCGCCTTTTGCCGAACGGCATCGAGAAAATCCCTGACCACCTTGAAATGGACATCGGCTTCAAGAAGGGCGAGTCGGACTTCTTTCAGAGCGGCGTCAAGATCGCTTTCGTTTAAGACCCCCCGGCCTTTGAGTCTCTTAAAAATACCTTCCAGCTTTGCCGACAGCCGGTCCAACACGACAGCACTCCCGCAAATCTTCTGTTCTCAGCGCGCCAAACCATAAATTTTTCATCAAGTTTAAAGAAACGCGGCGGTAAAGTCAAGAACAAAATCGGACATGTCAACCCACTTTTGTGTAGGTTGACATTTTCCCTCAGAGTATGCTTATACTCGCCCCCCACGGGAAATTAATTTAAACGGAGGAAAACGATGATCTCTTTTAGCGGTCAGGCTCCATACGACGGAAACCGTCTTGACATCTCCCATTACACATGTTATACACAATGCAGGAGGTGATGTCATGACCCGCATGCAGATTCTATTGGAGAAAAAGGAAGTTCAGGCCCTTCGCCGTACGGCGAAAGCATCCGGGAAAAGTTACTCCCAGCTTGTCCGGGAAGCCATTGATACCGTGTACACGTCCCGCGTGAGTGAGCATGAAATTGCCCGCATGGCCGGAGAAGCAAAACGGGGAACAGGGATCAAAAAATTCAAGGACTCCAAATCCTTTCTGCGCTATTTGTGGAACCTGTAAGTGGAGTATCAAAGCAGCCGAGGATTTGAAAAGATCCTGCGGCGGCTTCCTCCCAACGAAAAAAAGGAGGTTCAAAGGCATGTGGATGCCTTTGTTCGAGCTCTGGAGAGCCGCACCATTCCACTGGGAACAGGACTTAAAAAGCTTAGGGGTTCCGTTTGGGAGTTACGCATCAATCTCGCTCTTCGTATTTTATTCCGGTGGGAAAAACAGACCGTCACTTTCCTTTTTGTCGGCAATCATAATGAAGTTCGACAATTCATAAAGCACTACGTCTGATAAGGCCCAAGCCGGAGCCGAGGGCCGGACTAAGAACCGCCAGCGGATAGGTGCCCAGCGAGCACGGCGAGCGAGAGGGGGAGGCTCCATTCCGCCTTAGGCGGATGGAGGGGGCGACGAGAGCCCCTACAAGAGAGAAAACCGCCAGCTTAAACCGAGAGAATAATTGAAGCCGCCCACGTTGAGGGAATCATCGAAGGCGTCGGCGCTCTTGACGTTGGCGACGGCATACCGGGCCTCGGTGAGAATCGAAAACTGCTGCATCACGGGCCATTCCAGACCGATCACGGCATGGATGCCGGCCAGGTTATCCGTCAATCGGTCTTCAATCAAACCATGGAGCTTGCGTTTAAAGTAGTAATACCCGATCCCGCCCCCGATATACCACTGAACCGGTTTCCAGAACCGAAGGGTCGCGTAACGCGTCGGCGTAATGAGGACGTACGCGGTTGAAAAGGAGATCCGTTGACAGCAGACATTCTTGAGATCGGCCTCCTGGGCGTATCGGCCCGTCGTCACCGTCAAACCGTACTCCTCACGCCACCGCCACTGATATTCAAGCTCGCCGCTCAAACCCGAAAGGTCGTTCCGGGATAGAAGGCCGGAATTGGTGTCGAAGTACTTGCTGGTGTCGTACCGATGATATCCCAATTTTAGACCTATGGAATGGAACGTCTCAAACGGGCGGTCGTCTTGGTCGCTGTCCTCCTCGATATTTTCCAGATCATCCGCCTGAGCCGACACGGCCTGAGGCCAAAAAATCATCAGGGCCAACAATCCGGCCGCGGACGCAACGCCGGCTCGACGACCAGAAATGACCCACCGTCGGTTGACCCGCCTTCGCAAACGGTTCCGGAGCATCGGGATCAGGAGCGGCCAGAACAGCGTGAAAAAGAAAAGCCCGATCTGGACCGGCGGCGTCGGCTCCTCATCGGACGGACGCACGATCCCGGCCGGAAAACCGCATCCGGCCTTTCCGCCGGTAAGGCCCGATCCGGCCTCACGGAGAAGGGCCTTCCTCGCATTGACAAGACCGCCGGACGCCACGAGGCCCTTTAACGAATTCCGCGGATCGGCCGTCAAGGAAATGATCGACTTGATCTGTGCGGGAGTCAGTGAATTATTCCGGGCTAAGAGCAGGCCGGCGACGCCCGAGACATGGGGCGCGGCCATGGAGGTGCCGGGCAGGTAGTCATAATTTTGGGCATAGAGAAACCCCGTACAGAACCAATTGGCCTCGGAATTGAGCGTCACCGGGAAGGTGGGCATCGTCGAGTAGACACAGTCTCCAGGCGCGGCCAGATGGACGGAGGACTTCCCGAAATTCGAGAAAGAGGCCAACCGGCCGTTGAAATCGCCGGCCGCCACCGAGATGACATTGGGCAGATCGTAACCTGCAGGATAGATCGGAAACGAATCGTTATCGGCGCCGTCATTCCCGGCCGCCGCCACGAAAAGGATGCCGGCGTTATCGGCCGCCGCAATGGCGTCGTGTTCGGCTTGAGAAAAACCGGGCGACCCAAAGCTGGCATTGATGATCCGGGCCTTATTCATAACGGCATACTGGACCGCGGCCACCTCGTCCTCCACGCTGCCGCAGCCGTGGGACTCGAGAATTTTCAGCGGCATCAGCCCCACGTCCCAGTTCACCCCGGACACGCCGATCGCGTTGTTCCCCTTGGCCCCGATGATTCCGGCCACATGCGTGCCGTGCCCGTTATTATCCAGAGGATCGTTGTCGCCCACGGGATCGTCCGGCGTGCAGTTGCAATTATTATTCGCGTCCACCGTGCAGGTCTGGGTGCCGACGAAGTCCCAGCCCGGCACGGCGTTGGGCGCAAGGTCCGGATGAGTATAATCCATGCCCGTATCCAGGACGGCCACGAGCACGCTCGACGACCCGATCGTGATATCCCACGCCTCCGGGGCATCGATATCGGCGTCGGTCATACCCGCGAGCGGTTGCCCGAGTCCGTTGTCCGTGCCGGGAAGGCTCTGGCCCGTGTTATGGAGGCCCCACTGCCGGTTGAACAAGGGGTCATCGGGCAGACGAAACGCCCGCCGGAGATAGTTCGGCTCGGCGTATAGAACATCCGGATGATTTCGATAAGCGGCCACGGCCTCCTCCACGGAAAGGTCGGGGGGGAGGGAGAGAAGCTCAATTCCGAGACTGTTCGGCTTCCGCTTGACGACGGTCTTCATCTCTGCCCCGAAGCGTTCGATCGTTTCGGGCGGTGTGCCGGGCTTGAACTTGACCAGGACTTCTCCCGGGACATAAGACGTCTCGGCCGCCGATGCCGAATCGGCCGTTGCTATCAAGAGGATTAATACGACCGACAACCGCAACACCGCGGGCCTCTCACATAAAACAACGTCCACCCTGTACCGGAACAAGATGGACGTGAATCGAATACGACGGGGAGACGCGGCCGGATGCTCCCTTCACGGACGATCTTCCACCCAGACGTCTCCTTGCGGGGTGACCTCTTTCTTCCAGATCGGGGCGATCGCCTTTAATTCATCGATGCACCAGCGGCAGGCCAGAAAAGCTTCGGCGCGGTGTTGGGCGGCCGCAATGACCAAAACAATATTTCCGCCGACGGGCACCTCGCCGCTCCGATGGATCATGCAGACCTCGATGATCTCAAACTGCCGGAGGGCCCGTTCCCGGATTTCGGCCAGCGTTCGCTCGGCCAGGCCGGGATAATGTTCATAGCGCAATCGGTCGACCCGATGTCCTTTGGAGAAGTCGCGCGCCGTTCCGATAAAGACGGCCACGCCCCCGATCCGGCCGGAGACGGCCTTGATGCGGCGCAGCTCCTCGTCCAAAGAGAAATCTTCCGTCTGAATCCGCGTCCAGGGTTTGGCAGACAAGGCGATCGCTCCCCCCGAAAAGGGCGGCATGAGGCCGACCTCATCCCCATCCCGAATCACGGTTTCTTCCGTTGCCATCTCCTGATTCACGGCCACGAGGACTCTCTTTTCCTTGACCCAATCCATGATCACCGGAATCTCCGGCTGCAGTCGTCGCCATAATTCGTCTATCGGCATCGGCCGGCTCAAGGCCACCGTCAGTTCCGGACGACCAGCCAGGTCTTTCAGTTTTGCGAATAACCGCACCTTGACCATTCACTTCTTGCCTTTGACTTCCCGTGTATAGCTCCCCGACTTCCCGCCGGACTTGGAGACCAGCATGATCTCGCCGAAACTCATTTCGCGATCCGCCGACTTGCACATATCATAGATCGTCAAGGCCGCCGCACAGACGGCCGCCATCGCCTCCATCTCGACCCCCGTCTGACCGGCCGTTCGGACGGTGGACGTGATCGCAATGCCGCAGCGATTCTCGTCGTCCGGATTCGGATCTTCTTTAAACGAGACTTCCACGCCGGTCAACAACAAGGGATGGCAAAGCGGGATCAGGTTCGGGACCTGTTTGGCCGCCATGATCCCGGCCACTCGCGCGATGGTTAGCACATCTCCCTTCGCGACGCCCCCTTTTTGGATCAGCCTCAAGGTCTCCGGTTTCAGATAGACCTTGCCCGCGGCCATGGCCGTCCTTTGGGTCTGCGGCTTTCCCGTGATATCCACCATTCGGGCCCGGCCGCTCTCATTCAGATGGCTCAATGGCATCAGGCGCATCCTTGATTATAAATGCCGCTCATCATATCCCTTTTCTCCGGCAAAGGCAACCTCAACGGCCACGGCGCTTTAACCGTTTTCTCTCGGCCGCCTTGGCCTCCTCTCACAACCGGTCCATCTCGGCCAATGTCATCTCCGACAGCGGGCTGCGCGATTTTCCGGCCCTCTTTTCCATATAATGAAACCGCTCCACAAACCGCCGGTTGGCCTTGCGCAAGGCCTCCTCCGGATCAAGCTTCAGAAACCGGGCCATATTCACGAGCGAGAAGAAAAGATCGCCGAACTCGGCCTGAATCTCGCGGGACCGCCCCGTCCCGATCGCATGCTCGAGTTCCTTGATCTCTTCACGCACCTTGCTCCAGACCGGCCCCATCTCTTTCCAGTCAAACCCGACGCGGGATGCGCGCGTCTGAAGCTGGTAGGCCCGCATCAAGGCCGGCAACGGCTTTGGGACTCCGTCCAGAACCGATTTGCGTTTGCGGTTTCGTTTTTCCCCTCGCTTTAATTCCTCCCACCGGGCCAGAACCTCCTTGGCCGTCGCCGGCTTTCCTCTCCGACCGGAAGAGGCCGCCGCGCCGAACACATGGGGATGCCGCCGTGTCATTTTGTCGATCGCGCAAGAAAGAACATCCTCGATCCCGAATTCGCCCCGCTCTTCGGCGATCTCGGAATGAAATAAGATCTGGAACAACAGATCGCCCAGCTCCTCTTTCAGAATTTCTGGGTCGCCGTCGTCGATCGCCTCGAGAACCTCGTAGGCCTCCTCCAGGAGAAACGGCTTCAAACTCTCCCGCGTCTGCTCTTTGTCCCACGGGCAGCCGTTTTTCCCGCGGAGTCTTTCCATCACGGCCGCCAGATCATCAAATCGCTTCGACATCCATAGGCCTCGCAAAATAAAATGCCCGGTCCATTATACCGGCTTCCACGCAAGATGCAAACACCGTTTACACCTTCTCCTTCGTTTGCTATAGTGATCGCCATGGGAAAGGCGAAACGGACTAAAGGACCGCAGAGAGATCTCAACCCCGGCGCATCCGGATCGACCGGGCAAAGAACGCGGGGGAATGCGGAGGCGCGGCTCTTCCGTTTCGGATGGCTCCTGCCTCTGCTTCTATCGCTCGGGGTCAACGCCACGGTGCTCTTCAACGGCTTTGCCTGGGATGATGCGGTTTTCTTCGTCGAGCAACCCGATCCGACCGTTCCATCCCAAAAGATCGACGGACCGGCCCTCAAAGCGGATGCGTATTTCCGTCCACTAATCGGATGGAGTTACACACTGGATCGGGCAATCTGGGGTCTGAACCCCTTCGGGTTCCATCTCTCGATCTATCTCGCCCATGCTCTCACCACCCTGTTGGTCTATTTGTCGGTTGTTACTCTTCTGCGGCTCTACCACAAAGAAAAAGCGGAGGGCATCGCCCTTTTGACCGCTTCGCTTTTTGCCGTCCATCCCATTCATGCCGAGGCGGTGGCCTGGATCTCGGGCCGAAGCGATATCTTCATGACCCTGTTTATGATGATCGCGCTGTATGCCTACCTCCGGTACCGACAGGGAGCGACGTCCCGGATCACACTTCCCCTCTTTGCCATGGGCTGCGTTTTAAGTCTGTTCAGCAAGGAGACCGCAATTCCCTTCCTTTTGATCTTCCCGGTCTTAGACGTCTTGTTTCACCGTTCGGAGGCGACCCGATGGCGGGTCCGCCTCAGGCGGATGAAGGACCCTTTGATCTGGGTCTGGGCCGTGGGCCTGGGATCGTTTATCCTCTACCGCCTGGCACAGGTCGGAATGCCGCCCGCCCCGAGCGGTGGGACACTGTCGGAGGGAAATGGGATCACGACATTGTTCATCGCTCTGGGCTATTACCTGAAGTTGTTATTCATTCCCCATCCCCTCAACCTGTTCGTGCCCGAGTTGCCGACCGGGCCGGCGGGAGCGATCTATGGGCTGATCGGATTGGGCGGGACCCTCCTGCTGGTTTGGATTCTGATCCGGCGGAGTCGGACCCCTGGGGCGGTGGGGGTTGTCTGGTTTTTGTTGGGGATGGCGGCGCCGGCGGTCGTGCCGTATGTCCGGGTGTCGGTGACGCCGGTGGCCGAGCGGTACGCCTATTTGGCTTCGGGAGGATTCCTGCTGCTGGTCAGCCTCGGGGGGCATGAACTCTGGCGGCGGGCGCAGGCGCGATGGGACGACCGGATCGAGGTTCGATGGGCCTTCATCGGCGCGGGGGTGGTCGTGGGGTTGATGTCTCTCCTGACGGTGGCGCGGAACGGGGTGTGGCGGGATGAGGTCTTGATTTGGGAGGACACGGTTAGGAAATCGCCGCAGGCGGCCTTGCCGTATTACAATCTGGGCAATGTCTACAAGCGTCGGGGGCGTCCGGAGGAGGCCGCTCGCGTGTATCGGGCCGCCTTAACGCTGAAGCCGGGCCTGGCCAGTCCCCATTTCAACCTTGGGGTTGTTTATGAAGAACTGGGACGTCTCGACGAAGCGATTCAGGAGTATCAAACCGGTCTGAAAATCGACCCCAACGATGCGCTGGCCCATAAAAAACTGGCCAATGTGCTCTCCCGTAAAGGCCGAACAGAGGATGCCGAGAAGGAGTATCAGACCGCATTGAAGCTTCAGCCCGACTCGGCCGTGACGCACTACAATCTCGGCACCGGCCTGATTCAGCAGGGGCGGCTGGAGGAAGCCGTTCGGGAATTCCGGGCCGCTATCCGCTTGGACCCGGATTATCAAAACGCCCATTACAACTTAGGGCTGGCTTATGCCAACCAAGGAAAACGCATGGAGGCCATCGAGGAATTTCGGACGGTCGTTCGTTTAAAACCGGACGATGCGGCAGCCCATGCCGTCCTCGGTGATCTCTATAAGGATCAGGGAAAGGTTGCGGAAGCGAAATATCAGTATGAACGAGCATTACAACTCAAACCCGACTTTACGGCAGCACGCGAAGCCCTTTCATCTCTCCCGAAACAATAAGTCCGCAGATCCTGTCTGCTGAAGAGCCGTCCGATCCCTTGCAAACAAAAGGACTTTATGTTACGGTATTCTCGTCGGAAATTCAGATTTTTTTGTGCGTTGTGATCGAAGGAGAACGGGTTGTATAAAAAGTCTCTCGCCTTCCTGTTGGTCATTCTCCTCCTCGCCTTGACGTTTCATCTGCTGCTGCGCGGAGGACTGTTCTCGGAATCCCTGACGCGCTTTGCGGCCGCCCGGATCCAAGATCTGACTGGTACGCCGGTCACACTGCGTCGCGTGACACTCAGCCTGATTCCCACCGCCGCGGTCTTGGAGGGTGTCGTACTGCCTTTCCCCGAACCGGGCCGCCCGCCGATCACGGTCGAGCAGATACGGGTCACCGTTTCTCCCTGGTCCCTCTTGACCGAAGTGACGTTCATCAAAAAAATCAGCTTCATCCGCCCCGAAATCGTTCTGCGCACGGGGGAGGGTTCGCTCCTGCCGATCCGGACGGACTTTGGAAAAGTCTCTTCAAGCCCTTCCGCAGATCAACCGCGACGATTCAATGCGGTGATTCGCGCGATCGAGATCCATAACGGCCGCATCGTCATCGAACCGGTCGCCGGCAAACCGGTTTTAACCTTGTCCGACCTGGAAGGAAACGTGGCGCCGGATCTCCGGATGGAAACCTTCAACGCGATCGTCTCGGCCGAAGGAATGACGCTGGATCTAAACGGTTTCCACAAGAAGTTGGAGTCCGTAACGGCGCAGATGACCCTCCAATCTCACGATCTGGAAATCCAAAAGTTGGAAGCGACCGATCCGGTCTCCCGTTATACCTTCCGCGGCGCCGTCCGCGACCTGACCCATCCGAGGCTTGCGCTTTCCGTGGAGGCCTTTTTCCCCCTGGACGACCTCGCGGCTCTTCTGCCGGGCCTTTTACGCGCCGTCCCGGTCGCGGGCAAAACCCAATTTTCGGGCGAAGCGACGGGGTCGTGGCCCGACCTGACAGTCCGCGGCGATCTTTCCGTTTCCGGAATGACCGTCTCATCAAAACCGGCGGGCGATCTGAAAACGGTTCTCGTTTATCAAAACCGCGCCTTCTCCTTTTCGGAGTTCTCGGCCGCCGTATTCGGAGGACAACTGGCCGGAAACATCCGGCTGTCCCTTCCGGAATCCGCCGAGATCCCGATTCCGTATCAACTGTTGCTGACGTTCAGCGAGCTTGATCCTTCGGCCTTTCTGCCCATCGTCGGGATTGAAGGTTACCCGGCGCGGCAACGCCTCGAAGGCGCACTCGAACTGACCGGCGCCGGCCTCGATCCGGCCGGTCTGACCGGATCCGGCCGGCTGCACCTGACCGAACAAAAAGGGTCCGCCTCCGTAGATCCGCACGGGCAAGCCCGTGGGGGTCTACCAGCGAGCACGGCGAGCGAGAGGGGGAGGCTCCAGCCGGCTTTGCCGGTGGAGGGGGCGACGCAAGCCCCTATACAGGCTGGCCCGATCGAAATACTGGCGCGGCTCCGCGAGGCCGCCATGCGTTTCGAGATCGATCATGGAACACTGTCCCTGGATCAGACGACCGCCCGCACCGCCCGATCGTCTCTGACGATCCGAGGCCGGATTCAAACCGACGGACCGATGGCCGTTCAGGTCAGGCTGGAGACCGACGATATCGCCGAACCGGCGTCCGTCATTCCGCTCCATGGGATCGGAGGGGGCCTTAAGCTGGACGGCAAACTGACCGGAACATGGCGGGATCCCGTCTTTAAAGGAGAAGGCCGTGCGCGGAATCTTCAACTGCGGGGCCATTCGTTCGAGACGGTCGAGTCGGACCTGTTTTATCAAAACCGGACGATCCGGTTTAAGAAAGCCGTCTTTCGTGAGAAACAGGCCCGCTACGAGATTACAGGATTGGTCGCATTCAAACCTTCCGAAAACGGCCTGCCGGGCCCCTTCTTCGACATCGCGGCCAAAATCCGCCAAGGCTCTCCGCGCGACGTCGTCGCTATTTTCACGAAGGAGCTCCCGATCCTTGTGCCGGCCTCCGGCGAGCTCACCGCCAAAGGAGTCCCGAAACAGTTCCGCCTGACGGCGCGCCTTCAGGCCGGCGCGGGCTCGATCTACGGCCAGACGGTGGATGAAGGAACGGTCTCGATGCAGCTCACGCAAGACCGAATCGTCTTCAAAGAAGCCCAGGCCAAGCAAGGGATGAGCGTCCTGTCCGGACAGGGTTGGATCCGGTTCAACGGCGAATTCGAGTTCTCGGCCGAGACGGCGGAAGCGCGCCTTGAGGATTTCGATCCGGTCAAAAAACAACTCGACCGTCTTCGAGGACCGTTTTCCGGTCGGATCCTCGGCCGCGGCTCATTCCGCGATCCCCATATTGAAATCGAACTCGCATTCCCGGATGTCGCCTATCAGGACCGATCGTTCGGGCCCGGACGCGTCTCCGTCAAGGTCGAAGGGCATCGTCTCACGGCCGATCTTCATCTGTCCAAAGGGGTCAACGGCGACGGCGAGATGGAATGGGTGCCCGGCCATCCCTACCGGGTCGCGCTCACGCTGGACAAGGCGGATCTCTGGCCGTGGATCGGATCATCCGGATCGGCCGCGTCCGACCGATCCGCCGTCGTCCATGTCGTCACGACCGGAACGATCACGGCCCGCGGGCAGATCGACTCGGCCTCCGGGATGTGGTACGAGGCGGACGCCGCCGTTCACCTCACCTCCCTGGCGATCGATTTTCAAGACTATCTCATCACCAACGAAGGGGACATCCGGATCGAACTTCAAAAGGGAAACGCGATCCTGCAGTCGCTGCGTCTGAAGGGGCCGGGAACCGTTCTGACGGCCTCCGGCGATCTGCAACTGTTTAAGAGTTACAACCTCTTCGTGAGCGGCGAGGCCGATCTGGACCTGTTCCGGATCTTCACGAAGGAGATCACCTACGGAAAGGGCCTGGCCTATCTCGCCCTCCAGGTGACGGATCGTTGGGACAATCCTAAAATCCGCGGCGGAGTGATCATCCACGACGGTCTCGTGAAAAGCGCCACATGGGGACAGACGATCACGATCACCTCGGTCGGCCTCTCGTTCAACGAGCGGCAGGTGCTTCTCGAATCCCTCAACGCCCAGCTCGGCGACGGACGGCTCCAGGCCAGCGGGCGGATCGACCTGGTTCGGTTTGCGCCGGTCCGCTTCGGGGTCGATCTGGAGATCGTCGGGGCGCGGATCGCATCCATCCCCGGGATGACGGCTTTTTTCGACGCCTCGTTGACCCTTCAGGGCGACCTCCAAACCCAGTCCCTCTCGGGCGAGGTAGAGATCCGCCGCGCCAGTTATGAACGCCGCTTGGATTGGCAGACATGGATCCTGGAGTTCCTCAAGCAAGAAAAAACGGAGCCGATCTCGTTGCCCTTGCTCAAGAGCACGGCCCTGAATATTCAGATTCGGGGAAAGGAGAATCTCCGAATCAACAACAACCTGGCCAAGCTCCCGATCGAGGCGGATCTGCTGCTCAAAGGAACGGTCGCCCGCCCGGTCCTTCTCGGACGGGTCGAGGCCAAGGGAGGAACCTTCTCGTTCCGGCGGAATGATTTCAAAGTCCTCTCAGGAACGCTGGATTTCATCAATCCGGAACGGATCCGGCCGATCATCGATCTGAGGGCCGTGACCCATGTGAAGGAGTACGACATCGATCTGAGTCTGGTCGGACCGATCGACAAATTCGATCTTCAGCTTTCCTCCGATCCGCCCCTCAAAGACGAAAACGAAGTCCTCTGCCTGTTGACCTTCCGGAGGCGTTGCAAGGAGGTGGAAACGGCGTCCAAAGAGATCGGAACGGCCGAGGCCTCGGCCCTCGTCTCCGGCGAGATTCAGACCCTCATCACGGACAAGGTCGAGGCAATCACGGGGATCGACCGAATCCAGGTGGATCCGTATTATGCCACCAGCAAGTCCGGCGGCGGTCCCCAGATCACGGTTTCAAAGCGTCTCCTGGAGGACAAGCTGTACGTCACGTATGTCACCACCCTCGATCCTTCCCAGGAGCAGCTCATCCAGATGGAGTATGCGATCAGCAAGAATGTCTCGCTCATCGGCCAACGGGATGAGTTGGGTCGCGTCGGCGGGGATCTCAAGCTTCATTTCGAGTTCCGGTAGAGAAGACTTGAAGACCCGGAGGATACAGAGCAGCGGGGGAAGGCCGGGCGTTCCCTTTTTTTCGGCTTTGTTTTTCTGGACGCTGGCCCTTTGGGCCGGGCTCTCGGCTGGCCGGCCCGCCGTCGCCGTCGCCCAATCCTTCGAAGGACAAACGATCATGCAACTGGAGGTGAATTCCCGAGTGGGGATGACGATCGAAGCGCTCAGTCGGATGACCGGCATCCGCGGCGGCATGCCCTATTCCGGCATGGCCGTCCGCCAGAGTCTCGATTCGCTCTATGCCGCCGGCCTCTTCACCGATGTTTGGGTGGAGGTCGACCCGATCGAAGGAGGCGTTGCGGTGATCTATAATCTCACGGAGAAGACCCTCCTGGCCGATCTCCGCATCAAAGGCAACCGGGTCTTTTGGACCCGAACTCTGACGGACGCGATGGGCCTGTCGATCGGAGAGGAGTTCACGGATGAGCGGTGGAAGGCCTCGATCGCCCGCCTCATGGATTTTTTTCAGCGGCACGGTTACCTGCGGGCCCGGCTGGACAGCGAGGTCTCCCAGATCGCCGGGACGAATGAGGTCGCGGTCACGGTCAAGGTGCGAGAAGGAAGCCGCGCCAAAATCCGGGAAACGAAATTCACCGGAAACATCGTCTACTCCCCCCTCCGCCTCTGGTCGCTCGTCCGATCGACGGGAGGCGAATTTTACGGGGCGGATATCTTGGACGAAGACATCGCCCGCCTGGAAACGCTGTACCGTGAAAACGGTTATCTGAAGGCCGTGGTCGGACCGCCCGAAATCCGTTATGAGGAATCGCTCGACGAGGTCGCGATCACGATTCCCGTCGAAGCCGGAACCCGGGTTGCGGTTCGGTTCGAGGGCAACGCCCCCTTCCCGGAAATTCAATTGATGCCCCTCCTCCTTTTTCTTGAGGAGCGGAGTTACGACGAGACGGTCTTCCGGGCCAGCGCCGATCGCCTGGCCGACTTTTATCGCGCCCACGGCTATCCGTTCGTGAAAGTGGACTATGCCCGACAGGAGATTCCGGACGCGAATCTCTTCCAGGCGACGTTCCTCATTCAACCGGGAAACTTCGGCTGCCTGCGGACGATTCTGTTCGTCGGGAACACCTTCTTCTCCGCGGATCGCCTCCAGGAATTCATTCAAACGCGGCCCGGCAACACGCTGTTTTGCGGAACCGTCGATCCCGACCGGTCGGACGCCGATGTCAAAACAATCAAGAACCGCTATCTCGAACAGGGCTTCGCAGCGGTGAAGGTCGAGGCCCGTGTGGAGTACAATGAAGAGCGGACCCTGGCCTATCTGATCTTCGCGATCGCGGAAGGCCCCCGCACCCGGATCGCCGAGATCCGCTTCGAAGGCAACCGGGCCATGGCCTCGGATGAGCTTCGGAAGACCGTCCGCCTCCGACCGGATTCGCCGTATGACGCGACGACCGTCCGAAAGGATCAGGAAGAACTCCTGGTCCTCTATCACCAACACGGGTATGTCTACGCCGAGATCGATCCGCAACCGGTTTTCTCGGAAGACCGCAGCCGGGCGACGATCCGTTACCGCATCCGAGAAGACGAACCGGTCGTGATCGGACGGGTCCTCTTGAACGGCAACACCTTCACCCAGGACGACGTCATCCTTCGGGAAGTACAGGTCAAGCCGGGCGATCCGTACGATGAAACCCGCATCCAGATCAGCCGGCGCCGGATTCAGCAACTGGGCTATCTGAGCAATGTCCGCTTCGAACCGATCAATCCGATCAGCCGTGAATCCAAGGAGCCCGTCAAGGATCTGAGGCTCACCGTCCAGGAACGTCCCACGAAAACCCTGGATCTCGGAATCGGATATGCCGACGTGGAACACCTGCGCGGCTTCATCCAAGGAACCCACCATAATCTGTGGGGCACCGGCCGGTCGTTGAGTCTCCGGGCCGAGGGCAGCGGGATCGAAAGCAAATACTCCACGACCTACCGCGAACCCTGGCTTTTGGGTTATCCGATGGAGGGCCGCCTGGTCGCGTTCGACCAGACCCAGGTGCGGACCACCTACAAGCTGACCGGCGTCGGTGGCACGGCCGGGCTGGAAAAGAACCTCACGGAGAGCCTCAAGAGCTCCCTGCTTTACCAGATCGAATTCAATAACTTCACCAATGTCTCGGAAGAGGTTCTCGCGAAAGAAGATCAGGGCCGCGTCAACATCGCGACCCTTAACCCTTCCCTGATCTTGGATGCCCGCGATAATCCGTTTAACCCTACTTCAGGCACCTTGAGCGGCATGGCCTTCCGACTCGGGGCCAAGAACCTGGGGTCGGAAGTTCAAATTAGAAAAGCCACGGTCCAAAGCAACTGGTTTTTTCCGCTCACCCGATGGCTGGTGGCGGCCCTGTCGGCTCGGGGAGGGGTCGTGGAGAAGTTTGGCGAAAGCAAGAAGGTTCCCCCGAGCGAGAAGTTCTTTTTGGGCGGCCGGAGCACCGTCCGCGGCTACGAGCAGGATGCGCTGGGGATCGTGGGCCAGACGATCGTGCCGAAAGCGGACGGCACCGGCGTCGAATTCATCGGCGGCAACGCCATGCTCCTGTTCAACGGCGAGATCCGCCTCTCTCTGCCGGGCGGATTGGGCCTGGTGATCTTCAACGACCGGGGAAACGTCTTTGGAGATTATAAAGACGTCGACGTCAATCTCCTGAAATCGACCGTCGGCGCCGGAATCTGGTTCAGCACGCCGGTGGGACCCTTACGGCTTGACTACGGCTACAAAATGGATCGCGAAGAAAACCTCTGCCCGACCTGCGCCGTCGTGGTGAAAGAGAGCCGGGCCGAGTTGCATTTCACATTGGGATTTGCATTTTAAGATGACGGAATCTTCTTCTAAAAAGATCGGACTTGTTTTGATAACGGCGCTTGGCCTGACCGTCGCCGTCGTCCTGCTCCTGATCGTCCGCGAGCGGCTCTCTCCGACGCCGGCGGAAGGCCCGAAGACCGAGCAGGAAACCGCTCCCCGTCCGGCCGCGGCAAAGGACGAACCGGTTCTGACCATCCCTGCGGACCGGTCCGAGCGTGAACCGCCGTTGCGGATCCTCATGAAACCGGGCGCCTCTCCTCCGGCGTCCGTCTCGGATCACGACCCGGTGACGGCGCAGTTGAACAACGAAGGATTGACCCATTACAGCCGGGGCGACTATTCCGAAGCGGCCGCCCTCTTTCAGAAGGCCTTTGAGCGGGACGGCCAAAATCGCACCCTTCGGAACAACCTCGCGCTGGCCAAAGGCAATCTGGCCTGGAAGCAGGTCGAGGCCCGTCAATATCGGGAGGCCCTGGAAAATTACCAATCGGCCGTCCGGCTCGTGCCGGACGAGCCCACCTTCTTTTTGGGCCAAGGACTGGCCTATGACCGTCTGAATGAACCGGATCGGGCCGTCCAGAGTCTGAAGGAGGCGATTGCCTTAAATCCAAAAATGCCGGAGGCCTATAAAATCCTCGGGGATGTCTATTACCAACGGGATGAGATCGAGATGGCCGCGGGTTATTACGAGAAAGGACTGGAGTTGGATCCGTCCGATCCTGCGCTTCGGCTTCATCTGGCCAAGGTCCGACGGGAAAAAGAGACCCAGGCCGGCTTTCAGCAGGAAGCCTCCCGCGTCTTCACGGTCAAATTCGAAGGACGGGAAGAGCGGGACGCCGCCCAACGCGCGCTTCGCGATCTCGAAGAGGCCTATCGCGAGATCGGAAAAGCCGCTTCGTATTATCCGCAACAACCCATCACGGTGATCCTGTATTCCGATCAGCAGTTCCGGGATGTGACACGAACGGCCTCCTGGACCCAGGGATTATTCGACGGAAAGATCCGCGTGCCGATCGGCGGCGCGGCCACGGAGCCCGACCTGCTTAAAAAAGTGCTGTTCCATGAATACACCCATGCCGTCGTTCACGGGCTGAGTCGCGGCCTGGCCGTTCCGACCTGGTTGAATGAAGGCATGGCGGTCTATTTCGAAAGCGAGGACAGCACCTCTCGCGAGCAGCACCTTCTCCGACAACTTCGATCCGGGGCGACGATCATTCCGATCGAGCAACTCCACGGAAGCTTCATGGGACTCTCGGACAACCAAGCTGCGCTGGCCTACGACGAAAGCTATTCGGCCGTCAAGACCTTGATCGGCCGATACGGCCTGTACCGGCTGATGCGCCTGCTGGAGGATATGGGAAATCAGAAGGATTTCGCCGCGGCCTTCTCGGATCAGTTCATGGTTTCGTACGAGACGTTCCAGTCGGACTGGCGACGAACGCTCCAGGGGGCGGTCCCGCGATGACCGAACGGAACCGGAACATCATGCGGGTGACGGCGGTCTTGCTGTTTCTTTGCGTTCACGCGCCTGTTGCATACGCAGGGGATGAACGCATCGCCGGACTGACGGTGACCGTGATCAACAACAGCGAGCTGACCGTGTCGGCCGAGCTGATCCGCTGGTACAACCCGAATCTGCGGGACGACCTCAACAACGGCATCCCGAAGGATCTCTATTACTATATCCTGTTAAAAAAACGCCAGCCGGGTTGGTTCGACGAGGAGATCGTCTCGAAGACGATCAGGCATACCATCAAATACGATGTCTTAAAAAAACAATACTCGATCAAGACCCGGGTCGACGATCAGACGACGCAAAAAACGGTCGAAACCTTTGAGGAGATGGCCGATTTGATCTCGAAGATCGATCGTGTTAGAATACCTGCGGGGAAACGCCTGAAGTCCCGGCACACCTATTACGTCAGCGTCAAGGTCGAGATGCGCGCGACCAAGGTCCCCTTCTATCTCGAATACATTTTCTTCTTCATCCCCGCGCTGGAACTCGATACCCCGTGGGCCGACTCGGCCCCCTTCTACGCGCTGGAAGAGTAGATCCCAGCGAGCAAGGCGAGCGAGAGGGGGAGGCTCCAGTCCGCCTGAGGCGGATGGAGGGGGCGACGCGAGCCCCTATGATAGCCGTGATTTAAAGGGAAACCATTTGATGGAACAACCCTCCCAAGATTCGCAAGATTCGATAGAAGATTCGATAGAAGAACAGAGGAAGCGCAGCCACGCGCGGCCGGTCTGGATCACGTTGGGCTTTTTAAGCCTGACCTTGGCCCTGACCGTGCTCTACTTCCGCGAGATCGAGACCCCCTCCTTCTTCCCGGGCAACCTTCTGGTCCTGACCCTGTTGGAATTGAACCTGATCCTGCTGGTTCTCCTCGGACTGCTGTTGTCCCGGAACCTGATCAAACATTATTTCGAGCGCCGCCGGAAGATGCTCGGCGCCGGCTTCCGCGGAAAGTTGATCGCCGCCTTCGTCGGCTTCGCCTCGATCCCCACCATCCTGCTCCTGATCGTCGCCAGCGGGCTTCTGACCAGCAGCATCGAGAACTGGTTCTCGATTCAGGTGGAGCGGCCGCTGGACAACGCGCTTCAAACCGCGCAGCTCTATTACCAGCAGCAGGAGGAGACGGCGCGTTATACCTCCCGGATCCTCAGACGGCAGATCGAAGAGGGATCGCTCCTGTCCGATGAGAAACGTCCGGAATTGCTCGAACGGCTCAAGACCAAGCGGTCGGAATACCGCGTCCAGGGAATCGAATTTTATCCCGTCCGTCAGAACGTCAAGCCGCTCCGGTTCCTGGACCCGGCCGCTCCGGAACGGGCCTTTCTCCCCGTCTCCCCCGACGCGCTCACGAAGGCCTTCGGGGGACAGGAGGTGATGGAAAAACCGACGACCGATCTCGGCAGTCTGATCCGGGCCGTGGTCCCGGTCCGCGCCGCGTCAGACGACTTGGAGCCCAACGGCGTCGTCGGCGCGTTGGCGGTGGACATCCTGATCCAGGGCGGCCTATCATCCAAAATGGATGAAATCACCAAATCGTTCGAGGATTACAAGCAACTGAAGGCCTTTAAAAATCCGATCAAGGAAAGTTACATCCTGTCCTTCGTGGTGATCGCTTTCGTGATCCTGTTCTCGGCGACATGGTTCGGCTTCTACCTGGCCAAGAGCATCACGGTCCCGCTGCAGAAACTGGCCGAAGGCACCGAGGCGATCGCCCACGGAAACCTGGACTTCAAGATCCATGTCCGCGCGCGGGACGAGCTGGGCGTCGTCGTTCATTCCTTCAATAAGATGACGGAGGACCTCCGGATCAGCAAGACACAGATCGAGGAGGCCAACCGGTCGCTCCGCCGGTCCAACATCGAGATGGATCGGCGCCGGGCCTATATCGAAACCGTCCTGGAGAATATCGCAACGGGCGTCATCTCGTTGGACCGACAGGGCCGGATTACGACCATCAACCATTCGGCCGAAAAAATCTTTCGAACCGACGGCCGTGAGATCGCGGGAAAACTGGCTCGGGACGCCTTTCAGGCCCTCAGCCTGACGCCGCTTCTCCACCTGTTGGATGAGATGGAGACGCGGCCGCTGGACGGCCTCGAGCGGGAGCTGCACCTGACCGTGTCCGGAAAACCGCTCACGCTCGGCGTGAGCTTCGCGCGCATGAAAGACGACCAGGATTTAAACGTCGGGTTGGTGATCGTCGTGGAAGATCTCACCGAACTGATCCAGGCCCAGAAGGCCGCGGCCTGGCAGGAAGTGGCCCAACGCATCGCCCACGAGATCAAGAACCCGTTGACGCCGATCCAGCTCTCGGCGCAGCGGCTCCGCAAAAAATATTTCGAACAGGCCCCCGATTTTCAAAACATCGTGGACGAGTCCACCGCCACCATCATCAACGAGGTGGCGGGCCTCAAACGCCTCGTCGACGAGTTTTCCAACTTTGCGCGGCTGCCGGCGCCGATGCCGTCGCCCAACGACCTCCATGCGATCCTGCAGGAGGTCATCCTCTTGTACCGTTCCGCGCATCGGGATCTGGAATTCATAACGGCATACGATTCCGGCCTGCCCCGTTTGAATCTCGACCGGGAACAGCTCAAGCGGGTTTTTGTGAACCTGTTTGAAAACGCCGTGGAGGCGATGTCCGGCCGCGGACGGTTCTGGATCACGACCCGATTCGACGGCTCCCGTCGGAAGGCCGTGGTGACGATCGAAGACGAAGGCATCGGGATCCCGGCCGAGGACATGGACAAGCTCTTCCTGCCTCACTTCTCCCGGAAGAAAACCGGCAGCGGCCTGGGACTGGCCATCGTGCACCGGATCATCAAGGACCACAACGGCCAGATCCAGGTGGCCTCTCGGGAACCGAAAGGAACGGCCGTCACGATCGAACTGCCGGCCGGCGAACCGGCGGCGGGACCGGCCGCGAAGCCCGACGAAATCAAACACCATGTCTAAGACGATCCTGATCGTGGACGACGAGGCCGGCATCCTGACCACTCTCGCGGGCGTGCTCACGGACGAAGGTTATCGTGTCACGACCGCGCAGAACGGGACGGAGGCCCTACGATTGATCAAAGAAGAGCCTCCCTCCCTCGTTCTCCTGGACATCTGGATGCCGGGACAGGACGGGATCGAGACGCTGACCCGGATCAAGAAGGACTGCCCGAACCTGCCGGTGGTGATGATGTCCGGACACGGCTCGATCGAAACGGCAGTGCGGGCCACCAAATTGGGGGCGTACGACTATATCGAAAAACCCCTTTCGCTGGACAAGGTCACGCGGCTGGTCCATCACGCCCTCTATCAGCAGCAATTAGAGGTCGAGAACCAAAACCTAAAACAGACCCTCGAACGCCATCTCGTGATGGTGGGCGAAAGCCCCTCCATCCGACGATTGCGCGAGATGATCAAAACGGCCGGCGGCTCGAACAGCCGCGTCCTGATCTCGGGCGAGAACGGGACCGGGAAGGAGCTGGTGGCCCGCGCGATCCATTTCCACAGCGGCCGCGCCGACCGCCCCTTTGTCGAGATCAACTGCGCCGCGATCCCCGACCCGCTGATCGAGAGTGAACTGTTCGGCCATGAACGGGGCGCCTTCACCGGGGCCGCCGCGATGAAGCCGGGACGATTCGAGCTGGCCCACGGCGCAACGCTGTTCTTAGACGAGATCGGCGATATGAGTCTTTCAACCCAGGCCAAGGTCCTGCGCGTCCTTCAGGAACAGCGGTTCAACCGCGTGGGAGGAACCCGGACGATCGAGGTAGACGTCCGCGTGATCGCGGCCTCGAACAAGAATCTTCAGGATGAAATCAAAAAGGGCGCCTTCCGCGAGGATCTCTTTTACCGTCTGAACGTCATCCCGTTATCGGTTCCTCCGCTCCGCGAGCGGAAGGAGGACATCCCGCTGCTCGTCGGCCATTTCCTCAAAGAATTGTCGGCCGAACAGGGCCTTAAGCCCAAGAGCATCACGGACGCCGCCGTCGATATTCTCATGCAGTACGATTGGCCAGGCAATGTCCGCGAGCTGAAGAACCTCATCGAACGCCTGATGATCATGGTCCCCGGCGCGACGATCACGGAAGACGACGTCGCCAATTCGCTCGTGGACCCGATCCCGGTCGAGAACGCGGCGAGCGACGAAACGTCGGATCGCCGGTCGCTGCGGGAGGCCCGCGCGGCGTTCGAGCGGAGGTTCATCCTGCGCCGGCTGAAGGAGAACGATTGGAACATCTCCAAGACGGCCGACGATCTCAGGATCGAGCGGACCCATCTCCATCGCAAGATAAAACTTTTAGGCCTTCAAGAAAACAGTCCGGACTGACCTCCTTTAATGACATCCCCCCTTGCAGTCGGCCGGATCGTCTCAATGCCCATCGAAAAATTAGTGGACGGCGGTTTCGGACTGGGCCGATGGGAAGGGCGGATCGTGTTCGTCCCCGGCGCCTGTCCCGGCGAAGACGTACAGGCCCGCGTCACGTCGGTTAAGAAAGGCTATGCCGAGGCGGAGCTGCAAACGATCCTCAAACCCTCGCCCGACCGCGTCGCGCCGCACTGTCCGGTGTTCGGAACGTGCGGCGGCTGCCAGTGGCAGCAGCTCGCCTACCCCGCGCAACGGGAAGCGAAGGTCGAGATCCTCCGGGAGAATCTCGGCCGCATCGGAAAGCAGGCTGATCCCGACATTCCCCCTTCCCGATCCGCGGCCGATCCATTCGGCTACCGGACACGCATTCAATTGAAGACGGATCTTACAAGGGACAAACCGGCCGTCGGCTATTATGCCGTGAAATCCCATCGGCTGGTCCCGATCGAGACCTGCCCGATCGCAAGCCCTCCCCTAAACCAAGCCCTGGTCGTCCTCCGCGCCCTGTTTGATGATCCGGCCCACCGTCTGCCGTCGTTGACCGATCTTCATCTCCATCTCGCTCAAGGCACCGGCGAGCTTCAGATCCGCTATTTCGCCGAGGATGAACCGCAGGACCGCGTCGAGAAGATTTTTACGCGATTGGAAGAGTCGGTTCCGAATGCAGTGAGTCAAGTTTACTACAGCCGCACCGGCCGACGCCGGATCCGGGGTCGCGATTATCTCATCGACCGATATAAGGACATCCCGTTTCGGATCAGCGATCGATCCTTTGCCCAGGTGAACTGGGAACAAAGCGCGGCATTGATTGATACGGTCCGGACGTTCGCCCGGCTGACGGGCCGAGAATCGGTGCTGGAGCTTTACTGCGGGATCGGGACGTTCGGACTATTCCTGGCCCGCGAGGCGACGCGCTTGATCGGGTTTGATGAGAATGGGATTGCGGTCGAGGATGCGAACTACAATGCTCGGCAGCAGGGATTAGCGAACGGCCTTTTTACGGCCAAGCCGGTCGAGCAGGCCGTGGCCGGTCTGGTCGCCGAGAAGCGGACCTTTGATTGCGTTGTCATGGACCCGCCTCGCAAGGGGATGGATCGGAAGACGCTAAGATCGCTGACCGAACTTGCACCGTCCCGGATCGTTTATGTCTCCTGCAATCCGGCCACATTGGCGCGCGATCTGAAGATCCTGACCGGCAGCGGATATCGCTTAGGCCGTCTCCAGCCCATTGATCTTTTCCCGCAAACCTATCATCTCGAAACCGTCGCGGAATTGATCAGGGTCTGATCGCTATGAGGGCTTTTGATTCTGAAGCTGGAGGAAGCTCGCCACGACGCGGGGATCAAACTGAGTTCCGGCCGCTTCTTGAATTTCCCGCAAGGCCTGCTGTTGACTCAGGGCCTGGCGGTACGGCCGGCCGGTCGTCATCGCGGCATAAGCGTTCACCACGGCCACAATGCGGGATCCGATCGGGATGGCCTCCCCTTTCAACCCTTCGGGATAACCGGTGCCGTCCCAACGCTCGTAAAGGTGTCGTATCAGTGGAGTCACAAATTTCGTGAATTTCAATCCCTTAATGAGCTGGCTGAACCTGAAGTTTTTGATCATTTCCGCGCCTTTGGTGGGATGACTTCGGAGAATGGCCAACTCTTTCGCGGTCAGCTTCTCCCGCTTGTTGAGGATATATTCAGGAATCGCGTTTTTGCCGATCTCCTGGAGGACGACGGCGTACCTGATCCATCCCTGAAGCTCTTCATCGAGGTGGAGTCGGCGTGCCACCTCGAGTCCATGCGCGATCATCCGATCGCGATAATCCCCTAACGTAAAGTCCTTTTGGGACAGGTTGTCGATCAGCGTTTGCATCTCCTTGAAGTGGTCATTGGTCCTCCGCCGGTCCTGGACCCTCTGCGCCATCGTCTTTTGCAGGCCGTCGCCGAGCCGCCTTGCGATATCCTGGGCCAGGGTGATATCTTCTTGAACGAAACCGGCCACCCGGCGGCTGCAAAGATGGAGCAAACCGATCACCTCTCCCGGAATGGGAATGGGCACATAGACATCGGAACGGATGCCGTGACTCACCAGATAAAGATCCAAGGCGGACGTTCGGCTTTCCGTCTCCAGGTTGGCTCGATGGAGGACACGGTCGGCCTGAAGGTCGGCCGCGCCGTTGACGTAATCAAATGGAATGGTCCCCTTTCCATAAACCAGATCGCTCAGATCATCCAGCTTGCCTAGGACGTAAAATCCTCCGGCGGGCTTGTCGCGCAGGAGGACGGAAACCCAGTCGCATGCGATGACACGCGGAACCATGCCGATCACCATCCCGATCATCGGCTCCGGCTGATAGATCGAGGAGATGGCCGCCTCGATGTCCCTCAACACCGATCCCGTTTCTGTAAGTCGCTCGAGTTTTAATAAGCGCTGCGTGGCGGCTTGTTGCCTTTGAATATTGTCGAGGCTCGTTCCAACGAACTGCCCCAGTCCGTTCATGGCGGTGATTTCGGTCTCCGAAAATTCATGCGGGGTATTTCCATAATCCACAAACAGGACTCCCAGGACCTTTCCCCTGCTGGCAAAGGATACGGCCAGGAGTGAATAAATCTCAAACTGCTCGATGTACTCCTTGGGTAAGAACGGGAAGGGACTTTCGAACGACTCCATTCTTCCGTCTCCGACATAGACTTTCCCCTTGGTGGGGGTCTTCCAGCAGTTTTCAATCACCAAGGTGCTGCCCTTGGCCAGCAATTCGGTGAGAACGGGCAGGTCCATTCCGCGGAGTCGGGATGCCCCGAATGCCGAGATGAGAGAGGCCTTCATGCCCAGCGAATGGACGGGGATGAAGCTGGCTGAATCCTCCTCCCACAGGAAGGCCGCGCTGCGCTGACAGCCGAAACAGTCCAGCGGGATCTGACAGGCGCGCTTGACCACCTCCTCCGGCGAGAGTATGGTGTCCATCAATTGAACCGTTTTCAAGATGGAAACGAGAGCCTGCGTTTCGTTCCTCAACTGCTCCGCCGCGCCCTCCGCATTTTGCCTGAGCGCCTCAGACCGTGCGTGGATCTCGCTGGAAGCTAAATCCTGCTGACTCGACATCAACTGCTTCGACAGTTCCATGATATGGCCTTTAAGCGCCTGATTCGTTGAGATGAGATCGTCGATCCGCCGCTCGGCGCGTTTGAGGTTCGCCTCCAGCAGGGCCGCATTCGATGAGGCCTTCTTTTCGATGTCGAGTTGGGCTGTCATGTTTTTGAGGGCCACTTCCTGCGCCTGCTGCTTACGTTTGTAATCGTTGATCTTCCCTTCGAGGCTTTTGTATCGCTCCGAAAGCGATAGCATGGAGCTGATGAGCTTGCCGACTTGGCTTGGAGGTTGACCGGTTGCGGGGGGGACGGGTTCGCCCTTGAGGATGGCTTCCACCGTCTGGGAGATCCAATGAAATTGTACGAGGAAGTCCCGGATCACATCATAATCAGGCATGGCGTGTTCCTTTTTCAAATGCTCGTTCCACCGGATAACCAAGACTCATAAAAACCTATAAAACCCTTAAGATCAGGAATCTACACACTAAAATTAGTATAGCACAAAGAAGGGACGGATGAGGGAACGGCATAAGATTATTCAACGCCGTTGTATAACTTTTCCTTTATTTTATAATAGGTTAAGTAGACGCCGCCGCGGAAAATTTTCGCATGGATATTGCATAAAGAACAGGGTACGGTAAGGCTGGCTTAGAGTTTGAGCGGGAGTTATGGACCGGGCGAACGTTCTACCATCCCTGGTTTTTCCCAAATAGTGCGGCGACTCCATAAGGAGTATCGTTAACCGCAAATGTGGTTCGAACACTGTCCGTTTCCGTATCGATAACAGCGACCCGTCCCTTGGGCTTCTCCCAACTTAGGGTAACATAAGCATATCGTCCATCCGCGCTATAGGCGATCCCGTGCGGCCCCTGGCCGACCGGGATCACTTTTTCAACTTTCCAGTTGTTGATATCCACCTTGTACACGGCCGCCGACTCCATACAGGGAATGTAGAGAAAAGGTCGGGTGGGATGGACCGGAACCTGAGTCGGGCGTTTGCCCACGGATAGACTTGCCGATACCGTTCTTTGGGCAACATCAATCTTGTGCACTTGGTCCAGACCCGCATCAGTTACAAAGGCTAACCTACCATCGCTCGTGATTCCCATTGAAACCGGTTTGGCGCCTGACGGCAATTTAATTCGATCAACCGTCTGATGGACCAGATCGACCACTGAAACATCACCGGAGCGACCATTGGGAGTGAGCAGGAATCGGCCATCCGGCGTAAGAACATGCCCATGCGGACCTTTCCCTTTCAGCTTCACGGTCTCAACCACCTTGAACTCCGGAACCGAGATGATGGAAAGCGTCGTCCCGGCTTCGTTGGAAACATAGAGGCGCGATCCGGTTCGATCTGGAACGACATGCGCCGGTTGATGGCCTGTCACGACGGATGTCACGAGGGTATTGGTCTTGACATCGAAAACCTGAACCAGGTCATCCGATTCACGAGTGAACAGAACGGTCACATAGAAATATCTTCCCTCGGGATCCACGTTCACGTAATGCGGACGTGAGCCGGTAGGAACATCGGCAACGATGCTCAGATTCGTGGGATCGATGACCGAAACGCTATCGGAGCCTTCGTTGACGACATACAAACGCTGGAAGGATGAGGAAAAAGCCCCGGGGGCCGCGAAGAAGACAGATAAGATCATCGCAAGCCATAACACAATTTTCTTGTCCATCTATTGGTAGGGGCTCACGTCGCCCCCTCCACCGGCAAAGCCTGATGGAGCCTCCCCCTCTCGCTCGACTGGCTCGCTGGGTAGATCCCCACGGGCGGTTGTTTCATCAGTGATGCTCATGCTCCCGCCGCACACAAAAAGGCCCCTCGCATCCTTTGAGGTCCGCCGTGGGGTCTCGCTCGGGCGGAATCCGGAATTGGTCCTGGGTCTCATAAATCGGCCGGACGACCTGGCGCGCATCGAATTCAAAGTCGAGCGACACCGTCCCATCGGGCGGAACCGTCACACTCTTTTCAATCGGCTTCATGTGAGGATGCCAGGCCGTGACCTTGTATGTCCCCGGCGGCAACTTTTCGATCGTGAACGCCCCGCCCTTCCTCGTCTTCGCAAAATAGGGATTATCCACAACCCAGGTCCAGGTCTGCATATATTCGTGCATCTCGCAAATGATCTGTGCGATCTGTCTCCCCTCCTCCAGATCCACAACCCCGCTGGCGGCCTTCTTGAAGGAGACCGGAATCGGGAAGCTCAGGACCCGATTGCCCTTTTCAGGCTGGTAGACCTGCGCGGCATGGTCGACCGGATCGCGATTGGCCACGGACAACAGCGTGTGATTTCTCATCACCGTGAGCAAGGGGTGAACGTGGACCAACCGACCCTCATGGACTTCAAACTGCTCGCCCTCCGGGACATCCGCCGGGTGAAACATGCAGTTCATCGTCACCAGCTCGGTATCGCGAGAGCGAAACGCCTTTCCCCGCGGGACGCCCTGGACCGCCACGACCGCATCCTGCAACCCGCCCGCGCCGTCCACATTAAACTCCCGCAGCAAGACGAGGCCCTCGCCATTCGAGATCTTTTTGCAAAAGTCACCGAAGGGATACAGGACCATCGGAAAGACCCGTGGCTCCGGAATCGGGCCGCGCAACGTGACTTTTCCCGTGATCGTTCCGCCGTTCGCCACCTCGCCCGCCTCGTAAGGCCACGCGATGGAACCCCACGCCCAGCAGACCATCACGGCCATCGCCAATCGTTCGCATCCTCGCACGAGCTTCTTCATCAGTTTATCCTCCAGGCGATTTTTATCCCGGATCACGCCGAGATCAGTGAATGCAGACCGTCGACACTGCGAATCACTTTTAACTCCGCCACCATCTCATCCACCGTCTGCCGGGGCCCTGATTTTCCGGGTTCCATCTCCTTGGCGGAACCCAATCGTTTCTTTCTCACATCCGACTCCTGAATTCCAACCTCATTCGACCAGCTTTTCCTTTTCCTTGCGCGATAAGGCCTTCACGGTGAATTCTCGTTTCAACGCATGAGAACGGTTTGCGCATGATTCATGATAGACGATCCCTACCGGCCTCCGGCTTCGCGTATAACGAGACGCACGACCGTTCCGGTGCTGATTCAGACGCCGCTCCAGATCATTCGTAATGCCGGCATAAAACGACCCGTCGCTGCATCTTAAAATGTAAAGAACCCAAGACCCGTCCTTGCCCGGTGAAGACCGGATCGGTTCCTCCCTCGTAGACATCGCTCACTCGCGTGATGCCGCTAAGGATATGCCAAACATTAGATCCGAGTCAAATCCGCCTCCGCCTGTCCGGCAGGCAGCCGGCGGACACGGCTCACGACCGGATCACCAGGCTGCGCCAGGTCACCTGACGGGATTCCACGACGCGATACTCGCGCAGCGAGCCCGGCTCCAGGCCCTTCAGCCGCTCGACCGCCCGGGCGCCCTCCTCACGCCCCCGGACACAGGCCATCGCCAGGATCTTTCCCCCTTCCTTTAGGAGTAACAGGTCAGGCGAGGAATCGGAACGGGACGATGCCCGGGGCGAAGGCGATTCGTCCGACAATCGAGACAATTGCTCGTGGAGGTATTTTTGAAGACCGGCATCCAACGTGGTCCGGATCTTATGCCCGCTTCGGTAAAGACGCACGCCGTCGCCGATCTCGATGAACACCGATCGCAACCATCGCATCGAGCAGGACTCATCCGCGATCGGAAACTGCGGCGCGATCTTTTGATACCGAAAGACGACCGGCGCCGCGAGCGACTGTTCATACTCCTCTCGGGTGATCAACCGATCCAGACGCATCAGGTCCAGAATCAATTGGCCGCGATGCTCCAGCCGTTTGAAATGCCGCTCCGGGTCGAACCGCTTCGGGTTGACGAGCATCGCGGCCAACACGGCCCCCTCGGCGACCGAAAGCTCGCTTGCGTGCTTGTCGAAATAGTACCGCGACGCCGCCTCCGCCCCGTAGACTCCCGGCCCCCATTCCACCTCGTTCAAGTACAACTCCAGGATACGCCGCTTCGACAGGACTTCCTCCACACGGCGGGCGAGAACAAATTCCTTCAGCTTTCGGGTGATCGTTTTTTCCTTCGTCAGGAAGACGTTCTTAACCAGTTGCTGCGTGATCGTGCTCCCGCCCCGCGCATACCGTTTTTTCTTGAGATCTTCTTTGAGCGCCTCCCAAGCCGCCTTGTAATTGATCCCTTCATGCTGAAAAAAGGTGTCGTCCTCGGCCGCGATCACGGCCATTTGAAGATTTGGAGAGATTTCGGACAGCGGCGCCCAGATTCGGAATTCGTCCTCCATCAAGCGGGTCAGCAGTATGCCGTTCCGGTCGAGGACCTCGGTCGCCTCTTCCGGCCGGTAGGTCGCGATCAGTCCGGCATCGGGAAGCGCGTAGACGATCCAGCCGATCCACGCGCTGACACCGACGACAATCAGAGCGGAACCGAGCACAACCATCTTGAGGAATTTTTTTACAACCGTCTTCATACCGACGCGGCCATTCTAACACCGTTTGGAATCCGGTGACAACTTTGATAAGATGTCGGGATGCCCGACCCGTTTAAGAATATTCAAATCGTGCTCGTCCGGCCGACGCGGCCCGGCAACATCGGCGCCGCTGCGCGCGCGATCAAGAACATGGGGCTGTCCAGACTCGTACTGGTTCAACCGGCGGACCCTTTGTGTTCCGATTCCTATACCATGGCCTACGGCGCTCATGATGTTCTTGAAAAAGCGAAGGTGTTCAAAACACTTCCCCGGGCCCTGGCCCGGTGCCGGTACGTCATCGGCACGACGGCGCGGACGCACAAAGGCTACGGGAAACCGACCCCGCTGATGACCGTGATCCCCGATATCCTGACGAGGGCAAAGCGGCAACGCGTCGCCATCCTATTCGGCCCGGAATCGTCCGGATTGGCAAACGACGAGATCGCCCTGTGCCAGTCGCTCGTCACGATCCCGACCGGCAGGACGCATACGTCTTTGAACCTGGCCCAGGCCGTCATGGTCGTCGCTTATGAAATGACGAGGACAGCCGTCTCGAATGCGAAACCCGTATCCCCAGCCGGGCGCAAGACGGTCGACACCGATCAGCGCGAACGGTTTTATCAGGAGATGAAGGACCTCTTAACGCTGATCGGTTTCATCAAAGGGACTCAAGGAACGCACATCCTGGCCGATCTCCGACGGATCTTCGGCCGGGCCGATCTGGACGGGCGCGAGCTGCGTATCCTCCGCGGTATTATCCGGCAGGTCCGGTGGGCCCTGATTCATAAGCAGCCTGTTTGCATTTCCAATGCTAAAGCGATAAGATAGAGCCCGTGACGATGAATTTTGAGAACCTGCCCATTCCTGCTCCTGTTCTCGATGGGATTCGGCGCGCCGGGTTTACCCAATGCACCGAGATCCAGGAGCGCACGCTTCCGATCACGCTCGCGGGCAAGGACGTCGCCGGACAGGCCCAGACCGGAACCGGAAAAACGGCCGCCTTCCTGATCGCGATCTTCTCGCGTCTGTTGACCCTGCCGCCGCTCCCGAAAGGCCATTCGTCTTCGCCGCGGGCGCTCGTGATCGCGCCCACGCGCGAACTGGTCGTCCAGATTCTAAAAGACGCGCAGTCCATCGGTTCCGAACTGCCGTTTCGAATGCTGGCGGTCTATGGAGGCATCGATTACGAGGAGCAGCGGACGGCCATCGGCCAGGAACCGGACATTCTGGTCGGAACACCGGGACGCTTGATCGATTATCTGAAACAGAAGGTTTACGATTTCAAGAAGCTTCAGATCCTGGTGATCGATGAGGCCGACCGTATGTTCGACATGGGATTTATCCGGGATCTCCGCTATATGCTCCGGAAGATGCCGCCGTACCACGCCCGCCAGTCCATGCTCTTCTCGGCCACGCTGTCCTTCCGCGTGATGGAGCTGGCCTACGAGCATATGAACAATCCGCTCAAGATCGAGATCTCGCCCGAACAGGTCACGGTCGAGCTGGTCGAGCAGCGGTTGTACCATGTCGGGCAGGACCAAAAATTTTCATTGTTGTTGGGGATTCTGAAATCCGAACCGTGGGAACGGCTTCTGATCTTCGTCAATACCAAACGGGAGGGAGAACGGCTCGAGGCACGGATGAAGCAGCACGGCTTTCATGCACGCGCCATCACGGGCGATCTTCCACAGAAAACCCGCTTAAAAGTCATCGAACAGTTCCGCGACAAGACACTGCCGATACTGATCGCGACGGATGTGGCCTCGCGCGGTCTGCATATCGAGGCCGTGAGCCATGTCATCAATTACGATCTGCCCCAGGATCCGAAGGACTACGTCCACCGAATCGGCCGGACGGCCCGCGCCGGCGCAACCGGCCATGCGATCAGTCTCGTCTGCGAGGAGTTTGCGTTTTCGTTGGAAGAGATCGAGTCACTGATCG
Source organism: Nitrospirota bacterium (assembly GCA_016201865.1). GTDB lineage: Bacteria > Nitrospirota > Nitrospiria > JACQBZ01 > JACQBZ01 > JACQCA01. The sequence continues at coordinate 74,431 of JACQCA010000062.1, forward strand.
GCAATAAAATCCCGGTGATCTGGGCGGAGGACAAAGATTTCATCACGCCGCTCCCCGAACCGCCGCGCCACGAATACCGTCGTCACGGTCCGCCCCAGCACGGGAGACCGAATCAGTCTTCGAGAGGCCCCGGCGGAAGACCCGGCGGCGGCTCGCGCCCCCAAAACCGCCAACGACGCTCTGGACAACACTGACATTGTAGGAGGGCGACATGAGAAAAGGAAAGAAGATCTCTCGCATTGACTGGAAGGATCGAGTCGTCATAGACACTGAAATTCACCACGGAGATCCCTGTATTAAAGGCACGCGGATTCCGGTCAGCGTGATTGTCGGGAGCATCGCGGATGGAATGAGCGTCAGCGAGGTTCTTGAGGCCTATCCTCAGTTGACTCCGGAAGATATCCGTGCGGCGCTGGCCTACGCGGCCGAGGTTCTCCGCCATGAACTCATCGTCCCAATGGCCGGCTGACGGTGGCTCTCAAGATAAAAGTGGATGAGGATCTTCCTCATGTCATTGCCGACATCTATCAAATCGCTCTTTAACCCCCCTCCGCAAGATCGTCATCGGCTATAATCCCATCATCCATCGGATCACTCTCCGTCAAACCTCAAATTGAGATTCTGCGCTGCCCACGGCACGAGATGATTTGTAAATTAAGGTTGGAGAAAAATGTTCTCTGACCCCGATTTTTGCTAGTTGTCTATCCACCAACTTGCCGCATCCAATCGCGAATATACATCGCCACGCGTTCAATATCAGCCATTTTCAATTGACCGCTGTGCATGATGGCATTTCGTGAACGCTCCAAAGTTCGAAAAAGCTCTCGCGCCCATTCGACGCTTGGAATTAGTTCTTTAAAGTGCGAATGGTTATTCTGAATGATCAGTGCTAAGTCTCCCAGCTGAACGTATGCCAGTGGAGACGCTCCCCTAGAGCCATGCCAGCGAATCTGTTCTTCATCCTTGCGTCGTTCATCAGCTTGTTTTTTGATTTCTTTGCTCACCGCGGTATCCCACCAGTTCGCGCCGACCTTTTCAAAGAGCCGCTCTTCAATAAATGTGCGAGCGTTGCTTTCAAAAGAGGCGATCGCGACATATACCCAAGCCATTTTTCGAGGACCTAAAACCGTCGCATCTTCGAATAGCTCGAGAGGCATCCGGCGCTTAATATCCAATTCAGGCTCGTTCGAATCGCCTTCTTGCGTGGGAATCGCGTGCCGAATTGCTTCGTCAGCGAGAACTCCGCGGTAGACAAAGGCATAGAGGTCCATAGGCTTTTTCACTTGAGGAGGTGCTCCTTTGCACTTCTAAAGATCGCGTCATAGATCGCCTGATCGCGAACTGCCGGAAGGACGATTTCAATTCTATACACAAGGGTTGGGCCTGCTTGGCTCGGTTGCTCTACCTTAGCCCCTATGCCAGTTATTGCCGGGGGTTCGCCAGGCTCGGCCGGCGCTCCCCCAGGTGGGGCCTCGGGTACGGCTTCTTGGGGCGCTTCAGTTTTGAAGTCTGCCAGCTTGACCAACTCCATAAACGTCTTAGTCATGTTCCTTAGAACCGCAGGTGAGATTTTCCCCTCGCCGACGCTCTTGATCTTCCCCGTTAGCTGTTCTCTCGTAAGGCCCTGCGCATTTTTGCTAACGCGAAAGAGGTCTAGGTAAGCATCCTTGATCCCGTCTGCTAACACCTTCTTCCACTGCGTATCGTCAAGAAAGGCATGGTAGCGAGCTGTCGGTTTACCTCCTTCATCCAGGAAATGCATGGCCTTCAAGAGGGGAATGAAGAGACGGTCATTCGTACTTTTGAAGCCTAGGAGCCTGTCCGGCTAATGCGGTGTAACCTAATCACAGCGTCTCTGGAGTGGATACCGATCATGAATCCTACGGTTCCAATGGGCCGATCCTTCACCCTGTGGATGTCCCCGATGCTTTGGGCGAGGCCTTCGGGT
>JACQCA010000009.1 GCA_016201865.1 Nitrospirota bacterium
CAACCGCAAACGCCGTCATTCAACCCTCGGTTACACCTCGCCGATCCAGTTTATGGAACACTGGATGCGTGGACAGTATGAAGAAAAACTGGTAGCATGAACCGCTTGCCTTGGAAGACGAAAAACAGAGGGAACCTCACACGTCGCTATCTAAAGCACTGGGTCAAAACTGGTCGCATCCAGTTGGTAACAAAGAGAGGTCCTAAAAAAATGACAGTTGGACAGATTGAAAAACTCACCATTGGGCAACTGGCAAGTACATTTGGGCAAATATTGGCCAAGACCCATGCAGATTCTCTGGTCGAGCAGACTCTCGCGGCGATTAATAAGGACCGAGTCTCTGCAGTTCACCATAAACATAAAAAGAGAACGGAGCGTCGTCTACGAAGGAATGTAGAACGTCACATTTGGGCGATAGTCGAGGCCCTTCGATTACTTGAATTCCGGTAAGGCGGCTCCGATCAAACCTGAAGAAAGATAGTCTCCGCCCCGGCCTCGCGCGCGGGCGGGACGGGGTTTCATCAAGGTTGACAGAGATAGGTGAGGATGCAGGCGAGCATGGCCCGGAGAATACTCTGCGGAGCGGAATAGGATGAAGCTTCCCCAAGATGCGTATATCGCGCCGGAAAAGCTGACAAGATATCTTTTGATCAAGCGGCCGATCGGCGATAAATCGGAGTTCTTGAAGCGGGCCGGCTACACCATTGACAATTGGGAACGATTGGAACAAGATATTCGCAGACAAATCTTATTGAACGATGCCGTTTCCATCGAACGGACCGACTATGGGGAGTATTTCGAAATTCGGACATCGCTTACCGGCCCCAACGGTATCGCGCTCAGGTTAAGAACCGTGTGGATGCGGGAGGCTCAAAGCGGAATTACAAAATTTATAACCTTGTACCCGGACAAAGGGAGGACGACATGAGGTTTGAGCTATTTGAGCAGGTTGCATTGGCCGCAGACATTCCTGAAAAGCGACTAAAACGCGGCGATTTGGCGACCATTGTGGATCGTCACTCTGCCAAAGATAAGGAAACCGGCTACTCCATCGAAGTCTTCAACGCGTTGGGTGAGACCATCGCGGTGACGGCCGTTCCCGAATCCACTCTGCAAAAACTGACCGCGGATGAAATCCTGCATGTGCGATCTCTCGCTCAAGCCTGACAGCAAAATCACAAAAAATTTGTAAATCCTCATACGGGAATTCGAAGCGGCGGGGTCGGACTATATTTATTCCGGCTCCGCTCCGGCCTCGTGCGCGAGGGATGGGAAGGCTGGAGAATGGACCATCGGATCGGTAGAGTAGTGAAAGAATCCGCATCTTGCAAACGTTCTTTCGACGCTGTATCCTAAGAGCAGCTATGAAGGATGGCCGGGAGGTTTCTGATGGATAAACGGGATCGGGATTTGGTTTTGGAATTGAAGCGGCGTCTGCCGGACGATGCGGCGGCCCATGTCCGCAAGGTGATTGCTTTCGGTTCCCGGGCGCGAGGGAGTTGTTCTGTAAGATAAGTGAAAGACTGCGACGATTGTCTGGTCCTGCGTTGATCTCGGTCGCCGCGACGGAACTGTTTGCCCGGATGATTTGCTTCCTTCCCCCGAGCGGCTTCGAATTGACAGAACGGCCCGGACTTGGTAACGTAGGGACATGTTTTATCAGGATGTCTTCCGCGCCTTTGATGAACGGGGGATTCGATATCTGGTCGTCGGGGCGCTCGCGATGAATCTGCACGGCGCGCCCCGCATGACGGCCGATCTCGATGTCTTGGCCGATCTCGGCCGGGACAATCTTTCCCGACTGCTGGAGACCCTTTCGGAATTAGGGTATCGGCCGCGACTTCCGGTGGATGCGAAGGAGCTGCTTTCGCCCAAGGTTCGGGAAGATTGGAAAAAGACGAAAAGTTTGGTGGCCTTCACGTTCACTCATCCGAAGATTCAGTATCAAGAAGTGGATCTTCTTCTCGAAAGCCCGGTCCCGTTTGGGGAGGCCGATCGAGATAAGATGATCGTGACGGTCGAAGCCGTTCGAATTCCGGTGATGTCGGTTGATCACTTGATCGTCATGAAGCGCGCGGCCGGACGGCAACAGGACCTTGACGATATCGAAACCCTGGAGCGCATCAAGCATCTTCGACCGGGAGGACCGGGACATGCCAAGTGAAACCCGACCGCGATCAAACGGCTACCGTTATCCTATCACCGATGAGGCCATTCTGAAATATATGCAGTGGTCCATAGCGACCCGCCTGACATGGCTGGAAGAGGCGAATCGCTTTCTCTTCGCGGCTCTGTCCCCGAAGTCCCGGGAGGTTCGGGAGGCGTTTCGCCGGGGGACGCTCTGATCGGTCGCCGCGACCGAGCTGTTTGCACGGATGCTTTAGCGCCTTATCCGGAACAGTCATGGTGATATGACGGAATGGCTGGACAGTTTTGTGTTAGGGCTGGTGGAGGGAATCACCGAATTTATTCCGGTTTCCTCGACCGGACATCTCATTCTGGCCGGACACCTGCTGGGCTTTGAAGGCGAGAAGGCGTCCACGTTCGAGGTTGTCATACAGCTCGGAGCAATCCTGGCCGTGGTCTTCCTCTACAAGGAAAGGTTCTTCGGCCTGAACCCCTTTAACAAAGAGAAGGGATTCGCGGGAATAAACGGACTGACCCTTTTGTTCCTGACGACCCTCCCGGCCCTGGTGTTCGGCGCGGCGGCCCACGGCTTCATCAAGAGCCATCTCTTCAACTCGAAAACGGTCGCGCTGGGTTTGGGAATCGGCGGTGTGGCGATCCTACTGGTCGAACGATTCCTTCCGAACGTGAAAAGATGCGGGGTCGATGCATTGAGTTGGCGTGAAGCGCTCTCGATCGGTTTTTTTCAATGCCTGGCCTTGTGGCCGGGGATTTCCCGCTCCGGGGCGACCATTCTCGGCGGGATGATGATCGGGGTGGAGCGAAAGACCGCGGCCGAATATTCCTTCCTTGCGGCCGTGCCGGTGATGTTTGCGGCCACAGCGTACGACCTTTATAAAAGCCGCTCTTTCCTTGAACTGTCCGATCTGGGGATGTTCAGTATCGGGTTCGTCGTTTCCTTTATTACGGCCTGGCTGACCGTGAAAGTATTCATCCGCCTTCTTGGGCGTTACACGCTCGATGTGTTTGGATGGTACCGTATTGCCGTGGCGCTGATCATCTTGTGGCTCATCCGATAGGTTTCTGCTTCCGATCCCTCTCCGACTTCCCATGACCGATGCGACCGACCGAGCCGACCCGACGCACGGTTGACTTTGGATCGGACAAACCGATACCATGACCGAAACCAACAGAGCAGGGTGATCATGCCGAAGAAGATTATCATGATCGAGGATGAGCCGGACATCATCGGTCTGGTGACTCACTACCTTGAAAAAGAAGGATACCGCGTTACGGCGGTGCGGGACGGGGCCAAGGGTCTGCAACAGATCAAGGCTGGGCCGCCCGATCTTCTGATCCTGGACCTCATGCTGCCCGAGATGGATGGCCTGGAGATCTGCCGTCGGGTGCGGGCCGATTCCAAGACGGCCGCGTTGCCGATCATCATGCTGACGGCGAAGGGCGAGGAGACCGACCGGGTGGTCGGATTGGAGGTGGGCGCGGACGATTACCTCACCAAGCCCTTCAGCCCCAAAGAACTGGTGGCCCGCGTCAAGGCCTTGCTCCGCCGGACCGCCCCGCCCGAACGACCGGTGGCCCATTATTCCTATGGCGATCTGTCCCTCGACACGGAACGGCATGAGGTGAGCGTTAAAGGGAAGGAGGTCTCTTTAACCGCCAAGGAATTCGGATTGCTTCAACAGCTGCTTCAAAATCGCGGGCGCGTTCTGACGCGGGATGTTTTGCTCGACAAAGTCTGGGGGTATGACGCCGATGTGATCAGCCGGACGGTGGATGTTCATATCCGCCGGTTGCGGGAGAAGATCCCCCTGTTGCAGGACGCGATTCAGACGGTTAAACCCTTCGGGTACAAACTCAAGGAGGAACCCTGATCCGTGCGGATGACCCTCCAGAGCAAGTTTGTGCTGGTCTTGCTGGCGTCTGTTCTTTTCAGCCTTGGGCTGGTGTACGGATTGGCATTTTGGGCCCAGGACCGCAGTCTGGTCTTCTCGATAACAGTCCCCTCGGCCCTGCTGCTGACATGGCTGATCGGCCGAACGTTTGCACGCCGCCTGACCCAACCTTTCGAGGAGATAACGACCGCGGCGAACCGGATGGCAGCCGATCTGGAAACCAAACTGAGCGAGATCTCGGAAGACCGCGCCCGTCTTCAAACGATTCTATCCAGCATGGTGGAAGGCGTGCTGGTGCTCGATCGGGATTCCAAAATTTTATTGTTGAACGCGGCGATCGAGCGGATGTTCCAGCTTGAGGGTTCAACCGTCCTCAGCCGTCCGCTGATCGAGGTTTTCCGGCACGCTCAACTCCATCAACTGGTTCAAAAGGTGTTGGAGAGCAAGGCAGACCAATCGGAAGAGATGATGTTCATACCGGAAGGGCGCGTCTTTGCCGTCCAGGCCTCGGTTTCTCAAAAAGGCGGTATCGCGGCCGTGCTGGTCTTCCACGACGTGACCGACTTGAAACATCTGGAGCGGGTACGAAAGGATTTCGTGGCAAATGTTTCCCATGAGCTTCGGACGCCGCTCACCTCGATCAAGGGATATATCGAGGCTTTGTTGGACGGCGCCAAGAATGATCCGCGGAAATGCGATGAATTTCTCGGAATTATTCAAAAACATGCCGATCAGCTCAACGCGCTGTTATCCGATCTGCTGCAGCTTTCGACCATCGAATCCGGCCAATATCAATGGCGGCGGGGAGCGGTTTCGGTCCCCGATCTGATTGGGAGGGCAGTCCATCTGCTTCAACCGCTGGCCGAGAAAAAAAGACAGACCATCGCGGTGGCGCCCGCTGAAGGGGTCGGGCCCGTGACCGGCGATGCGGATAAACTGACCGAGGTTCTGATCAATCTGATCGATAACGCGATCAAGTACACCCCGGACGGCGGACGGATCACGGTGGAGACCCGGCAAAGCGGGAGCGCCGTCGAGATCGCGGTCTGCGATACCGGAATCGGCATTCCATCCAGGGAGATCCCCCGGATCTTCGAACGGTTCTATCGTGTCGACCGTGCGCGCTCCCGGGAAGTCGGCGGCACCGGCCTCGGCCTGTCCATCGTCAAGCATATCATCGAAGCCCACGGCGGCAAGGTGTCGGTCGAAAGTCGGATGAGGAAAGGGTCCCGGTTCATTGTGACCCTCCCGAAGCAATCGCCTTTTCCCTGATCTTTAGCCGTCTTGCAAACAGCGCCATAAATTAACCTCCCTGTAACATGGCCTTCATAAACTGTTCATCTGCCCCCTGTAATCTTGCGCTCAATTAACATGAGAGAGGAGAAGAAATGAAGCGACTCAGTTTGAAGGTTGTAAATACCATGGTATTGGCCGGTCTGCTTGTACTGCCGATGTCGGCATGGGCCGAGGAACTGACGGCGGATCAAAAAGTGGACCGGCTCTGGAAACGGTCCGAATGGATTCAGGTCGGACTGAACGCCCTCCAAGTCCAATACGCCAGCGACGAAAGTCGGGGGATACCGGATGGGACGGGGAGCGCGACGCTCTTTTTCCGGCGGGCCGAGATCTATGCAAAAGGAACACTTCAGGAAGGACTCAGTTACGAAGTTGTCTACGATCTTTCAACCTCGACGGACCCGTTACGGGATGCCCTGATGGATCTCAAGATCATCCCGATGGCCGATCTACGCGTCGGGCAGTTCCGCATCCCGTTCGGGATCGAGATTCAGACCGGGGCCAAGAAACTCTATTTTATCGACCGGATGCTGATCACCTCTCCGGACAACGAGCAGGCCAGCTCAAAGTCGGTGACGAGCATCAAGACGGGGTTTCTTCAAGAGCGCGATCGGGGCCTGCGCGTCAGCGGGAGGCCGCTCATCGCTCCCGTCGGTCTCGACTACGCGATTGCGATCATCAATGGATCGGGCTTGAACAGCCCCGACCAGAATAATAAAAAAGACGTTGTCGGTCGCGTAGCGCTTTCGGCCATGAGTCGGGCGACGCTCGGCGGTTCGCTCTACCTGGGGCGCACGTCCGAGTCCGTGGTTGATCCGGCGACCAACAAGACCGTCTTCACCGGCAACGATCTAAAGCGCTACCGCACTGGCGCCGACATCGAGGTCCGGCCGGTCGACGCGCTGATCGTGCGCGCTGAGTATATCGGCGGCACAAACGGCGTTACGGTGACGCATGCCGATTCGAAGTTCAAAGGCTACTATGTGTTGGTCGCCTACCGTCTGCCGTTTAATATCGAACCGGCGGCGAGGTTTGAACGGCTTGACCCAGACACAAAGACGTCCGGGGATACGATCACCCGCACGACGGTGGGGGTCAATTACTACATTGTGGGCGATACCAAATTCCAGATCAATTACGAGTTTCGCGACGACAAAGGAAATCCGAAGGTGGGCAACATCGCGCTGGCCCAGTTGCACGTGAGCTTCTAAGATAGAATAAAAGTCAGGAGAACGATGATGAAAACGATCCTTGCGGCAGTGTTCGTGATGCTCGCCCTGCTCGGTTCCGCATGGGCCGAGCCGATGCTGATCAACGGGGCGGAGGCGACCTTCCCGTACCCGGTCTATTCAAAGTGGTTCGACGAGTATGCCAAGATCAATCCGGACCTGCACTTCAATTACCAATCGATCGGCTCCGGGGGCGGGATTCGACAGGCCTCCGAGCAGACGGTCGATTTCGGCGCGACGGACGGGCCGATGAACGATGAACAGATGGCCAAGGCGAAGGTCAAGCTCCTTCATTTTCCAACGGTCCTCGGGGCGGTCGTCCCGACCTACAATCTTCCGGAGGTTCAGACGGAGTTGAACTTCACCCCGCAGGTTCTGGCCGGAATCTTTCTCGGGACGATCACGAAATGGAACGATCCCGAAATCGCGAAGGCCAATCCGGGCGCGAAGCTGCCGGACAAGTTGATCATCGTGGTCCACCGCTCGGACGGTTCCGGCACGACCTATGTCTGGGTCGACTACCTTTCAAAGGTCGGCCCGGAGTGGAAAGAAAAGGTGGGCGTCGGAACCTCGGTCAATTGGCCGACCGGGCTGGGCGGAAAAGGAAACGAAGGGGTGGCGGGGCTGGTGAAGCAGACGCCGTACGCCATCGGGTATGTCGAGCTGATCTATGCCGAGCAGAACAAGATGCCGTCCGGGGCGGTCCGGAATTCGGACGGTAAATTCGTCAAGGCCAGCATCGCAGCGGTCACGGCGGCGGCCGCCGGCGCATCGAAGGCGATGCCGGCCGACTTCCGGGTCTCGATCACGAACGCTCCCGGAGAGAAGGCCTATCCGATCGCGAGTTTTACCTGGCTTCTGATTCCGGAAAAGATAGCCGATCCGAAAAAAGGCAAGGCGATCACGGGATTTCTGAAGTGGATGCTGAAGGAGGGTCAGGGTCTGGCCCCGGCGCTTCTGTATGCCCCGCTTCCAAAGGAGATCGTGGCCATGGAGGAGAAGGCGATTGGCCAGATTAAATATTAATCCGTTCAGCATGGTTCTGTTCCGCCGGCCGGGCGTCAGTCCGGCCGATCGGCTTTTCCGTGCCACAGTCTTCACCATGGCCGTGTCCGTCCTGGTGATCACGGGCGTCATCGCATATGAGTTGGTCCGGAACTCCCGGCTGCCGATCGAAAAATTCGGCTGGGCCTTTCTTTGGGGGACGACCTGGGATCCCGTCGCGGAGCGGTTCGGCGCGCTGCCGTTTCTGTACGGGACGCTGGTCAGCTCGGCCCTTGCGCTCCTGATCGCCGTCCCGGTGGGGCTGGGTGTGGCGATCTTCCTTTCTGAACTGGCCCCCCGTTGGTTGTCGGATCCCGCCGCTTTTATGGTTGAACTTTTAGCCGCGATCCCCAGCGTGATCTATGGATTGATCGGCATCTTCGTCTTGGTCCCGTGGGTGAGGAACGTACTGGAGCCGGCGCTGTCCGGCACGCTGGGTTTTCTCCCCCTCTTTCGCGGCGCCCCCTACGGGGTGGGAATGCTCACGGCCGGTCTCGTGCTGGCCACGATGGTGGTCCCGTTCATCGTCTCGGTCTCGCGTGAAATACTGATGGCGGTGCCCCACTCGCAACGGGAGGCGATTCTGTCCCTCGGCGCGACGCGATGGGAAATGGTCCGGGTGGCGGTGCTGCCTTATGCCCGCTCCGGGATCATGGGCTCCGTCTTTCTGGCACTGGCCCGTGCGCTGGGCGAGACGATGGCGGTCACGATGGTGATCGGGAACCGGCCGGAAATCCGACTCTCGCTGTTCGAGCCGGGATATACGATGGCCGCGGTGATCGCGAATGAATTCACCGAGGCCACCTCGGACCTCTATGTCCAGACCCTAATCGAGATCGGTCTGGTGCTTTTCGCCGTGACGATCCTGGTGAATGCCGTGGCCCGATTGTTGATCTACAGCGTGTTTACGAAGGTTGAGGTGAGAGAGTGACGCGCACGCTTTCGCTTCGCCGCAGGCTCACGAACGGCTTCATGCTTTCCCTTACGGGCGTCTGTACCGCGTTGGTCCTGGGCATCCTGTTCTTTATTCTCGGTTATATCGCCTATCACGGCATCTCGGCGCTGGATTGGGACTTTTTCACAAAACTGCCCAAGCCCGTCGGGGAGCATGGCGGGGGAATGGCCAACGCGATTGTGGGAACGGTGAAACTATTGGCTCTTGCGAGCCTGATCGGCGTCCCGATCGGATTTTTCGGCGGCGTTTATCTCTCCGAATACGGCCGGAAGAACACGTTCGGATTTCTGATCCGGTATGCGGCCGATATTTTAAACGGCATCCCGTCAATCGTGATGGGGATTTTTGCCTATACCATTGTGGTGCTGCCCTTGGGCCATTTTTCGACCGTGGCCGGGGGTGTGGCGCTGGGAATCATGATGATCCCGATTGCGGTTCGGAGCACCGAGGAATTTCTAAAGCTGGTGCCGGCCTCGATCCGGGAGGCGGCGTTGGCGCTGGGTCTTACGGAATGGAAGGTGGTCAGTTTTGTGGTGATCCCCACCGCGTTGCGCGGGATTATCACCGGGATTATGTTGGACCTGGCCCGTGTGGCGGGTGAGACGGCCCCCCTGTTGTTCACGGCTTTCAGCAACCGGTTCTGGAGCCGGGGATGGCTGGAGCCGACGGCATCCTTGCCGGTCATGATCTACACCTATGCCGTTGCGCCATACGACGACTGGCACCGTCAGGCCTGGGCAGCCGGAATGGTGTTGCTGATGCTGGTATTGGGAGCGAATCTGTTGTCGCGAATGATCTTGCATCGTCAACTACGCGGATAGGGGAACATTTTGTGAGCAAACCGGTTCTTGAGATCGAGAAACTGAACGCCTGGTTCGGTGAGCGCCATGTCCTCAAAGAGATCACGCTGAAGATCCTTTCGCAGCAGGTGACCGCAATCATCGGACCTTCCGGCTGCGGCAAGTCCACCTTTATCCGATGCCTGAACCGGCTGCATGAGGTCGTGCCAGGCGCGAGAGTCACGGGCACCGTCCTGCTGGATGGAACGGATCTCTACGATCCGACGGTCGACCCGGTGATGATCCGACGACGCGTGGGGATGGTGTTTCAGAAGCCCAATCCCTTTCCGACCATGTCGGTCTATGACAATGTGGCGGCCGGCTTGAAGCTCACCGGGATGCGTCGACGGTCTGTCCTGGACGAGCGTGTGGAGCGCGCGCTCCGACAAGCGGCCCTCTGGGACGAAGTGAAGGACGTGCTGCACCAATCCGGAGCGAGCCTTTCCGGCGGGCAGCAGCAGCGGCTCTGCATCGCACGGGCCCTGGCGGTCGAGCCGGAGGTACTTTTGCTTGATGAACCCTGCTCGGCGCTGGACCCGATCGCCACGGCGCGGATCGAGGAACTGTTGCTTGAACTCAAGAAATCGTATACGATCGTGATCGTCACGCACAACATGCAGCAGGCCGCGCGGGTGTCGGACGTCACGGGATTTTTTCTCCTCGGCGAACTGATCGAGGTTGGCGAGACCAAGCAGATCTTTACCAATCCGAAGGATCGACGGACGGAAGACTATATCACGGGGAGATTCGGATAATGCAACGCCATTTTGATGCAGAGCTGAAGACCCTGAAGGAGAAGATCCTCCGGATGGGCGCGATGGTCGAGGAGCAGGTCGCCTACGCCATCAAGGCGCTAGTGGAACGGGATTTGGATCTGGCCCGCCGCGTGATCGAGAACGACCATCGGGTGAATGCGCTGGATGTCGAAGTCGATGAAGACTGTCTACGGCTGATCGCGCTGCACCAGCCGATGGCCGGGGACCTGCGTTTTCTCACCACGGCGATGAAGATCTCGACGGAGTTGGAGCGGATGAGCGACCTGGCCGAGAATATTTCGGAGCGGGCCGTCGAGTTGAATGAAGAACCTCAGCTCAAACCCTACATCGATATTCCCCGCATGGCCGAGCATGCCCAGCGCATGGTGAAGGAGTCTCTGGACGCCTTTGTGAATCGGAATTCGGAGCTCGCCCGCAAGGTCTGTCGGGATGACGATTTCATCGATGACTTGAACCATCAAATCTTCCGGGAACTCCTGTCCTTCATGATTGAAGACCCGCAGACCACGACACGGGCGATCCGGATCAGCTTCATCTCCAAATATCTGGAGCGGATCGCCGATCACGCCACCAACATCGCCGAACTCGTGGTCTATCTGGTGGAAGGGAAGATCATCCGGCATACCGGGTTGTAATCGGGAAAAAGTTTGAGGGTGTTTGGATCGAAAATCCGGGAGGGTTAGTCGTCTTCATCGAGGGGTTTGCGGTTGGTGAAACCGGTGTCGGTTTCATGCCACCAGCCGACTTCGGCCTCCCCGAGTTTCCAGCAGAGATAGACCATCCGGCCGTCCAGCATGAAGGGGAAATCGCACAGCCCTTTTTCGAGGTCCTTGATCAGGACGCCCATCTGCTGGATCCGCTCCACGCGCTTCATGATATACTCCAGCGCCTTCAGATAGGCCGGGCCTTGAGCGGAACCGCCGTTGCCCGAGAGATGCTCGCGGGCTTTTTGAATTTCGCCCCGGATCTTGAGGATGAAGCTCCGCATCTGCTGGACCTCGCGCAACAGGGCCTCGAGATCCGGAACCATGCTGTTTGCTTCCCCTAAGGTAAAGATCCGCTCATCCATGCAGATCATTTTAAGGCTTTGAATAAACCCTGTCAATATCCTCTTTCCATCGCTGCCGGTTTGTGTTAGAATCTTTTTCACCTGTCGCGGGATTTCACCGCCAAGGTTCGGCCTTTATAGAGTGTCGACATCCATCTTATGGCGAGTGTAGCTCAATGGTCAGAGCACTGGTCTGTGGCACCAGGGGCTGGGGGTTCAATTCCCCTCACTCGCCCCAGATTTCTTAGATAAGGTTTTTGCGCCTGTAGCTCAGCTGGACAGAGCGGCAGACTTCGAATCTGTAGGCCGGGGGTTCAACTCCCTCCAGGCGCGCCATCTGCCCCCACGCCCCGCGCTCGCACCGGCCACCTTGAATAGTGTGCGTCGGGAGCCTATAGTGGAGACGGTTTCACAACCGGTTCCAAACCGCAAAAAGGAGGTGCCCCATGAAAACTTTTCGATGGTTCGTTGTTGCGTCCATGGTGTCGTTCACATTGACCGCCTGTTATGGAGGTCCCTCTACGCCGCAAATCCCGTCGCTCATGTCGCCCGCCGGCATGACCAACACGTCCGCGGCGGATAAAAATAATGAGGGGGTCGATCATCTCGTGCAGGGCCATTACGGAATCTCGGAAACTTTTTTCAGGGACGCGATCGCGGCCAAGCATAATTTTGCCGAGGCCCATTTCAATCTCGGGGTCGCACTGGACGGCATGGGAAAACATGAGGACGCCAAAGCGGCCTTTCAACAAGCGCGGGAATTCGGCGCGAGCAATCCGAAAATTGCCGATCAGGAGATCCTGAAGAAGCACCTTGGAATGTGACGGGTTAAAGCGAAAGACCGCGCCATCACCCTCATTCGTCCGGCGCGGGCCTGCCGTCCTTGATTCAAAATCCCTTGGTCCCATCCGCCGGATGGAGAAAAGGAAAGACGTGATCCGCTTGGTTCGTACCTCCAATTGTGCAACAGGTTGCTGCACAAATCCCTGGTTTCACAATTGCTGCAACCAAACCAGTCTTCTCTTTCATTTTATGGATTTCTTATTCAGCCTATGATAATATCCCAAGCAAAAGGAGCGCTTCTTGCGGGAGATTGAATATCTGATCTATCTCTCACCCGAAATGGACGACCGGCTTCGGGTCTCGGCGCAGAAGAATCAGGGAGAGATATTGGAATTCGTGGTACAGTACGAAGCGCTCTTTAGCGGCCATTGGAAACCGATCGTACGATATGACACCGCGCATGGCTTTGCGCATCGCGACCGCATGTGGCCTGGGGGCCGAGTGGAGAAGGAGCCGTTATTCTTCGACAGTTACAACATGGCGTTCACCCACGCCACATTGGATCTGAAAGCCCATTGGGCCGGTTACCGGAAGACCTATGAGCAGGAGATGAAAAAATGACAAAAAAAGAATCGGTCAAGAAAAACCTGGATCTGCACGCGGAATGGATGCGGTACGTTTTCGACAACCCCGATGTCCTGGATCGCATCCCCAAGGGAGCCGTGCTGGTCATCTTGCCGGAAGACGATCCCGAACTTTATGCGGAGAATACCAAGGTCGTCGAGGCCACGAAAAAAAAGGGTGTATCCGTTGTCGTTGTAAGGATGAAAACCCCGAAACCGCGCATCTCCAAGATCGAGGTTGTTGCCGCCTAAAATCATTCTGCCGCCACGACCAATATATTCGATCTGCATCATTATATATAATATATAGGGGCCAAAGGAGGGTATTTCCTTCATTCTCCTTACCCCTTACGCCTCACGCCTTACGGCCTTTACCCCTCACGTTTTCCCCCGTATATTGACCCGCCTCGCCTAAAGGGATATAATCCTGCCATATCATTCCTCCGGCGCGGGCCGACTTCGGCGAGCTTAGTCGAGCCGTTCCTCCCGTCTTCAACCTACACACGCCCCATCCGCCGGAGAGAAAAACGAGGCCCCATGCTCAATCCTGAATCATAAAAACATTGGTCAGAAAACATTGGGGTCAGAGTACATTTATTCCGCCTCCCCTCCGGCCTCGCGCGCGGGGGCGGCGGGAGATGGGAGCAGAGTGGATGTAGATTGGCATAAGTAAAATCCGTAAGTTCGAGGAACAAGCGATGAAAAGATTCTGCATCTATACTGTATTTGTTCTACAGATTTTACTAGTTGGGTGCGAATCCAGCCTCTCGTCTATTCGGGACCAAATGGGACCACAAAAGGGTCTCGAGCCCAACAAGCCGACCGTGGGTGCAAATGATTCCCAGATAAAGGAATCCATCGATGCCGCAGTCCTTGCCGCAGAAAAGCTAGGTTTTCAGTACGATGCTTCTAAATCCAAGGACGGGATCGTTATGGTTACGGCCCTCTGGAAAAGTAGCCCGGTGACTTTAATAATGGAATTCCATTCGGAAATTGTTTCCATTCATCTTGCAAGCCTGACGAGCCAAACCGGGCTTGCGAATTTGGAAAACGGTGGACAAAAAATTGAGAAGCTTTACTACTCAGCTCTCCGAGAGAAAACAGACAAGCGCGGGCTTAAGATCTATCCAGATTCTGAAGAAGAGAGCTTTGTGCGTTTGAGATCACTGACTCTTCCTCCCGAGAAGGCCTCTAAAGAAAAAGCGCGGAAGAAGGCACCGGGTTCTATGCGGTGGTAAATCGCGGCGATGCCCAAGCAGTTAAGAGCTTCCTTGAAAGTGGGACCGATCCTAATGCCCCTTTAATCTTTAATCGTACTGCATTGACGATAGCTGCTGGTCATGGGCATGTAGAGCTTGTACAACTTCTTCTTGAACATGGCGCCAACATAAACGCGGGCGATTTTTTAGGAGATACCGCGTTGATACCCGCGGCGGGTTCGAGGCAGACGGCCGTTGTCGAGTTGCTCCTCAATCATGGGGCGGACGTTAATCGTAAGGATAACGAGTCTCGGACGGCTTTGGGCTGGGCTGCATATCAGAACCATGCAGATATCTTGGCGGTGCTGTTAAAAAGCGGTGCAGACACAAATGTTCAAGATCGGTCGGGATACTCAGCGTTAATGTACGCGGTAGAACACGGAAATGCCGAAATTGTCGGATTGCTCTTGGCGCATGGGGCAGGAGTCAATACGCGAGATAAGAAGGGAGAGACGGCCCTGATGAAGGCATCAAAAAGCGGGAATACCGAGATTGTCTCTACTTTGCTTCACATGCCGTTCATCGATGTAAACGCGACCGACAAGAATTCCACAACGGCTCTGGTATACGCGAAGCGTGCCGGTAACAACAAGATCGTTGATTTACTCAAGGATGCCGGTGGTTCCGATGTTGTGTACCCGTCGAAAAGAAAAGGGGATGGGCCGCTTTACTAAAGAGTGCACGGTTCCGGTCGGACCTGAGTAACGCTCTGGAAGGAAAAGATTTTCTGGAAAATAGAAGTCGTTAAGAAAAAGTTCTTTGCTCCCCTCCACCCTCGCGCGCGGGGGAGAGGGATGAAAGCCGGTATTACGACGCTTTCCGAAGGCGTTTCCGCATTTCGGTCAGCGACACGGTGGGTTGCCTTCGCCGTTTTTCGATCAGGCGCCAGAAGGCGGCGTTCGTCTCAAGAACAACGGTCTCCCAGTCCGCTCCTTCAACGCCCACAAGGACCGCAGCCGGTTTCCCCTGGCGCGTAATCACCACCCGATCCGATTGCGCCGCGTCCACCGATTCCTTCAGCTTCTTTTGCAAATCACGAATCGTCACCGTTTTCATATGATTTCTCCCGTCGTCTTGCCGTGCGGTTTCTTCCGAACCGCGCGGATGTAAACTTCGGCCTCCGTTTCGTTCACATCGTAAAAGACACGATAATCGCCGATTCGAAGCTCCCAAACCACCGAAACCGCTTCCCAAGGAGGCACCAGGTTGACAAGCAGTTTTCTGTTTCGGTTCGGAACCGTCGGTTCGTGGGCCAACTGTTCTTCAACGGCATCCAGGATTCTGTTCCGATGATATCGGGGGATCTTTTTCAGATCCTCCTCGACATCTTCGGAAAACAGGATGCGAAACATGTGCATATTATTGCATATGCAGATTCAGACGTCAACGCCCTTTCCCGAAATTCCTGGGACGCTCTACTCAATCCTCTGCGTGCTCCCCTCCGGCCTCGCGCGCGGGGCGATCTGAAGCGGCGCGGCGGCGATTCGGGCGATCTTGACATTTGGGGGATTTTCTATTATTGTATATGCATCTGACATACAAACGGACGGGGGCGTTTCAATGACGACGAAATCGATTCTAAGACAGTCCAAGCCGGTGAACGTGCGCGAGGCACAGGCCACGCTTTCCCGCCTGATCCGGTCGAAGAACCCTTCGTTGGTCCTCTCCCACGGAAAGCCCGTATCTTTTCTGGTGCCCTATGAAGAGATGCTCGACCTGTTGGAGATGCTGGACGACTTGAAGGACCAAAGGCTTTTGGAGGAGATCGCCCGGGCCCGGTCGGAATACACCGGGGGCAAGGCGGTGCCGGCGGAAAGGCTGTTTCGGAAAATGGGTCTGTAGGTGGCCTATCAGGTCGTCTTTCCGAGTGAGCGCGTCGAGCATGAATTTGAAAAGGTTCTTAAGAAAATTCCCTCCGATGATCGCGCGGCTGTCGTTGAAGCGGTCCGTTCCCTGGCCCAAAACCCCCGCCCTCCGGGCAAGTCCTACAAGAAATTAAAGGGAGAGGTGACGGTTTTCCGTTACATCGCTCAGCATCGTCTGCGGGTCGGACGCTATCGGATTCTGTACGATCTTGATGATGCGCGTAAGAAAGTGATCCTGTTGAAACTCGACAAAAGAGACGAACAGACCTATGGATAAACGGCGTGAGAATTGGAGTTGGAGGAAACATCGTGACCTTGGCGGCCTATAACAACGTTCCCGTTCCTTCGTTCATGTACGGCACGGCCTGGAAAAAAGAGGCCACGACGCAACTGGTGCAGTCGGCCGTGGCGTTGGGCTTCAAGGCGATCGACACGGCCAATCAACTGATCCATTACGAGGAAGCCCGGGTGGGCAAAGCGCTGAAGGATCTCGGGGAAAAAGGGATCCGGCGAGAGACCCTGTTTCTCCAGACCAAGTTTACGCCGGTCAATGGCCAGGACCATCGAACTCCCTACGACGCTTCGGCCGATCTCACGACCCAGGTCAAACAGTCTTTTGCAAGTTCGTTGACCCATCTCCAGACCGACTATCTGGACTCCTATGTCTTACACGGACCTTATTCGCGGCAGGGCTTGGGAAAAGCGGATCAGGAGGTCTGGGCGGCGATGGAAGGGCTCTATCAATCCGGGAAGACCAAAATGATCGGGATCAGCAATGTCACTGCGGGACAACTTGTTCAGCTCTGTGCGCAGGCAACTGTAAAACCCATGGTGGTCCAAAACCGGTGTTATGCCGTGACCGGATGGGATCAAAAGGTAAGGGAGATCTGCCGGGCCAAGGGCATCATCTATCAAGGTTTTTCGTTGTTGACCGCCAATAGCACGGTCCTGGCCGATCCCGAAATTCGGGCGATCGCCAAACGGTTGGGCGCCGGGATCGCGCAGGTCATCTTCCGGTTTGCGATGCAGATCGGGATGCTCCCGTTGACCGGAACCACAAACCCACACCATATGAAAGAAGACCTCCAGGCCGAATCGTTCCTGCTTTCCCCCGAAGAAATCCTTCATATAGAAACGATCGCCCTGTAAAGAGAGCCGTCCCGTCCGGACCCTCTCGACTCTCAAGCCGATTGACTCTCAAGAAACGATCCATTACAATCCCTCCGTCATTATATATAGGAGCAGGGATAGGCATGTTGATCGGAACGCCGCTTGCGAAGAATGCGGTCAAATTAATGCTGCTCGGGGCGGGCGAGCTGGGCAAGGAGGTCACGATCGAGGCGCAGCGTCTCGGCATCGAGGTGATTGCGGTCGACCGGTATCCAAACGCCCCGGCGATGCAAGTGGCCCATCGTTCCCACGTGATCGACATGCTGGACCGCGATCAACTCGCCGATGTCATCCATAAAGAGCAGCCCGACCTGATCGTCCCCGAGATCGAGGCGATTGCGACGGATTATCTTCTGGAGGCCGAGAAGACCTTTACGGTCATCCCCACCGCGCGGGCCACGCGGCTCACGATGGATCGCGAAGGGATACGCCGTCTTGCGGCCGAAGAACTGAAACTTCCAACCAGCCGGTTTCCCCTGCGTCATGAAGCCGGTGATGTCTTCATCCGGGAAAGGTCAGTCCGTCATTCGGTCGTCCGACGAACTTTCGAAGGCCTGGGACTACGCGATGGCCTCCGGCCGGGCCAAAAAACAAAAAGTGATCCTGGAATCCTTCATTAAATTTGATTATGAGATCACGTTGCTGACGGTCCGCGCCGTGAACGGAACATTCTTCTGCCCGCCGGTCGGCCATATCCAGATCGACGGCGATTACCGACAGTCGTGGCAGCCCCATCCGATGGCGTCTCCGAGGTCTCACCGAGGCCGCATGATACCGGCCTGGTTACTCTGATCTCGCAGGATCTTTCGGAGTTTGCCCTCCATGTCCGTGCTGTTCTCGGTTTCCCGGTTCACGAGCCGGTCGTCCGAACGCCCGGCGGATCGGCCGTGATCCTGGCCGACCGCGAGGCCGCGGCGCCATCGTATGACATCACCGGCGCGCTGGCTTTCCCCGGCGTTCAGGTTCGGATCTTCGGCAAACCCGAAAGCCGCAAGAACCGCCGCCTCGGCGTCGTCCTTGCCCCGGGCCCCGAACCTTTTGCGGCCCGCGATCTGGCTGTCAAGGCGGCCTCGGCCGTTCAAATCCGTTACTGAGACTTTTTGAACTTAGAAACAGGTTATGTTATAATACGTTTCGGTTTTTTTCTGAAACTCGGATCGCGCAGGTCGGGTGGTGAAGCGAGGATCGGGCTGTGCCCGTCCGAGCTTGGGGTGTGGGGGCATCGGAGCACCTTTAATTTTTGTGTAGGCGCACGGGCCCCCACATAGAATAGTAGCGCCAGTAGCTCAGCGGATAGAGTATCGGCCTCCGAAGCCGAGGGTCGTGGGTTCAAATCCCGCCTGGCGCAAGATCTTGAACTTTTTTATGGGCCGTTAGCTCAGTTGGTAGAGCAGCTGACTCTTAATCAGCGGGTCGTAGGTTCGATCCCTACACGGCCCACCAGATATTGAGACGGGTGGACTTTTACAGCCGTCGAAATTAGGCTGCCTGGTGGAATGGCAGACACGCTGGCCTTAGAAGCCAGTGCCGCAAGGCGTCCGAGTTCAAATCTCGGGGCAGCCACTAGTGGTATAAGAAAAGGTAAAGGGAAAAAATGAAAGTCGCCGTCGAAGAAATCAGCTCCGTTAAAAAATCGCTCAAGATCGAGGTGCCGGAAGCGGTCGTGGCCCAGGAATTCACGGCCGCTTATTCCAACCTGAACCAACGCGTCCGGATCCCCGGCTTCCGCCCCGGGAAAGCGCCGCGCTCGCTGTTAGAGCAGCGCTACGGCGCGACGGTCGAGGAGGATGTGATCCGGCGGTTGGTGCCGGATTATTATCAGAAGGCGATCAAGGAGACCGGCCTTCGGCCCGTGGAACTTCCGGCCATCGAGAAGATCGAGTTGAAGAAGAATGCCCCGCTTTCATTTACGGCAATGGTCGAAATCACGCCGCCGATTCCGCTCGGCACCACCACCGGACTGAAGGTTGAAAAACCGAAGATGGAGGTGACGAATCTTGAGGTGGGCAAAGCCCTGGAGGCCCTTCAGGAACAGCACGCCCAATTGGTGACTTGTCCCGAAGGGCATCAAATAGCCGAAAAAGATTTTGTCGTGATCGATTTTCTTGGGACGATGGACGGCCGGCCGCTGGAGGGCGGGTCCCGCCAGAACCAGCCGGTTCAGATCGGATCCAATACGATGATCCCCGGGTTCGAGGAACAGTTGATCAACCATCAACGCGGCGATCGCGTGAAGGTGCAGACCTCCTTCCCGAAGGATTATCCCAAGGCCGAGCTGGCGGGTCGCCCGGTCGAGTTCGAGGTGACGATCCGCGAGGTGAAGCAAAAGACGGTTCCGGCTCTGGATGATGAGTTTGCCAAGGACGCGGGACCGTTCACGTCGCTGGACGAACTCAAGACGAAACTCCGTGACGATTTAACGGCGCGATTTCGGTCGGAACAGGAACGGACCGTCAAATCCGCGCTTCTCAAACAGTTGACCGAAGCCCATCGGTTCGACGTCCCGCCATCGTTGGTGGAACACGAGGTTCAGGAGGCCCTGGCCCGGCTGGAGCAGCGCCTTCCGAAGGGGATGACGCTTTCTCAGGCCAAGATCGATCCGCTTGCCGTTCGGAAGGAGATCGAGCCTGCGGCGCATGAAAAGATCAAGGGCCGTCTGATTCTATCCGCGATTGCGGACCGGGAAAAATTGACGGTGACCCAGGACGAGGTCGAAACGGCCCTGGCACGGACGGCCCAGGAGCTGAACGTAAGCCCCGAAGACGTCCGGCGGCTGATCCTCTCGCAGGACGGCAGCCTCGACGTCTTTAAGGCGCGTCTTCTGGAAGACAAGGCCTTGGACTGGGTGATGTCCAGGGCCGTCATCGAATAACCTTTAAAAAGGAGCATTGAAATGTTGGTGCCGATTGTCATTGAACAAACGAACCGCGGTGAGCGGGCGTACGATATTTATTCCCGCCTTCTCAAGGATCGGATCATTTTTATCGGTGCGCCGATCGACGATATCTTTTCCAACCTGATCATTGCCCAACTCCTTTTCTTAGATGCGGAGGATCCGGGAAAAGACATCAACCTTTATGTCAACAGCCCCGGCGGCATGGTGACGGCCGGCCTGGCGATCTACGATACGATGCAGTACATCAAGTCGGATGTGTCCACCACATGCATCGGCCAGGCCTCGAGCATGGGCGCGCTCCTGCTGGCGGCCGGGGAAAAAGGCAAGCGGTCCGCGCTGCCCAATTCGAGGATCATGATCCATCAGCCGATGGGCGGTTTCCAGGGCCAGGCCACGGACGTGGACATCCAGGCCCGCGAGATCCTGAGGATGCGCGAACGGTTGAATGAAATACTGGCCAAGCATACCGGCCAGCCCATGGACCGGATCCGTCAAGACACCGAACGGGACTATTTCATGTCCGGCGACGAGGCCAAAAAGTACGGATTGATCGACGAAGTCATCGCCCACGCGCCGGAGATGAAAGAGAAAGAAAAATAGCTCCGCGGTCCCCAAAAGGGAGAACGTTCGTATGGCCAAACCGGAAAAAAACGACGCACTGCTGCGCTGCTCCTTCTGCGGGAAAAGCCGGGACGAGGTGCAAAAGCTGATCGCCGGTCCCACCGTCTACATCTGCAATGAATGCATTGATCTCTGCAACGACATCATCGCGGAAGAATGGGAGGATAATCGGAAGACCGTTTCCTCGAAACTTCCCAAGCCCAAAGAGATCAAAAAAATCGTGGACCAGTATGTGATCGGCCAGGAGCGGGCGAAAAAGATGCTGGCCGTGGCGGTGCACAATCATTACAAACGGGTCTCGGCCGCCCCCGGCGTGGACGACGTGGAGCTGCAGAAGGGCAATATCCTGATGATCGGGCCGACCGGGACCGGCAAGACGTTGCTGGCTCAGACCCTGGCCCGTATATTGGACGTGCCGTTCACGATCGCGGATGCCACGACACTGACCGAGGCCGGCTACGTCGGGGAGGACGTCGAGAATATTATATTAAAGCTCCTCCAGGCCGCGGACTACGATGTCGAACAGGCCGAACGCGGCATCGTGTACATCGATGAGATCGACAAGATCAGCCGGAAGTCCGACAGCCCCTCGATCACGCGCGACGTTTCGGGGGAGGGCGTTCAACAGGCCCTCTTGAAACTGATCGAGGGGACCGTGGCGAATGTCCCGCCTCAGGGAGGCCGCAAGCATCCCCATCAGGAATTCATCCAGGTGGACACCTCCGACATCCTGTTCATCTGCGGCGGGGCGTTTGTGGGACTGGAGGCGATCATCGAGCAGCGGATCGGACAGAAAACAATGGGGTTCGGGGCGCAGATCAAAGCCAAAAAAGATCGTCATGTCGGCGACCTGTTGCGGATGGTCCAACCGGAGGACCTGCTCAAGTACGGTCTCATTCCTGAGTTCATCGGCCGACTTCCGGTGGTGGCCACGCTGGAGGAGTTGGATGAAAAGGCCTTGGTTCGGGTCGTGACCGAGCCGCGCAACGCGCTGATCAAGCAGTACGAAAAGCTGTTCGCCTTTGAAAACGTCAAGCTCAAATTTACGGACAATGCCATCCTCGCCGTGGCCCAAAAGGCCCATGCGCAGAAGACCGGCGCCCGGGGGCTGCGGACCATCCTCGAAGAGGTGATGCTGGACCTGATGTACGAGCTGCCCTCTCAGAAAAACGTGAAGGAGGTCATCCTCAACGAGGACGTGATTCATCAAACGGGCGAGCCGATCATGCTGTACGAGAACGACAAAGAAATCAAGTCGGCCTAGAGCGGGGGACAGATTTTAAATCTGTCCCCACCATATGATGCGACCGATCATCGGAATCACACCCGACTTCCATTCCGGAAACACAAAAAGTTTTACCTCGCAGGGCGAACCGACCTATTTTTTAAGAGCGCGTTATGTCGACGCCATCAAGGACCTGGGCGGTATTCCATTCATCCTGCCGATCGCGGAGGATCCCAAACTCCTTGCCGAGCTGCTTCACCGGATCGACGGGCTGTTGATCACCGGCAGCGGACCGGATCTCGACCCGCGGTTGTACGGCGAACGTCCGACGGCGCGGTTCAAGATCATGAGCCGGCAGCGGTCGGCCTTCGAACTGGGTTTGGCGAAGCAGGCATTGAAGCTTGACCGCCCGGTGTTGGGCATCTGCGGAGGGCTTCAGCTACTCAACGTGGCGATGGACGGAAGCCTGATTCAGGATATCGCGACGCAGATGCGGGGGGCGTTGGTCCACCAACAGGAGACCGTCGCGACGCGGGTCTCCCATCGAGTCGAGATCACCCGCGGGACGCGTCTGCACAAGATCCTCCGGACCGACCTGCTGAAGGTGAACAGCTCGCATCACCAGGCCCCGAAAAAGATCGCTCCGGGATGGGTCGTCAATGCCGTCGCCACGGACGGGATCATCGAAGGCCTGGAGAGTCCGCGGCACCGATTCGCCATCGGCGTTCAGTGGCATCCCGAATTTCTGTATCAAAAGGACGAGGCCAGCCAGCGGTTGTTCCGGGCGTTTTTAAGAATTGCATCACTACATGGGAAAGCGCACACGAAAGAGCTTTGCCGTTGAAGTCGTGGGTTTCGCAAGTTACTGAGTTTTGCATAAATAATGGAATGGTCGCAGCCGGTCACGTCCATTTCGCTCGTTCAAGAAGCTTCATGAAGTTCCGTTTGGGTTTGTGCGCCGCCCGCACCGATACCAGGTAGCGCGCGAAGTCGGCCTCATGTCCGAGTCGGATCATGAGCGCTCGGACTTTTCGCAGAAGACCGACCGCTTCTCGATAGACGTCGTTGTTTTTTCCGGCAAGCGTCGGCTCGATCTGCGCCTGGAAGACGGGGAGCGCCTCCTCCGGATGGTCTTTCTCTCGGATGCCGGCCAGTTGTAACCACAGGCTGTTTGAGCAGCCGCCTTCCTTGGCCTCGCGCCAGGCCGCCTCCATATCCTTTTCCCACAAAAAGACCTGGACCAACTCGGAGTGGTCCGCCCGCGCCTCCCAGCCCCATTGATTTTTAGCGGTCTTCCGTTTGGCTTCGGTGATGGCCTCTCGTATGGCTGCGAGCGCCTTTTCCCGCCACGCTGGCCACTGGCCGATCCGATCGGCATGGCTCTTCAGCTTCTGGTACTCGTGGAGCGTCGGTGACTCGGTGAAGCCCGCC
>JACQCA010000067.1 GCA_016201865.1 Nitrospirota bacterium
CCTCGACCACTTGGCGTTTGAACTCGGAACTGAAGGTTCGCTGACTTCTCATGACAAGATCCTTTCTGCCCCTTATCGGGGGCCGGTGATCCTGTCGGGTACTCTAACATAGTTCGTCCAGTTTCAGGGGTGCAGTCCAGTCATGCCCTACGGAAGCTGCCAGCGGAACAGGCGTGTCGGCACGCCGCCGACGCCGTCGATTCGCAATTCGATCATACCGTCCCGCCCCGGTTCCGGTTTGAACCGCAATACCCCCTTGCGATGATGGTCACCCGGCGGGTCACCTTCCCACTGAAGCGGGGAGTGCGTGCGCCCCTCTGCATCGACGAGCGACGAGAATCGGGTCGGGTCGCCCGCGAGTATAACCGTATGCGTCTCGAATACAACCTCGAATTCCCATATCTCGACGCCGGACGCCCACCGTCGCGGCGTCACCTTGACGATGACGCCGCCCTCCTTGTTGATCTGCGGCGACGGGCCGGAAACGATCGGGTCGGCGTGAACGGCCCCAACCCACGCGGCGAGCGCAAACAGAACCGCTGTCGTCAGGAACATCCACCGTCCCGCGCTTATGCGCACCGTTCTCATGCCTGTCCCTCCATCTGCGCCATGTGCCGCGTCGCCTGCACCGCCTTGCGGCCGACATACACTACGCCGGCGGCGTTGAACAACAAGCCCGCCCAGAAAAGCTCGGTCTGGTATTGCGCCGCGAGGGCAACGAAACCGGTGGCCCCGAGCACCGGCACGACATTGGCGAGGTAATGCGTGCAGCACGAGATCATCGCCGCGGTGGAGGTTCCGCCGGTGACCGCGACGACCTTCCCCGAGCTGTCCGTATGGCGCGTGACAATCCGCAACTGGGTGTAGAGCCCGATCTGGATGCCGAAGCCGGCCGCCAGCGTTACAATGAAGTACCAGAACCGGCCGAACTGCGCGAAGGCGAACTCCCGGCCGGAGACCAAGGTCAGCACCGCGAAGTAGACGGCCAGCAGCAGCACCGCCGCCGCGAGACCGATGAGTACGGGTCGCATCCCTCTACCGCCTGTTATATCGTCGCGCATGGTGGCCGCCTCGTTCCGTCATCGCTCCCGCTTAGAAATTGAGCATCAACTCGGCTACGACTTTATTGTCCGTGGTCTCCTTAGTGCCCGTGACCGCCTTCTCTTTCGTGGTGGCCGATCCCTCGACCGCCAGCCGCAGCCAATCCTGCAAGGGCCGAACAATTCCCACCGTGATCGTGGTTGTCCGATCGTTCTTCGACTTTGAATCGCTGTTCGGATCCACGAAATCATATCGGGCCAGCGCCGTGAGTTCCGCCGAGGCGATGTACTGTTCGAGCTCGACGTAATAGGCGTCCGCGTTGATGGTATCGGCGCCCGCCGCGGCTGGATCATCGGCGCTCTGAATATAGCCCCCCTGAATTTCAAACCCGACCGGCAGCACGCCGGCGAATGTCACTCCATACCGCTGGAACCCGATCCGATTCGCCGTCACGAGATCCGGGTCGGTGTGGTAGACGCCAGAGTAATAAAGCAGCGTGAAGCCCGAGGCCCGGTCGTCTAAGATCTGCTCGAACGCCAGCATGTAATCCTTTTGTGCATCGATCTCGCCTTCGGTCCCCTTTCCGGCATCATCCACTCCGTTCGCGACCTGCGCGATCATCCGCGAGCGATCGGGCATGAACGGCAGCTTGAAGATATGAGCCAGCTCCAAGCCGCGCTGGTCCTCGCCGAGCGTGAATTTTGCACCTCCTGTCGTCAAGTCGGCCGATCGGATCGCTGGTGTGCTGATTCCTGTAGGACGATCAAACCCCGCGAAGCCCACACGGGATAGAGTATGAAACTGACCCGCACGGAGCGTCGTGAAATGTTCCGGGCTGCCCCAGACGCCCGCGATTGAAGCCACCAGGCTGATATCGTCCTTCGCCTCCCATTCCAGCTCGGCAAACCCGGCATAGTTCTTACCCACCGGCCCACCGTAGAAAAAGGTGGTGTCGTGCCACTGGAACTCATTCGTGTCCCGTTTTGTATCGTCCTCAAAATTGGCATAGGCGTATTGCCCGCGCCCGCGCACCGATAGATAATGGCTCACGTTCGCGGCATTGATCTCCTTGTCGAACTCGTCCGGCATCCGATAGCCCGCCTGCCGGAATTTATGCCCCAGGGTGTTGAGCCTCGGCGGCGCGGGATAGTGGCACATCGAGCAGGGCTGATCGTACTTCCGGGCCCAAGCAGGGATCGCCTGGGCTTCACTGATCCAAATAAAATCCATGCCCGCCCAACCGATCAGGAAGATTAACAGCGACAATGATAAGTGTGCTTGCCTCATCGCGCCCTCCTTTTGTTTGAGAACCGTGCATTTTACTTTGGATGATTGATCTGCTCCCACAGCTTCGCATAATCGAACCCTTTGAAGGTGGGGCTGTCCGGATTGTGGCAGCTCTTGCAGCTCTTCGGATCCGGCTTTACGATCAGGCCGGCCTTCTTCGCTCCCTCTTTGTCCTTTTTGGAATGCATTTTAATATAAAGACTCCCCGGACCGTGGCAGGCCTCGCACTGGATACCGACCATTTCGGGCGCTGCCTGTTTGGTTATGCGGTACCCGGTGATATGACAGTCCAGGCATTTTGGATCTTTCTGCTGGTCAGGCTTTAAGACCTCAAAGGCCTTGGCATGTCCGCTCTCGGCCCAGATTTTATGTTGTTTCATATGACAGAGTTTGCATTTGGCCGCGCCCACATGGGTCGCCTCCTCTCCGGCAGCCTTTTGGATAAACCCGATTCCGATCGTCAGTAAGATCAGGACGGCCAGACTCAACATGATCCGCAGTGTGGTTCGCATCTCATTCCTCCCCTTTAGGTCAGCAGATCCTCGGCAACTGCTCGCCCGACAGCATATCCACCACCCGGAAACCGCCGATTCGACTTTTCATGACGACGGTGCCGGCATGATCGGCGACGACCTCGCCGATGACGGCGGCCTCTTTCCCAAGCGGATGCCGTCGCATCGCGGCCAACACGCGGTCGGACGCTTCGGGGTCGACAAAGGCAATCAGCTTCCCCTCATTTGCGACGTAAAGCGGATCGAGCCCCAGAATCTCGCAGGCGCCCCTCACCTCTTCGCCGATTTGAATCCGATCTTCCACGATCGAGATTCCGACCTGGGCCTGCTCGGCGATTTCATTTAATACGCTGGCCAGGCCGCCGCGGGTGGGATCGCGAAGCACATGGATCGCTTTGCTCGCATCGAACATCGTCATCACCAAGTCATTGAGCGCAGCCGTGTCGCTTTCGATCCGGGTCTCGAACTCCAACCCTTCCCGGACGGACATAATCGCGATGCCATGCACAGCAATCGGCCCGTTGAGGATAATCTTGTCGCCGGCCCTTGCACGCTTCGGATGGATCTCGACACCCGGTTCGATCATGCCCACGCCCGATGTGTTGATGAAGATTTTGTCGCCCTTGCCACGGTCCACGACTTTGGTGTCGCCCGTCACGAGCAAAACGCCGGCCTTTTGGGATGCCGACTGCATCGAGAGGACGACCCGCCACAAATCCTCCATCGGGAATCCCTCTTCGATGATAAACGCGGCCGAGAGATAGAGCGGGCGGGCGCCGCACATCGCGAGGTCGTTCACGGTGCCGTTGACCGCAAGCCCGCCGATGTCCCCGCCGGGGAAGACGATCGGGTTCACAACATACGAATCCGTGGTGAAGGCCAGCTTGACGCCGTTCAACGAAATGACGGCGCCGTCGTGCAGCGGCTCAAGAAACTCGTTCCGGAACGACGGCAGAAACATCTTCCGGATCATCTGCTGCGTGAGCCGTCCCCCGCCGCCGTGAGCCAGAAGCACGCTTTTGTAATCGGTGATCGGAATAGGACACGACAGCCCGGCCGTTAGACCCACGATCATTTGCTTATCCATAACCGCTCCCTGTTTTTAATCTCAAATTTCAAATTTGAGATTTGAGATCCACCCTTCCGAAATGATAATACGCGGCGCAGGCCCCTTCGGATGACACCATCGGAGCGCCGAGCGGAAATTCGGGCGTGCATTGCGTGCCGAATGCCGGACAGTCGTGCGGTTTTTTCAGTCCCTGAAGCACGAGACCCGCGATGCAGAGGGGAGATTCCCTGGCTTCGATACCGGCCACGTCGAAACGCTTTTCGGCATCGTACTCGGAATAGTCTCTTTTCAACCGGTAGCCGCTCATTGGAATCTCGCCGATGCCGCGCCACGTGCGGTCGGTCGGCTCGAACACCTCCGACAAGAGTTGCCGGGCCGGAATATTCCCCTCGCGCCGCACGGACCGCGCGTACTGGTTCTGAACCTCGGTCCGGCCCTCCTCAAGCTGTTGCACCGTCATATAGATCCCTTGTAGAATGTCCACCGGCTCAAATCCGGTCACAACGATCGGAACGTGATATCGTCCCGCGATCGGAATATATTCCTCATACCCCATCACGGTGCAGACATGTCCGGCCGCAAGAAACCCCTGGACCAAATGGGTCTGCGGCGATAGAAGCGCCTCCATCGCGGGCGGAACCAGTACGTGCGAGCAAAGAATCGAAAAGTTTTTCAGGCCGAGCCGCTTCGCAAGCCAGACCGACATCGCATTGGCCGGAGCCGTCGTCTCAAACCCGACCGCGAAAAAGACGACCTGCTTGTCCGGGTTCTGCTTTGCGATCTTCACCGCGTCGAGCGGCGAATAGACCATCCGCACGGCGCCCCCCTCCGCTTTCACGGTGAGCAGATCCTTGCTCGATCCGGGCACGCGAAGCATATCGCCGAATGAAGTGAAAATAACGTCCGGCCGGGACGCGATGGCGATGGCCTTGTCGATCATCGAAAGCGGCGTGACGCAAACCGGACAGCCCGGGCCGTGCACCAGAGTGATCTCCTTCGGCAGCAGCGACTCGATCCCGTATTTGACGATCGTATGGGTCTGCCCGCCGCAGATCTCCATGATCGTCCACGGACGCGTGGTGATCGCGTGGAGCCGCTCGGAATATTTCCGTGCGGTCGCTTCATCCCGATATTCATCAATAAATCGCATCGGCCGGCCCCCCGCTTGAAGATTCATAACCTCGGTGATCTTCGGGCTCCGGGATTTTCAGCTCCTCCAGAGCGCCGTCGATCTGCTCGAACAGTTTCAGCGTCTTCATCGCCTCTTCCTCATCCATTTTGCTGATCGCGAAGCCCACATGGACGATCACATAATCACCCACCTTCACATCCGGAATCCATTCCAGACAGACCCGTTTCTGGATTCCTCCAAAGCTGGCCCGCCCCATTCGGGGCTCGACCGAATCCTCGATCTCCAGCACTTTGCCGGGTATTGCAAGACACATTTTACGATCCCTCCCTCGTGTTTGATGATTGGGCCCCAATAAAATCCGTCATCGCCTTGGCTGCCCGAAGCGCAACAAAGGCCTGCCCCAATGCGATCCCTCCGTCGTTTGGCGGGACCCGTTGGTGCCAGTAAGGGCGAAAGCCGGCTGCCTCGAGCTCTCGGACGGCGCGTTCGGTCAGATATTTGTTTTGAAAACATCCGCCGGTCAACACGATCCGTTCTTCGCCGGCTCGCTTTGCAACATCCACAATAATCCCGGCGAGCGTATTGTGAAATTTTGCCGAGATGATGCCGACTGAAATCTCCCGCTTCAGGTCATCAAGAATCCCCGATATCATAGGCTCCCAATCAATGTTCAGACAGTCGTCCATCTGAAATTTGAGATTTGAAATTTGAAACGGATACGCCTCATCCATCCGTTCGTCCCCGATCGCGAACTCCAGTTCCATCGCGGCCTGGCCTTCAAAACTGACGCGCTGACGAAGTCCGACAAGCGAGGCCACGGCATCAAACAATCGTCCCGCGCTCGAGGTCTTCGGCGAATTCAATCCTCCGGCCAGCATCATCCGAAGCGCCGCCCGTTCGGCAGGCGCGAAGGCTTGTGTCGTCGGCAAGCCCGCACGATCAAACAGGCGGTCTCCGAGGATTTCATACAGCAGACCGACGGCGGTCCGCCTCGGTTCCTTGACGGCGGCCGCGCCGCCCGGCAGCCGGAACCGCCGAAACGAAGCGACACGCCGAAAACCGGACGCATCCGTCTTCAAAAATTCTCCTCCCCAGATTGTTCCATCCGGGCCATAGCCGGTCCCGTCCCATGAAACACCCAGGACCGGTCCTTCGATCTCGTTCTCGGCCATGCAGGATGCCACATGAGCATAATGATGTTGAACCGCGATGAGAGGTACGCCCTGATCCTTGGCATATTGTGTCGAGAGGTAGTCCGGATGCAGATCGCAAGCGATCCGTTCCGGTTGAGCGTTATACAAGGTTTGAAAGCTCGCGATCACCTTACGGAAGGCATTGAAAGCTTCCGGTGTCTCCAGGTCCCCGATATGCTGGCTGATGAAAATATTGTTTCCGGCCGTCAATGCCACGGTGTTCTTCAGATGTCCGCCGACCGCCAGCACCGATGGGGCGGCTCGACTGAGCTCGCCGAAGTCCGGTCCCCTGAGATGAACGGGAAGAGGCGCATAGCCGCGGGCGCGGCGCAAGACCAACTCCCGCCCCATCATGATTCTCACGACCGAGTCATCCACGTGCCGGATGATGGGGCGGTCGTGAATGAGAAACAGATCCGCAATACCGCCAAGCCGCTCGACCGCCTCCTGCTCATCCGTGCAGATCGGTTCGTCCGAATCATTTCCGCTCGTCGCCACGACCGGGAAACTTAGTTCGTTCATCAAAACGTGGTGCAGCGGCGTGTAGGGAAGCATGACGCCGAGGTAAGGATTGCGGGGGGCGACGGAGGGGGCGATTTGCAATTTCAAATTTGAGATCTCAAATTTTCGACGCAGCAGAACAATGGGCGATTCAGGAGAGAGAAGCAGCCGTTCTTCCAGTTCAGAGACTTCGCAGCAGGCCTTGACCGATTCGAGGGATGGAACCATCAGCGCGAACGGTTTCTCTTCACGATGTTTGCGCTCCCGCATTCGGGTCACGGCTTCCTCATTACGAGCATCCGCGATCAAATGAAATCCCCCCAGGCCTTTGACCGCGACAATCTTTCCGGCACGGATCGCGGCCGCCGCCCCGACCAATGCCTCGTGATGTTTGGACAGAAGACGTCCCGCCTCATCCCACAACTCCAGATGGGGCCCGCAGACCGGACAGGCGTTCGGCTGTGCATGGAATCGTCGGTCGAGCGGGTTCTCGTACTCCTCCCGACAGGCCTCGCACATCTCAAATTTCTTCATCGTCGTGTTGCTGCGGTCGTAAGGGAGCGATTCGATGATCGTGAAGCGCGGCCCGCAGTTCGTGCAGTTCGTAAAGGGGTAGCGATAGCGACGATTCGCCGGATCGAACAGCTCCCTCAAACAGTCCGGACAGGCGGCGATGTCCGGAAGCACGAGGGCGGTCGGCGGGCCGTCGCCGTTGCTGTGGCGGATCTCAAAGCCGGAGAATCCGACGGGGTCGAGAAACGAAAACTCAAGACTCTGGATGAAGGAGCGGGGCGGTTTTTCTTTTTCGATGCGGAGGAGAAAGGCGTCCAGATGGGGCTTGACGCCCTCCGCCTCGATGAAGACGCCTTGGGAGGAATTCAAGATCCAGCCCGGCAAACCCATCTCGGTCGCCAGTCGATAGATAAACGGGCGGAAGCCGACTCCCTGCACGGCCCCTCGAACCGTGATCTGAACTCGTTGGACGTCGACCATGACCCGCCCCTATTCCTCAAGATCCACTTCCACCACACTCAGCTCATTTCCAGGCACCGGTTCGATCTCAAGCTTTGCCCCGTCCAGTGCGGTTCCCTGACCGGCCAATTCGAAACAGAATGTTAGAGACTCCGGCGCGATGCCGACACGGTCGCCGATTCTCAGCTTCACCGACTTTACGCCCCGGAGTTCGCCGGCCGGAAGATGTTGTCGCACTGATTCGACGATGCTCCGGGCGATCGAGAATTCATGCATCGCGGGTCTCCCTTTGGATCGGTTCCACGCCCAAGGCCCGGAGTTCCCCGACCGCGGCCTCGACCACGCGGGGAAGAGCATCCCGAAGCATGGGTGTGAGATCGAGGCCGACTTCCCGGACCTCAAGCGGCTGAACGCCGAGGATCCGTGTAAAAGGGAGCTTCCCCAGAAACCGAGCCGTCGACAGCAGCTCAGCGATGCCGATCTCATGGGCCGAGAAGAAGGGCCCCCGACGCGCGGACAGGTCTTCCGGGGCAAGTCGGTAGATCGCCCCCGGAGATTCCTTTCCGGTAACAGCATCAATGATCAGCAGATGCTCCGCCCCTTCGAATTCCGGCAGACACCGCAAACCCGCCACGCCCGCCTCGACGATCCGGACGCGGTCCGGGAAGTCGTAGGTCTCGGCCAAGGCCCGAACGGCCCAGACACCGACGCCGTCATCCTGCATGAGCGTGTTGCCGACACCCAAGACGACGATGGAAGGGGCGCTCGTCATTTTCCGGCGCCTCCCCCGTGCTCCTGGACCTTGTACTTGTAGCCGGTGATCATCGAGCGGACCGTATGGTCGCGCCGGATCCAGGTCGTCATCGTCGCCATGTAGACGTGAATCGCCACCGTGATGAGGAAGACCCACATCGCAAGGAAATGCCAGATGCGGGTGTAAGACTCCCCGCCCAGAAGGTCGCGCACCCAGAGAAAGCGGTCCGGCGCCGCGATGATGCCGAACACCTTCCCTCGGTAAAGGGCGAACCCGGTCAGGGTCATAAAGAGAACCAGGAAGACCCAGAAGAGATAGGTCAGGGCCTGCATCGGATTATACCGACGGTACTCCTTGTGCGTTTCTTTTATAAAAAGATAGTACGGCAGAATGTCCGTGATGTTTTTAAGATTCCGTAGGATCCCGAAATCCCGCCAGTCGGCGTCGAAGGCCGAATTGAAGGCCAGATAGATTCTCACCACAAGCCCCAGGATGAAGACGTAGGCCGACGTGAAATGGGCGAACCGCATCCAGGCCATCACGGCCAGACCGCCCGGTTCGCCTCCCGGTAAAAACGGCCAGTGGATATAAAATCCCGTGACGGTCAGCACGGTCATCGCCAAGACACGGACCCAGTGGTCGATCCGATAGGTCAGGTTCCATTCATACACGTATTCTCGTTTCATGATTGCCTCACGAGATTCGAACTTTGTAGACCGCGTTGCTTTCCGGGTCGATCACATGGACGGTGCAGGCCAGACAGGGGTCGAAGGAATGGGCCACGCGCAGGATTTCAAGCGGCCGCTTTGCATCGGCCACCGGTGTCCCGATGAGAGCCTGTTCAATCGGTCCTTTGACCCCGTTGGCATCCCTCGGCGAGATGTTCCAGCAGGTCGGCGTGATCACTTGGTAGTTGGCCAGCCGTGTTCCCTCGATCTGATTCCAGTGGCCCAGCGCGCCGCGAGGGGCTTCCCAAAGACCCACGCCTTGTGCTCGGGCCGGCAGCGTGTACGGAGTGAAGGTATCTTTCTTCTCTGTCCTGATGTTCTCCAAGATCTCGTCGGACCACTGCACCATGGCATCGGCGATGATTTTCGTCTCCAATGCACGGGCCGCGATCCGGCCGACGACGGAAAAGAGGACCTCCGGATGGCCGCCGACGCCGAGCGCTCCAAGTGTCTGGTCGATCAGCGGGCGGGCCGCCGGGTGCCCCTTCGCGTACGCAACGACCATTCGAGCCAAGGCGCCCACCTCCATCGGTCGGCCCCCATAACGGGGAGCCTTGGCCCAGGTGTACTTTTTCTCCACATCCCATTGCGTAAACTCCGGCTCGGTCACGCCCATGCTCGGATGCGTCGGCTTGCCGTCCTTATACCAGCCGTGGGTCACATCCTCCGTAATAGTCGCCGGCTCAATCTCAAGCGCTTTGAGCCGACCGTCCAGGACGGTTCCGCTCGGCATAAGCCGGTTCTTGGTGTCAAAACTCGGGTCGTCAAAGACCCCCCAGGCCAGGAAGTTGCGCGGACCGACGCCGATCTTTGCGTAGTCGAGGTAATACGGCGCAATCGCCAAGACATCCGGAATATAAACATGCTCGACCCAATGCCGGATTTCTTCCAGTCGCGGTTTCAGGTTGGCCATGTCATCCACAGTTGGGATGTGTACCGATCCGCCGGCCGGCGTCGTCATCGTCATCGGCATCCGCCCGCCGAAGATGGCCGAGATGTGCGAGGCCTGGGCCTGTTTGTCGAGCGCTTCGAGATAATGGGCCACGGCCAGCAGGTTCAGTTCGGGGGGCAGCTTATAGGCGGGATGTCCCCAATAGGCGTTGGCGAACGGACCGAGCTGGCCGCCTTCCACGGACTTTCGCAGTCTCGCCTGAACATCCTTTAAATAATGATCCTTCGTCTCGGCCTTGATCGCCGAGACGACATCCACGAAATCGAGCGCGGCCAGGTGATAGAACCATAAAATATGAGAATGAAGAAATTGGGCGCCCTCGACCATGTTGCGCACGAGCCGACCGGTATCGGGGGCATGGATGCCGGTCGCGCTTTCAAGGCAGAGGGCCGCAGCATGGGCATGGGAGGTAGGGCAGACGCCGCAGATCCGCTGTGTGATGTGATAGGCATCGCGGGGATCGCGACCTTTCAGCACGATCTCGAATCCGCGGAAGAGCGTCCCCGACGCCCAGGCATCCTTGACTTTTCCACCTTCAACCTCCACTTCGAGCGCCAGATGTCCCTCGATGCGGGTGATCGGATCGATAATAATGCGGCTCATTTTCTTTCCTCTCCTTCTTCGCGCGGCTCGCTTTTAAACCGCCCCTTCATGGCCGTACCGATGGCATGGGCCGCAATCCCGACTGCCGTGGCGACGCCGGCCGCGATCCCGATGGTATCGGCGCCCGTTTCCACACCCTCCAGACCGGGAACTTTCACATTCGGAAGCCTCTCGTAGAAACCGGCGAACTTGTCGACCCATCCGTGCTCGGCGCAGCCGATGCAGGGAGCGCCCGCGCCGATGCACCAACTGACCCGATCGTTGTACCGCATCTTCGAACAGTTGGCGTAAGTCTCCGGCCCCTTGCAGCCGACCTTGTAAAGACAGTAACCCCGTTCCTCTTCATTGGTTCCGAATCGCTCGACGAAGCGGCCCGCATCGAAATGCGCACGGCGTTCGCATTGATCATGGATCGTCTGCCCGTAAAAGATTTTCGGCCGACCAAAGCCGTCCATCTCCGGCACCCGGTCGGTCATCAGGAAGTCCACGATGGTGGCGACCAGAATCCCTTCATTGACGGGACAGAGATCCAGATTGATGCAGTTGACGCCGAGCGCCTCGCGGACTCCCTTGAGCCCGGCCGGGTTAGGATCACCGGCAGGCACGCCGCCCCACGTGGCGCAGCTTCCGACGGCGATGACCGCCTTGGCCTTCGCTGCAAACTCTTTTCCGATGTCGATCATCTCGCGTCGTGCGATCATGCCGTATCCCTTTTTTGTCGGGATCGCTCCTTCGATGATCAGAATATAGCCTCCGCGATCCAATGCCTGATGGAGAATCTCCTCGGCCTGCGCACCGGCCGCCGCCATGATTGTCTCGTTGTAATCGAGGCTCAGGGTCTCGAGAATCAGCTGCGCGGCATTGGGATAGTTGGCCTTGATCAGCGCCTCGGTGCAGCCGGTATCCGAGGCGAAGTTCAACCAGACGACCGAAGGTCGTTTGGCGGCCGCCGCAACCAAGGCTTCAGCAATTCGGGGAATGCCTATCGAGCCGAGGCCGAGAAAAGCCGCCGCCGCGCCGCAAACCTTGAGAAAGTCTCGCCGGTTTACTCCAGAGATGACCGACGGTTCATCCGCCTGGGTTTTGGGGTCCTGAATGACCGGCAATCGGATGCCCTTCCGATGACTCATCCCTGAAATCAGAGGCGGTTCAACCTCCTGGATGACGGGTAATTCGATCTGCATGGCGCCCTCCTTACCTTAAACTAATAAAACCTTCATACTTTGATATTCACATTATTATGTTGTGCAATGCCCATGCCATATCGTTATTAAAGGGTTTCGTTATCTCGGCGTAAACGAAACCTTTCGATATCACAAAGAGATGCCCTAAGACGCATCGTTCGAGACAAATGCTTACAAGGCCGCCGTTGTTCTAAAAGGCTTCGTTTGTGTTTAAGGAGTTAGACAGGAGCGGCCGGGAATTCGACACATGGCTTGGATTTTCTGGGATTTATGATTCGTCCAGGAGGGTAGACATGTTTTCAGATACTTTTAGACAGACCCAGGCCGTCCGGTCTTGATGTCCACCTCATCGGCCAGGGCGGTCAGGGCATCGGCAATTTTCACCGGATACACGGGAGCACCCCGAAGCCGGCGCAACGGCTCGGGCAGGCGCGCCAGTTGCCCGGCGGCATACGTCCTCGATTGGGTCAGCGGGACGGAAGGAGTGAGACGCCGACCTGCGCGCATCACGGGCTGAATGAGCCGCTCGCCGTCCCGGGGGTCATCCTCCAAGGTCAGAAGATCCTCCGCCATACAACCGTCTGCGCCATACCGCCGGAAAATCTGCTTGCGCCCCGGCCAGGTGGCCTTCCCTTCCGAGCGCTTGCGCCGGGCGCGACCGGCATACTCCTCAAGTTTATAGGCGCAGTCCAGATGCGGCGCGTCGGCCGAAGTGACGAGATCCGAACCGATGCCGTAGCCGTCGATCGGGGCCCTGGTCTCGATCAGATTCCACAATCGTCCTTCGCTCAGGTTGCCGCTCGCGAAGATTTTCACGTCGGTCAAACCGCCGTTGTCTAAAATTCGACGGACTTTCCGCGCATGGTCGCCCAGATCCCCGCTGTCCAGCCGCACGGCCTTGATCACAATTCCTTCCGATTTGAGCTGAGGGGCGAGTAAGACCACCTTTTCAGCCGCCGCTTCCGTGTCGTAGGTATCCAGCAGGAGGGTCACGTTATTCGGCTGTGCATGGGCAAAATTTACAAAGGCCTCCCGTTCATCATCATGGGCCTGGATAAAAGAGTGCGCCATGGTGCCGTACGCCGGGACACCGAAGCGGTGCTCGGCCAGGACGGTGGCCGATCCGGAGAACCCGGCAAGGTATGCCGCCCGCGCCGCCATCAGCCCGGCCTCCGCGCCGTGAGCCCGACGCAGTCCGAAGTCGATGAGGAGTTTCCCCGGCGCCGCCAGTACGAACCGGGCCGCCTTGGACGCGATCAGGATCTGGAAATGGAGGAGATTAATCAGGCGGGTTTCAACCAGTTGCGCCTGTGGAAGCGGGGCGGTTACACGTAAAATCGGCTCATGCGGAAAAAAGATCGTTCCTTCCGGCACGGCATGGACATCACCCGTAAACCGCAGCCGCTCCAGGTAATCCACGAAAGGCCGGCTGAACCGTCCGCTGTCGGCCAGCCATTTCAGCTCTTCGGGGGTAAACTGCAGCGTTTCCAGAAAATCCAACGACTGTTCCAGCCCGGCGGCCATCAAGAAACCGCGGTCGTGCGGCAGCTTTCGCACGAAGAATTCAAATACGGCCGTCTCTTCCATTTCCCGGTCGAAATAGCCCTGAAGCATCGTGAGCTGGTAGAGATCGGTCAGCAGGACGCTGGTCTGGGATCCCATCGGGCGTTGATCCTTTTAGTCCGGCGGCTCCGAGGCCGGAGCGCCCGTCGTCCGGGGACGATCCGCTTCCATCTCGCGCATTTTTTCGGTCATCTCCGTCAGCCGCTTCATCACCGCCGCATTGACCGTCCCGGCCGGATAGGTGCCGTCCGGCCGGAGTTCCCCGGCGGGAATACCCGTTAGGATCTCCATCGCCTCGTCAATGGTCGAGGCCGCATAGACATGAAACGTTCCCGCAGCCGCCGCCTCCACCACCTCATCCTTGAGCATGAGGTGCTTGACATTCTTTTGAGGGATGACCACGCCCTGCTCGCCCGTCAGCCCCGCGATTTTGCAGACGGCATAGAACCCTTCGATTTTTTCATTCACGCCGCCGACGGCCTGAAGTTCGCCCCGTTGATTTACCGAACCCGTCATGGCAATGCCCTGGCGGATAGGACTATCGGAAAGACCGGATAGAAGGGCGATGAGTTCCGCGGCCGAGGCGCTGTCGCCCTCCACATCGCCGTAGCTCTGCTCAAAACAGAGGCTGGCCGCAAGCGAAAGGGGAATCTCCCGCGCATAACGGCCGCCCAGGTATCCGGAGAGGATCAGGACCCCCTTGCTGTGCGTCTTGCCGCTGAGCTTGGCCTCCCGCTCGATGTTCACGATTCCGGACGGACCGAGAAAGACCCGGGCCGTGATGCGGGACGGCCGGCCGAAGGAAAAATCCCCCAGATCGTGAACCGAAAGCCCATTGACCTGGCCCACCACGGCGCCCGACAGATCCACCATGATGGTTCCCTCGGTGATCAGTTCACGAATGCGCTCTTCCAAGAGGTTCGACCGGTAGGCCTTTTCCTCCACGGCTTTCTGCACATGCGGGCGCGACACCCGTTCCTTCCCGTCCCGGCGAGCCCAGTGGCCGGCCTCCCGCACCAGATCCGCCAGGTCGCTGAAACGCAGAGAGAGCTTTTTCTGGTGCTCCGCCCATCGGGAGGTCTGCTCCAGCACGGCGGCCACGGCGGTTCGATCAAAATGGAGCAGTCCTTCCTCTCGACAGATCCTCGCGACGAAATGGGCATACTGCATCGGCGACTCGGCCTCACGATTCTGCTGCAGATCGAAATCCACCTTGACTTTATAGAGCTTGCCGAAATCCTCTTCATACGTATGGAGCAGGTAATAGATCATCGGATTTCCGATCAGAATCACGCGCAGCCGCACGGGGATCGGCTCGGGTTTGATCCCCGCCGAGGCGATCACCCCGTAGAGCTCCCCGATATCCTCAATCTTCACCTCCTGATTTTTGATGATTCGCTTGAGCGCTTCCCAAGAGAAGGGGCTCCGAAGGACATCGAGAACGTTTAGGAGCAGATAGCCTCCGTTGGCTTGAAGAAGGGAGCCGGCTTTGATCAAAGTGAAATCGGTATAGAGGGTTCCCAGTCGGCCCTTCTTTTCGATGCGGCCCACGAGGTTGTTGTAAGTCGGGTTCATCTCCTCCACCAGCGGCGCGCCTTGGGTCCCGGCGTTGTCCACGATGACATTGACCGCATACCGCGTCATCGATTTGTGCGGAGACTCCGGCTCCATTCCGGGAATGCGGAACGGGCTCTCCGGCTCGGGGAGGAAGTCCTTGAAGTTTTCCAGTACATCCTGCTGGACATCCCGGATGTAGTCCATGATTTTTTTTTGAAACGCCCGATATTTCTCCCGCAGACTTTCGAAGGCATGCTCGGAGGTGTAATGCACCGCCTGGCGGTCGAGACCCTCGATCTTCCGGTGCATCTCTTCCCGCAGCGCACGGACCTGCAGGACAAAGGTGTGGATCTGCTCGTGGAGGGCCTTCTCCTTCCGCTCAATCTCGGATCGGGTTTTGGGCTCCAAGGCCTCTACTTGTTCAGCCTCCAGCGGCCGGCCCTTGATCACGGGAACCACGACCATGCCCAGAGGAGTGCTCTTGATCATGAAACCGTACTCCCGGGCCTGCTCTTCCAAACGGCTGGTGAGGCTGTCGCGGGCCTTGGAGAAATTCTCCTCCAGCAACCGGCGCTGGTCTTCGTACTCCTTGCTTTGAAAAACCTTCGGGAGTTCCACGCGGAATGTAGCGATGAGGCGCTCCATATCCCGCTGGAACTCCTTTCCCTTCCCGGCGGAGAGGCTCAACGCCTTCGGACGATCCGGATCCTGAAAGTTATGGACGTAGCACCAATCATCCGGGGTGGGCTGTGTCTCGGCCACCCGTTTGATCATGGACTTCACGATCGTGTTCTTTCCGGTCCCCGGGACGCCGGAAACATAAATGTTGTAACCCCGGTCCTGGATATGGAGACCGAAGTCCATCGCCCGAACGGCCCGTTCCTGCCCGATGACGGCATCCTGCGGGATCAGTTCTTCGGTGGACGTGAAGGGAAACTGATTCGGATCAAAGCGGGCGCGGAGGTTGTCGGAAGAAACCTCCCAGCGGTTTAGGGTCATGGCCACACTCCAGCGGTAAGGTTGGAATGAGACTCTATCCGGTTTGCCGGTTCGATGTCAATGCCTTGATTCGAGAAATCATGCGCGGAAACACGAATGGATCATAAAAAAACCGAACTCCCCGCTTCCGGGAAATTCGGCATGGATAAAAACAAAGGAGGCATCGTCCCAAACGCTTACCCTTCGTCCGTCGGTTCGAATGACCACCGGCCGATCCCTCACGGCCCTTGGGGGTAACCGCTGCGGACCGAACCCGATCTTCTTCGAACCTGTTGCACGCCCGCAGGCATAACGGAACAGTCGAACGTCGACAGGCTTTCTTCGGGACGGTGCCAGTGACCGCGGTGCCGTTGTCCGGTTGTTGAATCCTAAGGCGTTCCGACTACGTGGGTGCTCTTCTTTTCCCCAATCCGTCACCGGCAGAGGGGAAGGCTCCCGACTCTTGGCTGTTCCCAAAGGTCAACAAACCGTCACAAACACCGCAGTCCTATTCTTTTTTCCAAAGATCAATTCCTTCTCTCAATTTTATGATACACCGATGGATGGGCGGATGTCAAATCCAACGGTGGTATAAATATCGTTGATGCCGTTTCGGATCAAGCACGCGCCTCCCGACCGCGGCGTTTTCGAGCAATCTCGACGGTGCTTGCCTGGGGACCCTTCTCCCCTTCTTCTTCAACAAATCGCACCTCCGTTCCGATCGTCAAGCGGTCGAACGCGCCCCCCAACACGCTGTTTCGATGAAAATAGACCTCATACCCGTTCGGCGCTTCGAGGAAACCATATCCCTCTTCAGAAAACAGCTTGATCACGCGGGCCTGGGACGGGGCTTCATGGATCTTGACATCCCCGCGCAGCCGCCGTTCATAAACCTCCAGTTGGCGTCGGGCCGCATCGAAGGCATCCCGAATCGCCACATAGATATCCTCGTGCGGCTGGCGTTTGACCACCA
This sequence comes from Nitrospirota bacterium, assembly GCA_016201865.1. GTDB lineage: Bacteria > Nitrospirota > Nitrospiria > JACQBZ01 > JACQBZ01 > JACQCA01. The sequence continues at coordinate 17,000 of JACQCA010000067.1, forward strand.
GCTCGGCGCCGCGGACGGTGATGTCGATTTGCACCGTATAACGCACGCCTTGGTGATGATGCCGATGGGGACTGTCCACCGTCACACGACATCCCATGAGGTTGTTTGAAAACTGCTCCAGTTTGTCCGCCCTTTCCCGAATCTCGTCCTTGACGACCTCTGAAACCGATGCATTGCGTACCGTGATCTGCAGTGGAAGTTTCATCGCGCCCCCCCCCGCTTCTATTGTCTGAATGGTTTCCGATTCCTACACCAGAACGACCGAAATCCTGGGCGGATGCGTCAGGGATTGATGGATGGTGCAACCCTCCAAGACCTGTCGGAGGCGATTTTTCATCTCCGAATCCAGGCGGGCCGGGAGATCCACGTGGACGGTGATCGTCCCGACGCGATGGGGTCGCTCGGCATAGTCCCATTCCACGGCGATCGTCAGTCCGACGGTCGGAATCCCGTGCCTCCGGCAAAACCGCGCCGCGAAATAACCGACACAGCCCCCCAGCGAGGCGATGAAGATCTCGACCGGCGTCATCCCCTGATCCTGTCCGCCCTCCTCCACCGGTTGGTCCAGAATAAGCCGGTGGTTTCGGACCTCCACGGCCAGTTGAACACCTCCGATCCAGGAAACCGTCATTGATTCTTTTTTCGTCTCGACAGATGTCGACATGGGATGCACCCTTGGAACCGGTTTAAATCACGGCCCCTTTTTCTCTTTTGCAGCGGCTGACGCCTTGGGTCTCACGGTGAACACGGGGCAGACGGCCTTTCGCACCACCCGCTCGGCCACGCTGCCCATCAGGACATGGGCCAGCCCCGTGCGGCCGTGCGTGCCGAGCACAATCAGATCGGCCGGAATTTCCCCCTCCGTTTTGAGAATTTCAAGGAACGCTTCCCCCTCCTTGAAGACGGCATGCACCTTTGCGCCGTGATGCCGGACTTCCTCGGCCAGGGCGTTCAGCTTCCGGGCCTCTTCCTCCTTTACCTCCTTGATCCATTGATGGACCTCCGGCCGGACGTTCGGCGACACCCCGCTGCGGCTGAAGAAGGGCGGCTCGAACACATGAAGCAGGTACACGTCGCCCCCGACATGTCGGGCCAGATAGACCGCATAATCCAATGCCTCCTTGGAATAGTCCGAAAAATCGGTCGCCATCAGAATGCGATGCAGGCTGATCATGGTGGTCCTCCTTTCCGGTAACGCAACCCCTTTTCTCCCTCGACGGCGAAATAGACCGTCAACGCCACCGCAACGCATACGGCCAGTTCCCCTCCCGTCAAGGTCGTCGTATGGAAGATCGGCTGAAGCAGCGGATGGTACGTGATGATGAACTGAAGCCCCACCGTCAGCGCAACGGCCCCCATCAGTTGGGGATTGGAGAAGAAGCCGGTCCTCCAGAACGGATCCCGCTCCGAGCGGATCGCCAGGACGTTGAACATCTGAAACATCGTCAGCGTGAAGAAGACCGCCGTCTGTCCGTGTACGAGGTTCCGGCTCCGATGAAACCATCCGAAAACGGCGATCGTGCCGAGGCCCATGAGAAGACCCGCCCAGACGATCTGAAGACCGAGTCCGTCGGCAAAGAGACTCTCCATGGGATTCCGGGGCGGTCTTTTCATAACGGCCCGTTCCGGCGGCTCCACCCCGAGCGCGAGAGCCGGAAGCCCGTCCGTCACCAGGTTGACCCAAAGAATCTGGACCGGCAGCAGCGGGAGCGGCAGGCCGAACAGGATCGCAAAGAACATGGTCATGATCTCGCCGCAGTTGGTGGACAACATGTACCGGGTGAACTTTCGGATGTTGTCGTAGATGATCCGGCCCTCTTTCACGGCCGAAACGATCGTGGCAAAGTTGTTGTCTAAAAGCACCATGTCCGCGGCCTCCCGAGCGACATCCGTGCCCCCCTGTCCCATCGCCACGCCGATATCGGCCATCCGCAGGGCCGGGGCATCGTTCACCCCGTCTCCGGTCATGGCCACGACGTCTCCCCTCCGCTTGAAGGCCTGAACGATTTTCACCTTCTGCTCCGGTGAAACCCGGGCATAGACGGAAACGTTCGGGATCAACGGTTCAAGCTCCTCCCGAGAGAGGGACTCCAGCTCCGCGCCGATCAGAATGCGATCGCCCGGACGCTGAATCCCCAAATGAATCGCGACGGCCTCGGCCGTGATCCGATGATCGCCCGTGATCATCACCGGTCGGATCCCGGCCTCCCGGCATCGGGCCACCGCCGCCCGGACCTCCGGTCGGGGCGGATCCATCATCCCGAACAGGCCCAGAAAGACCAAATCGTCCTCCACACCCTTTAAGTCCGCCTCGGATGGGGCGGCTTCAAGCCTTCGCGTCGCGCAGGCCAGAACACGGACCCCGTCCGCGGCCAGTTCCCGGTGGATCCGCAAGATTTCGTCGTGATGACGACGCGTGAGCGGCCGAACCGTTTCTCCCTCAATCACGGCAACGGCTCGTGGGAGAATTTCCTCGATCCCCCCCTTGATAAAGACCCAGACCCGGCCTTCCGAGTCCCGGTGAACGGTGGTCATCCGCTTTCGACTCGAATCAAAGGGTCTTTCGGCAATTCGCGGATATTCGGTCTCAAGCCGGTCCTTCCAAAGACCGGCCTTTGAGGCCGCCGCCAACAGCGCCCCCTCGGTCGGATCCCCTAAGAGGGTCCACCGCCTCTCTTGCCGCTGGAGACGGGCATTTGTGCAAAGGGCGGCTGCACGGAGCAGTTCAAGAAGGACCGGCTCGTCCTTGGGGTTTAGCCTCTCCCCTTTTTCATAAAAACTCCCCTCCGGCGCATAGCCGTTCCCGGTGATATTCACCAGCCGCCCTGCGAAGTAAACCATCTCGACCGACATGATATTCTGAGTCAGGGTTCCGGTCTTGTCTGAACAGATCGTCGTGACGGAACCCAGCGTTTCTACGGCCGGCAACTTTCGGATCAGTGCGTTTCGGCGCGCCATTTGCTGTGCGCCGAGGGCCAGAACAATCGTGACCACCACCGGAAGTCCCTCCGGAATGACGGCGACAGCCAGGCTGACGGCCGTTAGGAACATCATCCCCAGGGGTTCGCCCCGGAGAAGACCCGCGATGAAGATCACTCCCGTCATGGTCAGGGCCGCGCCGGCCAACCATTTTCCAAGATAGGCCAAACGGAGTTGAAGCGGGGTCTCCGACTCTTCGACCGTTTGGAGAAGATGGGCGATCCTCCCCACCTCGGTCTTCATCCCCGTCTCGGTCACCAACACCCACGCACGACCGGCAAGGACCGTCGTCCCCCTAAAGACCATATTGGATCGATCGTCGAGCGCAAGATCTCTCTTGTGGAGGGTTCGGGCATGTTTAACGACGGCCGCCGATTCACCGGTCAACTGCGACTCATCCAATTGTAATTGGACCGCCTCGATGAGCCTCCCGTCGGCGGGAACCCGCTGACCTTCATTCACCGCCATTAGATCGCCCGGGACAAGTTCCTGGGATGGGATCTCCACGAAACGTCCCTCCCGCCGAACCACCGCCTGGAGTTGCTCCAGCTTCCGTAAAGCCGCCAGGGCCCGCTCGGCGCGATACTCTTGACCGAATCCCAAAGAGGCATTCAATACCACAATCATCAGGATCATGACGGCGTCGGTAAGATTCCCCATCCCCCCGGCGATCGCCGCGGCAGCCAAAAGGATCAGGATCATCACGTCCGTAAACTGTCTGACCAGGAGAGGCCCGATCCTCTTCCGCTGTTCCTCCGCCAGGACATTGGGTCCATGCCGCATCAACCGCCGCTCGGCCTCCGCGACAAGCAATCCCTCTCGGGAACTGTCCAGCTCCCGGAGGACCTCATCCGTATCCATCTGGAACCATGGTTCGGTCATTGAGAAGAAACTCTCCTGAATCATGTTCCGTCAGAGGGATGGACAAAATTGATTCAGCGCCGACCCCGGCCTCCCGCGGCGTGTGTCTCCTCCTCCGTCTTGGACTGCTCGCGGTTCATGAGGATGAGTGGATCAACAATTTCCCCGCAATAGATGCACCGCCAACCCTCATACGACCAGGCCATCTCGCCGCCGCCCACATTTATGAACTCCTCAAAATTCATCATGCCTTCGCATTTCGGACACCGCATCATGGCCATTCCCCTTTCTCTCCTCCGGCCTAGTCCACTTTGATCTTCACGTCTTTCCGCTTCGCCTCTTCGGTCTTGGGAATCCGGACCTCTAAAACCCCCTCTTTGAAGCCGGCCCGGGCCTTGTCGCTTTGCACCTCTTTCGGAAGATCGATCGTCCGCACGAAGCTCCCGTATGAGCGCTCGGAGTAATAGTATCCTTTCTTCTTCACTTCCTCTTCCTGTTTCTTCTCTCCCTTAATCGTAAGGAGCTGGCCGGAAATGTTGAGCTCCAGATCCTCCTTCTTCATGCCGGGAATTTCGGCCTTCACCACGACATCGTCTTTGTCTTCATAGATCTCGACGGCCGGCTCTCGAAATCCGATCCCCCGGAAGCGCAGGCGCTCCGGCCAACCGAAGTTCCAGAAGGGTCTTCCAATGAAATCGTCAAGAAGCTTCTCCACGTCCTGCTCCATGCGCGACAGACCCGAAAACGGCCGCCAAGGAGTCACGTCCCGCGCCTCTTTCTCTCTTTCTTTTAACATGGCCTTGCCTCCTTTTTGATCGCCGCTGATCGCGACGTTTCGTCACTCCGTTCGGTCCCGATGCCATTTGACCCGGATAAACTTATCATCCCGCGACCAGTGATACGTGATGTCGCCTTTGTAGGCCCGCTGGATCTCCATCCCGATCCGCTGGGCAAACCGATCACTGGTCGTCTGGATCTCCACCCCGTTGCCGTTATCCTTGATCGAGATGATGCGCTCGAGCGGATTATTCTTCTTTGCCCGCGCCTCTTCATTCCGAACGAGGCCGATGATCTGTTCCTTATGGGGCTTTAGAAACTCTCCGCTCAACACGATGATCCCTCCCGGAAAAGAATCATGCATCTTCTGACAGGCCGGGCAGACCACGGAACGGATCGTACGACCTTCTACCGCAACGGGCGGGCTTTCCAGGGACCAGCGCTTGCGATGATAAACCGCCCCGCAATGTCGGCAGACAGCCACCTCCTTCGGCCCCATCAACGGAAGATAAGGATCACGATGGACCGCAAGATTTTTCCGAATCGGCACAGCCGCCTCCGCCGCTCGATCAACGCCAAAGAAGATTCATCGCCATTCGTTTCGGACCCGGGATCAATGGAAGACGGGGGTCGCCCGAAGCGAACACAGATTGTCCACCTCTTCCTGCACCACACGGGCCAGATCGGTCAACGTAACGATGCCCAACAAATGACCGTCCTCCATCACCGGAAGGCGTCTCACGTGATGGGATGCCATCAGTCGCGTGGCCTCCACCAGATCCATGTCCGGGGCGGCCGAGACGAGATGAGACTGCATCACGTCTTCCACTTTGGTCGCGGCCGGATCGGCGCCGTTGGCAATCACGTTCACCACGATATCCCGGTCGGTCAGAATTCCCTTTGCCTGTCCCTCCTGCACCACCATGAGACAACCGATGTTGCGTTCCGCCATCAGCCGGGCCGCCTCGATCACGGGAAAGTCGGATGGGATCGAGATCACATTCCGCTTCATAATCTCTCTTAATCGCATGCTCTTCACCTCCTTCCGCCTACGATCCCGGCGCCCTCACAACCCGCTCGCTCGCTTCAGCGGTTCCAGCGCAAAATCACCCACCTGCGGGCAAACCAGCCGTTCGAAATCCTCATAACGCATCTCAACCACCTCATGGTGCGATCCCGCCGGGAAGAAGATGGCCGATTCCCGGGCCAGCGAGGCGTCCACATAGACTCGAAGACCGTAGAGATTCCCAAAGGGAGGCATCGCCCCCAGTTCACAATCCGGGCAAAGTTTTCCTACGTCCGCCTCCGTCGCAAGCGTCACCCGACGCGCTCCAATCGCTTGAGCGAAACGCGCCAAGTCGAGTTGGCGGTGCGCGGGAAGAACCGCCATGGCATATCGTCCGTCTGCCGAGACCATCACCACTTTCGCCACTTTCCGCCCCGACGTATGGATGGAAGCGGCCAACTCGGGAGCCGTATAAACCTCCGAATGGGGAATGACCCTGTACGGCACCTTTGCCTTCTCGAAAAGCATCTTCAGCCGCTCAAGAACCGTCGCCCATTCGGGACCCCCCTTTTCCTTTTGATGCCCCTTATAATATCCTTTCCACCAATTTTTTAATTTGATGATCTTGCCCATCTCCGACGTAAGCATCGGACACCTCCTTGCGCTCCCCCTCCGTGCGCCGCCCCAAAGCCGTTACGGCCAATACTCGGCCGTGGCCTTGATGTAACCGAAGAGGATGTCCCGCCGAGCGACGATTCCGACCAGTTTTCCTTCCCTGACCACCGGAACACGAATGAGATGGTCGTTCTCCAGCAGCCGAATAATTTCGTCCACCGGCGTCTCTTCATGGATGAACTTGACCTCCCGGCTCATGATCTCTTCGGCCCGGACGTCCTTCAATTCACGTCCATTCATGAGGACTTTGAGCAGGTCGAATTCCGATACCAACCCCATCAACATCCCCTCGTCATCCACCACCGGAAGGCTTCCGATATTGAATTGGGTGAGTTGCGACGCGATGGTACGGCCTGAATCGGACGGCCCGCAGCATTTCACCTCCTGCTCCATCATCACGGCGGCGGGAAGCGTATGGAATTCACGCTGTTCAGTCAGATATTCGGAGCGTCTCATGACGGTACCTCCGTTTTTTGATGTCTTCTTTTCTCCCCGTTATTTTAATAAAGCAAAGGTTATGCCATCACGGATGGAACCCGACAAACCAAATCCTCGGTTATTTCTTTCTAAAATCGAGAGTTCTGAGGGCGCCCTTTTAAGGCCTTCGGCTCGTAAGAGAAAGAGGACAAGAAATGTCCAAAATAATGGACATTAAAATGGTTGGACGGCCATTTTCCAACTGATTTTCAAGCGACTTTATCTGTCCACAGAGATATACAACTGTCTATACGAAACAGCCGTTTATTCTGAGAGATGATAGCGCTTCAGTTTATTATAGAGCGTGGCCCGGCTGATCCCCAAGATTTTCGCGGCTTCGGACCGGTTGCCCTTCGCCCTCTGGGTCGCCTCCGCTATCTTTTCCTTTTCGACCATCTCGGTCGCCATCCGGGCCGCCTGCGGCAGGGGATCGGACGATTCTTCCGTCACCGGCTGGAGAAAGAGGACCTCGGCATTGATCTCGGAATCGGGGCTGATCAGCACGGCGCGCTCGATCACATTTTCCAGCTCTCTTACATTGCCCGGCCACGGAGAATCGATCAGAAGCCTCATGGCCTTCGGCGCGATTCGCCTCGGCTCCAGCCGATTTCGCCCGCAATATTTCTTGATGAAGTGGTCCGCCAAGAGAGGGATGTCCTCTTTCCGCTGCCTCAAGGTCGGGATCACGATCGGAACGACGGCCAGACGATAATAGAGATCCTCCCGAAAAGTCTTCTTCTCGACGCTCTTCTTGAGATCTTTATTGGTCGCGGCGATCACACGGACATCCACCTTAATCGTCTTATTGCTCCCCACCGGCCGGATCTCGTTTTCCTGAAGAACCCGCAACAGCTTGGATTGAAACGCCGGTGTGGTATCTCCGATTTCGTCCAGCAGAAGCGTTCCGCCGTGGGCTTCCTCGAACAGCCCCTTTTTGTTTCCGATCGCCCCGGTGAAGGATCCGCGCACATGGCCGAACAGCTCGCTCTCCAGAAGGGTCTCGGGCAAGGCTCCGCAGTCGATCGTGACAAAGGGCCGGTCGCGTCTCGGACTCTGTTGATGAATCGACCGTGCGACCAGCTCCTTTCCGGTGCCGGATTCTCCGTAGATCAGAATCGTCGTATTGCTGTTGGCGACAAGCCGGATCAGGCGGAAGAGGGCCTGCATCGGCTTGCTCCGGCCGATGATGTCGCTTGAGGCGGTTTCGATTCCGACTTTTTCCCTGAGATGCTCCACCTCGCGGGTCAGCCGATGCAGATCCAGGGCTTTTTTCACCGTCAACATAATCTCGTCGTTGTTGATCGGCTTGGCGAGATAATCATAAGCGCCTTCCTTCATCGCGGCCACGGCCGAATCAATCGTTCCATAAGCCGTGAGCACGATACACGGCAGGGTCGAACTGATGCCTTTGACTTTCTTTAAGAGCTCCAGCCCGCCTGTTCCGGGCATCTTCAGATCCGTGATGAGAAGATCGAACCAGTCCTTTTCCAACTTCTTCAAGGCCTCCTCCGCGGAGGAGACCGTGACCACCTCGTACCCCTCTTTCCCCAGGACCTTTCGGAAAAGGGACAGCATGTTCGGCTCGTCGTCCACCATGAGAATTCGCTCGGAAGGGATCGAGTCAGGAAACGGCGGATTCATGACGTTCATTCCTCCTGCGGTCCGGCGGCAGGTGAAGGCGGAAGGTCGCCCCTCGGCCTGGAACGCTCACGGCCGAGATCCTTCCTCCATGGGCCTCCATAATGCTCTTGCAGATGGAAAGCCCGAGCCCCATCCCTTTTTTGCTCTTGGTCGTGAAGAACGGATGGAATATCTTGGACAGGTTGTCCGGGGTAATGCCTTGTCCGGTATCCGTCACGGTGACGATCACCCCGCCGCCGACGGCCGTCTCCGACGGAGATGGCGTTGCCGTAATACCGGTCGTCAATGCCCCGCCGTCCGGCATCGCCTCGATGGCATTAAAAAACAGGTTCACCAATACCTGCCCCATTTGTTGAGGATCAACCCATACCTTGGGCAGCCCGTTTTGGTTCTGGGTCGCAACCTTGACCCTCGCCTTCTGGAAACGAACCGAGAGCAGATCAAGGCTCTTCTGAACCATCTCGGCAGGGTCTATTTGCTGAAAATGCGGAGGGGTTTGACGGCCGAAATCCAGAAGGTCCTGTATGATTTTTTTGCAGCGCCGGGCTTCTTCTTCGATGATCTTCACGGACGGATACCGGGGGTCCGACGGATCCACCTCCGTCAGCAGATCCTGCGCAAACCCGATCACAATGCCCAGCGGATTGTTGAACTCGTGTGCGAGCGAGGCCGTCAGTTCGCCGAAGGAGATGAGCCGCTCCGAGAGGATGAGCTGCCGTTCCTGATCATGGGCCAGATCGCGGAATCGCCGCTCGCTCTCGCGCAACGACTCCTCCATCCGCTTGCGCTCGGTGATGTCACGGATCGTGGCGGCAACAAGGCTTGTGCCCTCCACACTCACCGGGCTTAAGCTGATCTCTACCGGAAACTCGGCCCCGTCTTTACACCGACCGGTCAGTTCAAGGCCGTTGCCCATCGCGCGTGTATGGGGTTGAGAAATATATCCATCGCGGCGGGCAATGTGCATTTTTCTGAAACGATCAGGAACCAGAATTTCAATGGGTCTGCCGAGTAATTCGCTGCGGTTGTAACCGAACGTCGTTTCAGTCCGACCGTTGATGATAAGGATGCGCCCCTCGCCGTCGACAATCACGACGGCATCCGGAAGCCCTTCCAAAAGAGACTGGAACAACCCTTCCTTCCACTCGATACCAGGCAATCTTTGAACCGGTCCGCTCTGTCTTTGATGCCGTTCCGCAGATGACATAGCCCTTCCCTCGGTATCCCGGCGGTTTCATCCTATGCCCTTGAAATTCCTTTGTCAAGATGAGGAAGCGCCGGGGATGAGTGATCGGCAGACCTTGACTATCAAGGAAGGAGATGTCCACGAACCGTTTCCTTGAGCTCGTTGATGTCGATCGGCTTGACGAGATAGGCCGTTGCCCCTCTGAGAGAGGCAAACATCCGTGTTTCATCGGTCGGATTGGCCGTGATCATGATCACCTTGGTATAGGGATGGCGCTTCTTGATCCGGTCCAGGATAGACAATCCATCAATGGGAGCCATTCGAATATCAACCAAGGCCAGGTCAAACGGCCCCTCCTCAAGTCGCTCCAAGGCCTGCGTCCCATCCGCCGCCGTTTTGACCTCATACCCTTCTTTTCCAAAGATTTTGGACAAAAGGCCAAGGAAATTCTCTTCGTTGTCAATCACGAGGATCTTAGGATAACCCATTTGATGCCATTTCCTTCCCACGGCGCCCGGATTCGATATTTTGGCCTGCTACTCATTTCTTAATTTACTTAATAGCAAAACGCGTGCCACAGGCTGCGGTTTTTGCCTATTCAGGACACCGCAATCAGCGCCTTAACCCCGACAGCAGCCCGCTATGATGCCTGAGCAGACTTGTGCTATAATACGCACGAAACGGAGAAGATCGATTCCCACTCTTCACGGACATCTCAGCGGTCTCAAGGCTGGACAGACCCGGCGTCTGGAGCATCTCTACCGCCGCCGCATCCCGCCCGACAAGGTCATCACGCCCGAACTGGCGCGCACGCTGACCGAGCTGTCCCGAGACATCGGGCGACAGATCGGGCTGATCGTGACGCGACGCGGAGATATTTATGCCGTGATCGTGGGCGACGACCGCGAGATCCTAATCCCAGATCTGTCGAAGTTCCGCGCCGGTCGCTTCCGGCTTCGCGGTGTCCGCTGCCTTCATACCCATCTCGACGATTCGCCGTTGACCCAGGACGACTTCACCGATCTGGCCTTGTTGAGGCTGGATCTCATCGCCGCGATCGGCGTACAGGAAAACGGGCTGCCGGGTCATTGTTATCTCGCCCATCTCCTCCCGCCCAATCCGGAAGGAAAGGCATGGGAGGTTCATCCGGCCATCTGGACGCACCAACTGGACCTGGATTGTCAGTCCTTCGTGAGTACGATCGAAGACGAACTGGCACGATACCAGACGGCCTATGACGTCAAGGACAAGCGTGAACGTGCGATACTGGCCAGCGCCTCCACCCGGAACCGGCTTGATCAGGAAGAGTCCATGGAGGAGTTGGCCGAGCTCGCGCGGACGGATCAACTCGTCGTGGTCGACACGGTGACTCAACGACCCAAGACATTGCATCCGAAATATCTCATGGGAGAGGGAAAAATAAAGGAGCTGATCATGAAGGCCTATCAGCTTGGGGCCGAACTGCTCGTCTTTGATCAGAACCTCACCCCGCTTCAAAGCAAGGCGATCGGCGAGATGACCGAGATGAAGGTGATCGACCGGACCCAATTGATCCTGGATATCTTCGCGCGGCGCGCACACAGCCGGGACGGGAAGGTCCAGGTCGAGCTGGCCCAACTGAAATATCGCCTGCCCCGTCTCCAAGAGCGCAGCACGGCGCTCTCAAGACTGACAGGCGGAATCGGCGGACGCGGGCCGGGTGAGACGCGATTGGAAGTGGACCGACGGCGCGCGCGGGATCGGATCAGCCGTCTGGAAAAGGAGCTTCAGATGCTCAGCCGGGCGAGGACAGAACGGCGGGCGATGCGTGTGAAGAGCGGGATCCCTATCATCTCGATCGTGGGATATACCAATGCAGGTAAATCGACCCTGTTGAATACACTGACCCACAGCGAGGTGCTGACGGACGACCTCCTGTTCGCCACGCTCGACACCACCAGCCGACGGCTTCGCTTCCCCCGCGAGCGGGAGGTCATCATTACAGACACGGTGGGCTTTATCCGCGAACTGCCGGAAGATTTGATGGGCGCCTTCGCGCCGACGCTGGATGAACTGCGCGACGCCCATCTTCTGCTTCATGTGGTGGACATCAACAATCCCCGGTTCGAGGAGCAGATCGAGGACGTGGTCAAACTGCTGACGCAGCTTTCGCTTGATCAAATTCCCCGGCTGGTGGTGTTTAATAAGGAAGATCGGGTCGATCCGCAGATTGTAAAGGCCGTCTGCCGGCGCTATGATGCCGTCGCGATCTCGGCCCTTCATCCCGAGACGCTCCCCAAACTGCTGGCCGTTCTTGACGACCGGATCTTCAGGCCGACGGAACCTTCGCCTCAGGCGGAGGCGCCGGCCGCGCACTGAAATCGGGGCCGCTGTATAAAAAGGAGACCGATCCGTGCCGCGAATCCGACTGCCCGGCCGCACCGACGAATACATTGATTTCACGTTAACCCTTCCGAAAGGCCGTCGCAAACCGGACAGTCTGGCGATCTATCTCCACGGCTTCTCCTCTCATCATCGAGGAGAAAAAGCGTTGTACTTCCGAGACCGGTTCAATGAAATCGGCGCGGCCTTTCTCGCCTTCGACCATCGCGGCCACGGAAACTCGTCCGGCCGCATGGAGGAACTGACCGTCACGAGGAATCTGGAGGACATCGAGACCGTTTTAACATCCCAAGGCGCGGGCTTTAAACATCGCATTCTGATTGGCTCCTCGATGGGCGGCCAGACGGCCGCCTGGTATGCCGCGCGTCATCCAGATCGGATCGCGGCCAACCTTTTGATCGCTCCCGGTTTCGGTTTCCTGGAAAGGCGCATGAGCGATCTCGGACCGAATGGGCTTGAAATGTTCCGAACGGAAGGAAAGATGACGATTAAAAATGAATGGATCGAGGCGACGATCGGCTGGGCGCTGCTTGAGGACGGCAGGCAATATCCGGTCAAAAAGCTCCTTTCCGACTACCGAACCCCGACGCTCATTCTTCACGGAACCGAGGATGAGGCCGTCCCGTTTGAGGACAGCGTGGACTTCGCTCGGCAATCCTCTGCCCGGCCGCTGGAGCTTCTCTTGATCGCCGGCGGCGACCACCGGCTCACAGACCACAAAGAAAATCTCTTCCTGACCATGCAGACCTTTTGCAAAAGGCTCGGACTGCTTTGATCGAGGCTACGGTTGTCCTACGGAGGGAAATGGAGCCGGCGAGTGGGATTGAACCACCGACCTGCTGATTACGAATCAGCTGCTCTACCACTGAGCTACGCCGGCACAAAGGAAGGTCAGTCTATCACAAAATCTTTTGGAGGAAAAGCGGAAGATTTAAAACGCTATTCTCGTTTTAATTTAATATTCTTCACGACCGCGCCCTTGGCGCCGAAGGGCGGAATCGGTTTGCCGTTGAACCGGACCTTGACCCCGCCCGCGTTTCCGAAGCTGAGCAGAAAATGATCCGAAGCCTTCCACGTCACCTTCTCGCCGGGCTCGAGAAAAACCTCCTTGGTGTCGCCCTCATCAATCTTGGCCGAAACCCAGCTCGCCTCCACGGCCTCGATGACCAGGACTAATTCGCCCGTTTCGGCAGAAGGCGCAGGCGTCTGCCCTGGAACATTCACGGCCGCGGGCAGCTTTTCGGCCGGTTTGTTGACCGGTGCGGTCGTCGTCCGCCGGGATACCGGCGCGGTTCGCTGGGATACAGATGCGGCGGGTTGGGTGACGGCCGGTTTGGACGGCATTGGTAAAATCGGACCGGGCTTGGACTTGGAATCTTCCTCCCGAAGCATCGGCTTGTTCACGGCCTGCTCCGTCACGATGGGCGGCAGATCCGAGAGGGGCGGCGTCTCCGGCGCGGACACGGCCGGAGGGCGGGCGACCGGCTCGACGACCTCGTCCGTGTCAGACGACCGTTTTGTATTAATGCCGTAAACCGTCAAGACGGCCAGCGCCAGCGCGGCCACGACCGCCGCCTGAACGATACGGCCGCGAAACTCTTTCCGACCCTTTTCCTGCTCGGCCGATTGTTCCGTGGTCCGCTTGTTTTCATCCCGCTCCCGAAAGAAAGACTGGGCCGACTGGGTAAACCGCGCCATCGTGTCCGGGTCGTCTAGGCCCAGGCAACGACCATAGACCCGAACGAACCCCCGGGCGAAGACCTCGCCCGGAAATTTATCCAAACGGTTTTCTTCCAGCGCCCGGATGTAGATCGGGCTGATCCGGGTCTTGTCCGCCACCTGTTCGATCGAGAGCCCCCGTTCCCGGCGTATTCTTTGTAGGTATTCGCCGATGGATTCCATCGTATTCCATCCCGATTCAACGGAGGAGCTCGATGCCCTGTTTCGCCTTGCCGGCCCACTCGCCCTCGGGCGTCAGCTGGATCACCCGTTCATACTCTTCCTTGGCTTGCCGGCCGGAGCCGATCTTGGAATAAACCTGTGCCAGATAGAAATGGACCTCGGGATAATCCGGCACGATCTTCAACGCCTTGGTAAAGGCCTCCGCGGCCTCTGGATACTGCCCGTCGCGGTAATAGGCCTGCCCCAGACCGTTGTACGCCAGCACATAATCCGGCGCCACCTGCAGGGCCTCTTTGAATTCCTTGACGGCGTTTTTAAGGTCGTTCCGATTCAGATAGACCATGCCCAGATTCTGGTGGGGAAGATGCGGCGTCACATACTGGGGATTGGAAAGCGCCTTCTGGTATTCCGCGATCGCCCGGTTCGGGTCGGACAACTGTTCATGCACTTTGCCCAGGTAGTTGTGCGCCTCCGAAAAGTTGGGGTCGATGCGGATCGCCTTCTTGAAGGCCTCGCCGGCCTCCTCCAATCTTCCTTGGACAAAAAAGATATGTCCCAACCCGTAATGGGCGTCCCGATCCTTTGGATTGATCTCGATCGCTTTTTGAAACTCGATAAAGGCCAGTTGGATCTGGTTGTCGTTCAGATAGGAGATCCCCAGTTTGTAATGGGCCTGGGCGTTTTTTTCCTTTTGGGACTTGGGCATCGTGGAGCAGCCGGAAAGGAAAAAACCGCCCAGGATCATGAAGATCAGAATCGATCGAGATCGAAATTGTATCGTATGCATGTCGGTTTAGATCTCCCGTAAATCTTCAACAGTGGTCAACCGTCGAAACTCCCGGTAACGGTCGTCGATCTCCGGTCGGGTCAAGCGGCGGAGGCGGTCCAGGCTGAAGGATTCGACATTGAAGGATGCCATGACGCTGCCAAAGATGACGGCCTGACGGATGCCGGTCTCGCCGAGATCGCCGGTTTGGGTCAGGCGGCCCATGAACCCTCCGGCAAAACTGTCCCCGGCGCCGGTCGGATCGAAGACCGTCTCCAGGGGATAGGCCGGCGCCGCAAAGATCGTCTTGTCGTTGAACATCAGCACGCCGTGCTCGCCGCGCTTGATGATCAGCGTGCGCGGACCGTAGGACCGGATCGCCCGAGCCGCCTTCACCAGGTTCGCCTCGCCGGCCAGCTCGCGGGCCTCGCCGTCGTTGATGATGACGATGTCAACCTTTTGAAGCGTCCGTTTCAACTCGTCCCGTCTTCCCTCAATCCAAAAATTCATCGTGTCGCAGGCCACCAGCTTCGGTCGCTCGACCTGGCGCAGGACCTCCTGCTGTAATACCGGATCGATATTCCCCAGGAAGACCATCTCGGCCTTCCGATACGAGGGGGGGAGAACCGGCTTGAAGGTCTCCAGGACGTTGAGCTGGGTCTCCAGCGTGTGCGCCTCGTTGAGCTGAAACCCGTACTCGCCCCGCCACCGGAAGGTCTTCCCCTCCAGGATCTGAAGACCGGAAAGATCGATCTCCCGGCTCTTCAAGAATCGGTAATGTTCTTCCGGAAAATCGCGACCCACGACGGCCACCAGGCGGACCCGGGTAAAATAGCTCGCGGCCGTCGCAAAATAGGCGGCCGATCCGCCCAAAACCTCGCGGGCCTCGCCGAACGGCGTTTTAACCGAATCCAATGCAACCGTTCCGATCACCAGCAGGCTCATTTTTTCTCCGATTTCTTTGTCCGGGGGCTCAAATAGTCCCCTAAAATCAGCTTCAGGTTTTCTCGGGTCTTTTTCGGGATCAATGCAGGCGGTGTCATGATGGCATTTTTGAGCGCCGAGCCGCAGGGGCAGCCCCGCGACACGGGAATGTCCGGAAGCGCCGCGCGGATGATCTGCTGAGACAGGACCACATTTTTCTTGAGCGTCTCGATGACGGCCTCGACCGTGACGGACTCCATGCTTTCATGCCAACAGTCATAATCCGTCACCAACGCGAGCGTAGCATAACAGATTTCGGCCTCACGCGCAAGCTTGGCCTCGGTCACATTGGTCATGCCAATCACATCCACACCCCACCGACGGAAGATCAACGACTCGCCGCGCGCCGAGAACTGCGGCCCTTCGATGCAGAAGTAGGTCCCGCCGTCATGCATCACGGCCCCCCGGCTGCGGCCGGCCCGGCAGAGGACGGGCCGCAGCTCGGAACAGACCGGATCGGCGAAGGCGACATGGGCCACGACCCCGCCGCCGAAGAAGGTGCCGATCCGCCGCCGGGTGTGATCGTAGAACTGGTCCGGAACGACGACCTGGCCCGGCGCGATCGATTCCTTCATGCTGCCGACGGCGCTGACCGAGATGATCCGTTCGACGCCCAGCTTTTTCATCCCCCAGATATTGGCCCGGAAATTGATCTCGCTCGGGAGGATGCGATGACCGCGGCCGTGTCTCGCCAGAAAGGCCACCCGCCTCCCCTCCAATTTTCCGACGATGTAAGCATCGGACGGCGGTCCGAACGGCGTCGAAAGCTTGACCTCCTTTTTCCCGGTCAGCCCTTCCATTTCGTACAGACCGCTTCCGCCGATGATTCCGATCTCAATTTTCTGCATGCGTTACTCTCTCCTCACAACCGCTGTTAGTGTGCTATTTGAAATAGCGTGCTGCAAAAATGAATCCCTTTGGTTCGCTGCAATGTTATTTGAACATCCCACGCTTTATACGCTTGTCTCTAGAGGTTGCTTAGGCTGCGCCATCCACCGGAGCCGCGGCTTCTGCTCCTCCCCCCGGCGGCGAGTGGAGGTCTCTCCATAACTCCATCGCGGTCTCGGTTCGAAATGGCACGTGCCGTCGGAGAGCCTTCTCGAGAGCGAAGTTCAATGGGGGCGGCAGTTCTAATGCCATTTCCCTTGGACGGCCGCCCAGGATCTCCTCACGAGAGAACTGTATCTGCTTAGATTGGGCCAATTGAAGTAACAAAAGCCCAATATGGTAGATGTCTATGCGATGGTCCATTGGCCCGAACTCGCCTGGGTCAAGAGCCTCCGGTGGTCGCATCCAGTCAGCCAGCGTATTAGAAGCATCAATCTCACTAAACACTTTACTAACTCCGAGATCCCCAAGCTTGAACTGAATGGCCCCCGGTTCCGTGGGGCGCATCTCGTCACGCGAGAAAGCTGCGAACACGTTGCCCATGTGAATGTCTTGGTGAGCGTACTGATTCAGATGAAGGTACTGCACCGCTTGGAGGAGGCATCGAGCAACCGGCATGAGCCAAACTTTACCATCGAAAGATTGAAGAGAAAACAACTGCGTGAGCGGACAGTAACAACGTTCCGTAATGATGTAAAACGTGTCCCGAAACTCGAAAGCGTCAAAGACATACGTAATATGCGGGTGTCTCAACGCCAAGAGCTTCTGGATCTCGGCTTCCGCCGACGCACGGACTTTCTCGTATGGACCTGTCGGCTTCAATACCTTGGCAGCCAGATCATTGGCCCACCCATCAACGCATGAGTACACCACACCGTAGGAGCCTTCGCCAATTCGTTCCCCCATCGTGTAGGAGTTCCGCGTCGCCAGGCTGGTGATCACCTCACCAACCGATGGCGCAATGACCATCTTGGTCTGAATTGGGACTGGTGGAAGCGGTAATTGGTCAGCCATGTTGATTTATCCTGTGCAGCCCAACAACAAGCTGAACCGTTACGAACCGGCACTCCGCTAACATGTTACACTTTACGCGGTTGACATCAACGCGAGTTAGGATGAAATAATCTTGTTCCCGAAAAGCTGTTTATCAATCTCACTAAGAGAAAACATATTCCTTTCTCTGATACTGTCTTCGACGATTCGCATAAGCGCCGTTGCCGTAAGCATGCCAACGCTTCGGACTGGCGAATCGGAAAGATATTCTGTTAGCTTCTTCAGGTCGCCTTCACGAAAGGAGGAGCCCACAACAACCAGATACACCTTATCGAAGCCTTGACGCTGTAATTCCTTGCCGTGATTTATGGCGTACTCCAGGAATTTACGATCTTCCGTGCCCAGCGCATAGCCATTTGCTCGAACCTTCGCATCTATAAGAACCGCGAATCGTTCCCTGCTCGCAATTGCAATTGCATCTGGATTTCTACCGGTACCTTGTCCCAATGGCTGTATCTCGAACCCCAGAGATCGAAACGCATCCGCTGTTCGTCTCTCGAACAAGGTGCTTAAACTGACATCCGATGACTCATATGGCGGCATCTCACCGCGCGCGAGAACATCCAAATATTGCAGTGAGGCTGGGAGGAATGGATGCAGTTGTGGTAAGGTTTGATAACCTACGCCGGATGTAATTGTTTGGCTTTCTGCTTTAGGTCGCCGAAAACCGTCGTACTGGAGAATCACCTTCAAGTCATCTCGTGAACTTTCCAGCCATTTCCGGAACCGATTTTGAAATACTTCAATGGAGCCATCCCTTGTATATACGGTGTGCGTTTTAGTTTTTAATTCTCTTTGCGCAATTCGGAGCTCTGGCCCTGTTGGGATTTTGCCGAGGTGTAGACATACCCGGGCGTAGTCTTCAAAAACCTCTTCATCCGGGAGCCTCGAAGTAAATTTATTTGGCTCCTCTCCGACCTCACGAATGAAATCCGTAGGTCGTGCCCAGTAGTAACTTACTTCAGAAGATCTAATCTTGGCCATCTTACAAAAGCGCGCAATACCAAGAGCCTTGCCGAGCTTAGATTTGCATGCTCGGTACAGTTCTATAATCTCTTCTTTGCTGCGGCGTCTATTACTCAAAATTTTCAACCTCGAATATCGAGACCGAAGACATACAAATGGTCGTTAACGGTCTAACGAGATAGAGTTCACCACCGCCGCTTCTTTTGTGGCGTCCGGCGCAACAA
>JACQCA010000010.1 GCA_016201865.1 Nitrospirota bacterium
CAAAGAACAAAGCCGGCACCCGATCACCCCTGGTGCCGTCCCATCAAGCGTTGGAGAGCGCGGACACCACCGGTTCTCGTTTCTTAAAAACCGGACATTTCTAAATTGGTAGGAACCGGACATTTCTATTTTGGGTTGACATGGCAGAAAAGAGCCGGAACGGCACGAAATCGAGGCTTGACTTAGCCTCGAAACGCGGACTATGATAATTTGCATGATGTCACATTATAAATAAGGAGCAGTTGCGATGGCGGGCACGATGAAAGTGGATCAGACCTTGGATTGCAAGGGGCTTCTCTGCCCTCTTCCGGTGATCCGGACAAAGCAGGCGATTGATAAAATGGCCGTGGGACAGATGTTGGAAATGATCTCGACCGATCCGGGCTCGGTCGCCGACATGGCCGCCTGGTCAAAGCGAACCGGGCATGAGCTTCTGGAACACCGGAAGGAGAACGGCCTGTTCCAGTTTTATATCCGAAAAGCGAAATAAGGAGGCTCGGTATGACGACAACCCTCGATAAAAGCCTAAACGATCTGATCGAGGCCAAGGTCCGGGAGCTTCTCGATCAGCGTGTCGAAGCTCTGGTAGAAGAAAAATTAAAAAAGGAGAAGAAAAGCCGCCGGAAACGGCTGGCGATCGCGGTCGTTTCCAAGGGGACGATCGAGACGGCCTACGCCGCCTTGATTCTTGCGACGACCGCAGCCGCGATGGACATGGAGGCCGGCATCTATTTTTCGTTCTTCGGTCTGAACATTCTCAAAAAAGGAAACCTGGACTCGCTGAAGGTCGTACCGCTGGGAAACCCGGCGATGCCGGTTTCGATGCCCAACATCGTGAGCGTCCTTCCGGGAATAACGGCCCTGGCCACCCTGATGATGAAACGCGAGATCAAGAAGAAAAAGATCGCGACGGTTCCGGAACTGATGCAGATCGCGATCGAGAGCGGCGTGAAACTGTGGCCCTGCCAGATGGCGATGGACATGTTCAATCTGAAGAAAGAGGACCTGATCGACGGTCTTCCGGATCCGGTCGGCGCCGCGACTTTTTTGGAATACTCGGCCGAGGCCGACATCACGCTGTTTATTTAAAATTTCCATGCCGATTCCGCGCACCCGCGGCGGATTGACACCCCCGTGGGTGTTTTGTTATCCTGCCGGGTATGAAAAAAACAAAAGGGAAATTTGTCATCTTCGCCCATAGCGGCACCTACGATAAACTCCACCAGACCGCCACGATCGCTCTCACGGCGGCGGCGATGGGGAGCGAGGTCTATATCGTTCTCTTTTTCTGGGCCTTGAAGAAGTTCTATTCGGGCCAGTTGGACAAGTCCGATTTTCCGGTCGAGTACCAGTCCTGGAGTCATAAGATCAGCCTTCTCATGAAGGAGAAGAAAGTTCCGCCCATCAGCGAGATGCTGAAGGAGGCCCGCGGGATGGGGGCCAAGATCATCGTCTGTTCCGCAGGGTTGGAATATATGGATATGGATGACAAGACGCCGAAGGACGATCTGATCGACGACGTCTGGGGCCTGCCCCAAGTCCTGACGATGGTGGAGGGCGCCGATACGGTGCTCTATATATGAATCCCTCCCAGCCGTACAGCCCCTCCGTGCTCCCGCCGCGAACCTGCGACATCTGCGGGCTTGAAGCCGAAAAATTCTATCCGGTCTACGCCGGGACGGACATCATGACGATCTGCGCCGACTGCAAGACGGATGTGGCCGGCGGGGAATAGAAAGTACTTGCTAATTCCATTCCGTTCATGTTATAGTCGCTTCAGTTTTGACGAACCACGAGGCGGTATCCGCTATATCCGATCCCTCCTCAGAAGCGGGTCCATCAATCCCCACCGATAGACCATCACTCTTCTAAAACGGTTCTTCAAGAAGGCGAATGACCGGCAAAGCCGGGCATGTTCTCGTATGCGCGAAGAACTGTCTATAAATTGCCGGCTACAATAATATCGCGCTCCTCCGTCTTGTGCCGCGCGTTGGAATTTACCAGCGAGCGAAGCGAGCGAGAGGGGGAGGCTCCATCCGGCTTGGCCGGTGGAGGGGGCGACGCGAGCCCCTACAAACAGAATAGGAGTAACAAGAAATGACGTTTGAAGAGATGGGGCTTGCCCCGGAAATTCTACGCGCCGTGAAGGCGAAAAACTATGAAACCCCGACCCCGATCCAAGAACAGGCCATCCCGGCCGTTCTGGAGGGGAAGGACGTGATCGGCTGCGCGCAGACCGGAACCGGAAAGACGGCCGGCTTCACGCTGCCGATCCTTCACAAACTGCGCGAGGGCCGTTCGCCGTCGCTTCGCGTGCTGGTGCTGGTGCCCACGCGAGAGCTGGCGGCGCAGGTGCACGAGAGCATCCGGACCTACGGCCGTTACATGCGGCTGAAAACCGGCGTCGTCTTCGGCGGCGTGAATATCGAGCGGCAGACGATGACGCTCCGTCACGGCGTTGATATCCTCGTGGCGACCCCCGGCCGGTTGCTGGACCATATGCGGCAGGGGAATGTGAGTTATAAAAACCTCGAAGTGCTGGTGATCGACGAGGCCGATCGGATGCTCGATATGGGATTCATCCCGGACGTACGGATGATCATCAAGCATCTTCCGGTTCAGCGTCAGACCCTTTTCTTCTCGGCCACCATGGCGCCGGAAATCCAGAAGCTCGCCCATGAAATCCTGAAGCAGCCAGTCGTGATCCAGATCGCGCGGCAGGGGTCGACCGCCAGCGGCGTCCGGCAGGTGGTTTACCCGGTGGATGCTTCCCGCAAGCGGGATCTTCTGCTCCATCTGATCGAAAAGGAAAAGATGGACCATGTGCTGGTCTTTACGCGCACGAAGCACCGCGCGGATCATCTTGCGCGTCAGCTTGAAGGAAAAGGGAAACGGGTGGCGGCGCTTCACAGCAACAAGAGTCAGGGGGCGCGGACCCGTACTCTGGAGGAGTTCCGCAGAGGATCGATCCAGGTGCTGGTGGCGACGAATATCGCCGCGCGCGGACTGGACGTCAAGGGGATTTCCCATGTCGTGAACTACGAATTTCCGGACTCGCCGGAGGATTATGTCCACCGGATCGGGCGGACGGCACGGGCCGAGGCGACCGGCGACGCGATCTCGTTGATGTCCCCGAATGAACGGGGGAACCTCCGGGATATCGAGCGGCTGATCGGATCGAAGATCCCTCAGGTGACGATCACGGAATTTAAGAGCCATGGTCATGTTCAGGAAGAATCGCCGAGGCGGGAGTTCCGTCCCCGACATCAAAACGGGGGCGGTCCAAGTAAATGGCGGCGACCGGTGTTTGAGCGATAAGCCGGATGACCAAGCGGTAACCGTATCGCAAATTAAAGGCCGGGTCTGCTATTCAGACCCGGCCTTCTTTTTGCAACCAACGGTCCGTTTCGCCTCTTGACTCGTTCTTCCCAATCCGTTACCTTGCTTCCGATGAAACCTCAAGGAAGAAACCGGATCCTGCCCATTGGGAAACTCCCGAATGATCTCCTGGCCCGGCTGCTTCGCCGGTATATCCGTCTGGATCGTCGTGTTGTAGTGGGACCCGCTGTCGGGGAGGATGCCGCCGCCATCCGATTCGGCGACCGGTATCTGATCGCCAAGACCGATCCCATCACTTTCGTCAGCGACAAAATCGGCTTCTACGCGCTCCATATCAATGCGAATGATCTGGCGACGATGGGCGCCGTGCCTCGTTGGTTTCTCGTGACCCTTCTTCTTCCGGAAGGGAAGACCACGCCGGCCCTGGTCGAGAAAATCTTCCGACAGTTATCCAAGGCCTGCAAGACCCTTGGAGTATCCCTCTGCGGTGGCCATACCGAGATCACCCATGGGATCGATCGGCCCATCGTCATCGGACAGATGCTGGGGGAGGCGGACCGGGGCAGACTGATCCGGACCTCGGATGCAAAAATCGGCGATGATCTGCTGCTGACGAAGGGGATCGCGATTGAAGGAACCTCGATCATCGCTCGACGATTTTACGACAAGGTGACGGATCGTTTCGGCCAAAAGTTCGCCCAACGCTGCAAGGGTTTCCTTTTCGATCCCGGCGTCAGCGTTCTACGGGATGCGCGGGTTGCCCTCCGCGCCGGCCGGGTTCATGCGATGCATGACCCTACGGAGGGAGGGCTTTCAACCGGTCTGTATGAATTAGCCGAGGCGGCCCGTGTCGGTCTTTGGGTGGAGGAGGACCGCATCCCGGTGCGCCGGGAAACGCGGAAGGTCTGTAATGCCTTTGATCTTAACCCGCTGGGGCTTATCGCCTCGGGATCCCTGCTTCTCTCGGTTCATCCCGAAGATACGCCGTCCATCTTGAAGGCGCTCCATCGAGACGGCATCGAGGCTGCTTGGATCGGTCATGTGGTATCGAAGAAAAAAGGGGTTCTCATCCGCAGGCATGGGCGATGGGCGCCGCTTCCGCGGTTTAAGCGGGATGAGATCGCACGGCTGTTTGAACACAAATAGCGTGTCGCAACGCGTCGGACGCCCAGGCCGGAGACCGCCTGCGTGACGAATCGCAACGGGATTGAAATTCAATCGGTAAACCGGTAGAGTAGATTCTATGATCCCGCTTCGCGATGATAACCCGACAGAAACGATGCCCCTGGTGACGGTCGGTATCATTCTGGCCGCCACCTTGGTTTTTTTCTACCAGCTTTCGCTGGGCCCGGAGGTCGGGCAGCGTTTCGTCTACCAGTTCGGCGCGATTCCGGCCGTCCTTTTCGGACAAGAGTCGCTGCCGCGCGGGACCGTCGCCATCCCGGCCGCCTTCAGCCTGATCACCAGCATGTTCCTCCACGGGGGGTTCATGCACCTGATCGGAAACATGCTCTACCTCTGGATCTTCGGAAACAATATCGAGGATGCGATGGGTCATGTCCGGTTCATCGGGTTTTATCTGCTCTGCGGAGTGATCGCCGCGATGAGCCATGCGCTCGTTGATCCCGGCTCGGTGGCGCCGATGATCGGCGCGAGCGGCGCGATCTCGGGCGTGCTCGGGGCCTACCTGCTGCTCTACCCGCGCGCCCATGTCCTTGTGCTGATCCCTTTGGGATTCTTTTTCTGGCGGACGTATGTCCCGGCTTTTTTTGTGCTGGGTTTCTGGTTCTTGCTTCAGCTCATCAGCGGCACGGCCTCCGTCGGCCGTGGGGGCGGAGGTGTCGCCTGGTTCGCCCATATCGGGGGATTCATCGCCGGGATGATGTTGATCGGTTTCTTTAAACGCCGCTCGGTCCGGTTCTTCAATCCCCCGCCTCGCCGATCCCTGCGGTCCTTTTAGGACTGGTAGGTGATTGCATTACAATTTCGGTCCGTTTATAATACGTCCGGAAGGAATGGTACCATGTCCAATGATCAAGCGATCCTGATGATCGCGAACAGCGAGACGGACTCGAACCTTTACTACGCCACAAAATTTCTCGCCCCCGATCCCTTCATTTTTATCCAGACCCACGGACACAAAACGATCGTGATGAGCGATCTGGAGCTGGACCGGGCGAAAGCCCAGGCGCGCGTGAACGAGGTCTTGTCCTATTCGAAGATCGAGCAACCCTTGAAAGAAAAGGGATTGGCCGATCCCAAGACGATCGATGTGGTGGATGCCTGCTTAAAAGAACGCGGCGTGAAGCGGCTTCTCGTTCCGGGAGAGTTCGGTTTCCGTCATGCCGAAGCGCTTCGCGCAAAAGGCTATTTTCTCACGACGAAACCGGACCCCTTCTTCGAAGAGCGCGTGCTGAAATCATCCGAAGAGATCGAGGCGATCACCGAGACACAGCGCGCGACCGAGGCCGCGACTGAGGCCGCGATCGAGGTGATCCGGGAGTCCAAGATCAAAAAAGACGAACTCCACTGGAGCGGCGGCGTACTGACGGCCGAGGCGATCAAGAAGATCATCAACGTCAAGCTGATGGAGATGGACTGCATCGCACAGCATACGATCGTGGCCTGCGGGATTCAGGGCTGCGATCCGCATGACGAAGGCTCCGGTCCACTGCGGCCGAATCAATCGATCGTGATGGACGTTTTCCCCCGGTCCGGCCGGACCCGGTATTACGCCGATATGACGCGCACGGTGGTCAAAGGACGGGCTTCGGACGCGCTCCGAAAATTGTACGACACCGTCCGCCGCGCGCAGGAAGAGGGAATCGAGAGGGTCCGGGACGGCGTGGAAGGACAGACGATCCATCAGAAGATCATGACGACCTTCGAGCAGTCGGGTTATGAAACCGGCCCGAAGAACGGCCGGATGCAGGGCTTTTTCCACGGCACCGGTCACGGCGTGGGCCTCGACATCCACGAGCCGCCCCGGATCAGCAAGGCGAAATGGACCTTGAAGGCGGGCGAGGTCGTGACGGTCGAGCCGGGGCTGTACTATCCCGAGATCGGCGCGGTCCGTATCGAGGATCTGGTCGTCGTGACGAAAACCGGCTGCACGAACCTCACGCGATCTCCGAAAGTGTTGGAGTTGTGACACAAGGCTATACATTCCTCGAAGATCGGGTCATCTCCGATCTGGCCTTCGAGGCGACGGGCGATACGCCGGCCGAGCTGTTTCAGGCGGCGGGCCTTGCGCTTTTTGAAGGAATGGCCGACACAGGACGGCTTCAACCGAGGGTTCGCAAAGAAATCCGTCTGCGGCATGCGCAGATCGACCAGCTACTGCACGACTGGCTGTCGGAGCTGATCTATTTGAAGGATGCGGCGGGGCTTCTGTTCGGAGAGTTCTCGGTTCAACTAAACCAAAACACCGAATGGAACCTGGTCGCGACCGTCAAAGGAGAGCCGATCGATCCGAAGCGGCATGCCCTCCGTGCCGATGCCAAGGGCGTGACCTACCATCAGTTTGAAGTGGTCCAGACCGAGACGGGCGGCTGGAAAGCCCGTGTGGTGGTTGATATTTAGGGGTTAATCCTTGCAGGTTAACAAGATTACAGACTATTTGTGGGAGATCCCGCCAACCGAAAAGGAAGGGATGCGCGTTCCGGCGCGGATCTATGCCTCGGAGAAGCTGCTGAAGGAGATGGATGACGGCGTGTTCGAACAGATCACGAACGTGGCCTGTCTTCCGGGGATCCAAAAATATGCGCTTTGCATGCCGGACGGTCACTGGGGCTATGGATTCCCGATCGGCGGCGTGGCGGCCTTCTCATTGCAAGACGGCGTCATCTCGCCCGGCGGAATCGGCTTCGACATCAATTGCGGGATGCGTCTGATCCGGACCGATCTGACGAAGGCCGACGTTCAGCCGCGGCTTAAAGATTTGTTGAACGTACTGTTCAACAAGGTGCCGGCCGGCGTCGGCGCGAAAGGGTTCGTCAAGATCGAGAGAAAAGAGATGGCCGAGGTGATGACGCGCGGCGTGAACTGGTGCATTAAAAAAGGGTATGGATGGGCGCAGGACCGCGATCGGATCGAGGGAGACGGCTGCCTTCCGGGCGGCGATCCGTCTCATGTGAGCCAGCACGCCGTGGAGCGGGGCGTCGGCCAGTTGGGAACGCTCGGCTCCGGCAACCATTATCTCGAGATCCAGGTGGCCTCGAACGAGAATATCTACGATGAAAAACTGGCCCGTGCGCTCGGAATCTTCGGCCAGGACCAGGTGGTTGTGATGGTCCATTGCGGCTCGCGCGGCTTCGGGCATCAAATCGCAACCGATTACCTTCGCGTTTTTGATTCGGCCATGAAGAAATACGGCATCACGGTGCGCGACCGGCAGCTGGCCTGCGTCCCCTTCCGCTCGCCGGAAGGACAGGCCTACTACAGCGCAATGGCCTGCGCCGCCAATATGGCCTTTGCGAACCGGCAGGTGATCACGCACCGGATCCGCGAGGCCTTCAGCCAGGTCTTCAACGAGGACGCCGAGCGGTTGGGACTGGAAACGATCTACGACGTGGCGCATAACGTGGCCAAGATCGAGACCTATGAGATGGATGGAAAACCGACGGAGCTTCTCGTCCACCGCAAGGGCTCCACGCGATCCTTCGGGCCCGGCCGGACTGAAATCCCGACGCTCTACCGAGATTGGGGCCAGCCGGTGATCGTGGGCGGCTCGATGGAGACCGGTTCGTACCTTTGTATCGGCACGCAGAAGGCCGAGACCGAAACCTTCGGCTCGACGATGCACGGATCGGGCCGGACGATGTCCCGTCACGCGGCGAAGCGGATGGTCCGGGGAACCGACCTGCAGCGGAGGATGGAGGAGCACGGGATCCTCGTAAAGGCCGTCTCGATGTCCGGCCTGGCCGAGGAGGCCGGAGCGGCCTATAAAAACATTTCGGAAGTGGTGGACACGATGGACGCCGTCGGGGTTTCGAAGAAGATCGTCCAGTTGAAACCGATCGGAAATATCAAGGGGTAAAGCCCGGCTGGTCTGCCATACTATATTGACCCGCCTCGCCCGAAAGGAATATAATCCCGCCATATTATTCCTCCGGCGCGGGCCGTTCCTACCGACTTTAACTTTCATACGCTCCATCCGCCGGAGTGAGAACCGAGGCCCCATGCTCCGCCACAAATTTTTCATTTTTCATTTCCATACTGCATTTACTGAAATCCCAGATGAGCCAAGAGCAGATTTGACCCCAATACGAGTGTTCCCCGCACACGTGGGAGGACCTTATCGGGACGGGTGAAAATTGAAGCATTATAAGTTAAGGAGGTCGATTGTTGGAGAGCAACGAGTCGATTACGGAGATTACGTTTTCAAACGTGCTCTGGGAACTTCGATGGGCCGTGGTTTTGGCAGTCAGCATAGCCTTGGGAGCGTTGTTGCACGGAGGCGTTTATGAAGTTGTTCATTTCAACAACTTCATAGTTGTTCGGGTCAATAAGTTTACCGGCACAGTGGCTTTCTGTGGTGTTGATAAAGAAGTCGTAGTATGTCGTTCCTCAATAGAAGTTAGATAAGCATGAAAATGAGTATTTGTGATGGAGGCTCCAGGTGTTCCTCGCACACGCGAGGATGAACGAAACTGACATGGGGCTAGGTCTTTACTTTGGCATTTGTAATGGTAGTTCCGGGCGCACCAAGCGCAATTCCCGGCCGGCTCCGCTCCGGCCTCGCGCGCGGGCGGGAAAGTTGATTCCCTTCGCGCAGGATCTTCCGAAAGATGAGAATAAGATCTTGCGATTCCAGGTGGCATAGTCGATCCTTGGCAGGGCATTTAGGGGTGAGTTTGTTTGAGATTCACAGGGAAGGCCAATTGCGGTATCTCAAGGAAGACGTATATGGATTATAATATGTTCATCTCAGCGGTAGTAACCCTGGCGTCGGCATTTTTGGGTGCATGGAGTGCATTCAAGCTGGAAGATAGGGCACGCAAGCGCAAAAAGCAAGAAGATAACATTGCGGCTGGTAACCGTGCAATCTTCATGTTGACACGCATGTTCAATGAGCTCGGCAATATTCAACAACAAGTAATCGACCCTGTGAGGAAACGCGAGGCGAAATCTATAACTATGCTCCCGCTTTTAACACAAAATTACGATGATCTGAGATTTGAGGTCAACAATCTAACTTTTCTTCTCGAGACCGAATATCGTCAGATTCTTATGCAGTTGTTAATCGAAGAAAGCCGATTTCATGCGGCGATACAATTGCTTAACGAAAGATCAAAGCTCCATCTTCGAGAGGTGCAGCCATTGCTTAAAAGAGCGGGTATAGTAGAAGGCGTTGAATATTCAAAAGAGCAAATTGAAGCAGCTTTGGGTCCCTATACTTTTCCGCAGATTCTGCGCTCTACCGAGCAGGTTATATCGCACATTGATCAAACAGTGGATTCCCTTCTGGAAATGGGTGAGCGTCTGAATGGTGCATTAAAAAGTCTTTTCCCGGATTCTAAATTTATCCGTTTTAAGCCAACCAATAAATCTGCAACTCCAAAGCTCAGAGCCGGGCAGAGCGGGGGCAGACCTGGGGAAATTTAGGCTCCGCGCCGGCCTCGTGCGCTGGCCCCCCGGTTCGCGCGCAACCCGCCCGGATCGAGATCCAGTGATTGCATTCTTGAAAGGTTTCCCCTAAAATATTGCCGAGATGATTGCCTATCCGAAGCAATTTCTCGCGAAGCAGGAAAAAGTGCAGAAATGGAGGTGTCAGCATGAGCCAAGAGAAAAATGAGGTCCTTGAGCTTATCCGCAGGTTGCCGGACAACGTGACCACATCGGACATCATGGAAGAGATCTATTTTAAGCAGCAGGTGGATAAAGGACTGCGGGATGTAGCCGAAGGTCGCGTGCTATCCCATAAGGAATTAAAGGAAAGAATGGCAAAATGGCGGAAATCCGCTGGTCGTTAACTGCAGAGAACGACCTGCGGGGGATCGAGACGTTTATTGCGCAGGACTCGGCGCTCCACGCGGTTGACTTTATTGACCGGTTGGTGGGGGCTGCCGAAAAACTCTCGTCATCTCCAAAGCTGGGCCGTATCGTCCCGGAATATAATCGGGAAGATTTACGTGAAATCCTTTTCCGCAACTATCGGGTTGTTTATCAGTTTCACTCCAACAGTGTAACCGTTCTGAGAGTCGTCCATGGGGCTCGAGACTTGACAAACCTCTTGCGTCAAGAGCCATGGATCTTAGAATAACACCTGCCCACAGGATATAGAATCTTACTCCCATGCCATAATCCTTATCTCAGCGGGTCAACCGAGCGGGCGATGATGGCGATATGCCATTTGCACACGGCGTCCCGCTCTGATAGAATGCGGCTTCATAATCATCTGGACTCATCCCATGCGCGTCACGCTCCATATCCAAAAATACAATCCTGAAACCGATCATCACCCGCACGAGGAGCCGTACCGTCTCGACGTCGGACGGGGCACGACGGTGCTCGAGGCGCTGATGCGCCTGAAGAATGAAACGGACGGGACGCTGACGTTTCGATATGCCTGTCGTAGCGCCATTTGCGGCTCCTGCGCGATGGAGATCAACGGGACCGAAAAGCTGGCCTGCAAGACACAGATCCGTCCCGAACTGGAACGGCACGGCGAAGTCCGGGTCGGCCCGCTGAAGAATCTGCCGCTGATCAAGGACCTGGTGGTCGCGATGCAGCCTTTCTGGGAACAGGTCCGGTCGATCCGGCCGTGGCTCGATCCACTGCCGCATGAAGCGGTCGATCCGGTCGCGATGCGGGACGCCTATAAAGCCTTCAACAATGTCGAGGCCTGCATTATGTGCGGGGCCTGCGTCGCGGCCTGCACCGTTTACGAGGTTTCAAAAGGATTCGCCGGACCGGCCGCGCTGGCGAAGGCCTACCGGTTCGTGGCCGACCCGCGCGAGGCGGCCGTGACGGAACGGCTGGACCGATTGCAGGGAGACGGCGGGATCTGGGACTGCACACGGTGCAACTACTGCGTCGAGGTCTGCCCCAAGGATGTCAAACCGATGGAGGCGATCGTCCTTCTGCGGCGGGCCTCGATCCAGTCCGGTCTGACGCAGACATTGGGCTCACGGCATATCACCAGCTTCGTCGATATCATACGGCATGAGGGCCGGTTGAACGAAGGCCTCATGCCGATGAAAGTGATCGGGTTCCGCATCAAGGATTTTTTGCGCATTCTTCCGCTGGGAGTCCGGATGTTTTTAAGGGGAAAGGTTCCGTTTCCGTTTAAACTGAAACCGGCCATTCCGGGCATCAAGCAGGTTCGGGCGATTTTTGAAGCGCGCAAAAGAAAATAAGCGGCTTCCTGATACAAAGGAGACGATGTGAAGTACGCCCTCTACACCGGCTGTGCCGCGAAAGGCGCCTGCCCGGAACTTTATCAATCCACGATGCATGTCACGAGCCGGCTCGGGATCGAGGTGGTCGAGATGCTGAATGCCGCCTGCTGCGGCGCCGGCGTGATCACCGAGGCCGACCCTGACCTGGCGCTGGCGATCAATGCACGGACCTTCGCCCAGGCCGAGGCGCTCGGCCTGAACATCATGACGATCTGCGGAACCTGCCAGGGCGTGATGGGCATGGCGAACCACCGGCTCAAAGCGGAAGAAGGCCTGCTCGACCGGATCAACGCGATGCTGGAGCCGGAGGGCGTGAAATACAACGGCCGCGTCGAGGTGAAACACCTCCTCTGGATCATCGTCGGAGAAATCGGGATCGAGGCGCTGCAACGTCATGTGACCCGGCCGCTGGAAAACCTCCGCATCGCGCCGTTCTACGGCTGTTACATCCTCCGCCCGTCCAAATATCTCGGGTTCGACGATCCGGAGAATCCGGTCTCGCTTGAGAAGGTGATCTCGGCCCTGAGCGCCCATCCGGTCGATTACGAGGGAAAGACGAAATGCTGCGGGTTTCCCCTCGTGTTGGAGAAGGAGCCGATCGCGATCGGGATGGTCGGCGCAAACCTGAAAGAAGCGAAGGATGAGCTGGCTGACGCCCTCGTCACCCCCTGCCCGCTCTGCCACATGAACCTGGATATCTATCAGGAACGGGCCGAGAAAAAGATCGGCGAAAAACTGGCCCTTCCGATCTTCCATCTCCCCCAGTTGATCGGACTGGCGATGGGGTTCACGCCGAAGGAACTCGGTCTGTCACGCCATCTGGTCTCGACCGAAAAGGTGGTCGAGAAGATCCAGCTCAAGGTCTGACGATGCAGATCTTCGATCTTCAAAAAAGCCGTAGCTTTTCGCACGACAAACTCAAGAAAACGAACCTGGCCGAAACCGAGCGGTTTTTTTGCGACCTGTACTGTCTTGAACCCGGACAGGAGCAAAAGCCGCATCGTCATGACGCCTCCGATAAAATCTATATCGTGCTGGAAGGCCGGGGATCGTTCCGCGTCGGCGCCGAGGAACGTGACCTGGGCCGGGATCAAGGCGTCCTCGCCCCGGCCGGACTCGAACATGGCGTACGAAACATCTCGAATGAACGATTGACCTTGCTCGTCTTCATGGCGCCCAAACCGTCATGACCGAGCCCCGACCCGACAGCGTAGTGATTCATTATCATGAGATCGCCCTCAAGGGCGACAACCGGCCGATGTTCGTCCGACGGCTGACGGACAATCTTCGAAAAACCGTTTCCGGTCTGGGCAAGATCCGGATTCTGACCCCGCGCGGACGGATTCTTTTATATTTAGATGACGAAACGCCGGGGCCGATCTTAAACGAGCGGTTATGCGGGGTTTTCGGCATCGCCAATTTTTCACCCGCCTACCGCTGTTCCACAGAACCGGAAGCGATCGAAGCTTTGGTCGACCGGCTTCTCGACTCAAAAACGTTTAAAACGTTTCGGATCTCGGCCCGGCGCGGCGATAAAACCTATCCCCTCACCTCGATGGAGTTGAATGTCCGGCTGGGCCGGCACGTTCAGGAGAAGACAATGGCCCGCGTCGATCTGGAAAACCCGGGAGTCACAATCCATGTCGAGTTGCTTCAGCGCGAGGCGCTGGTTTATTTTGAAAAGCTCGCCGGCCCGGGCGGTCTGCCCGTGGGCGTGAGCGGTCACGTGTTGAGCCTGATCTCGGGCGGGATCGATTCGCCCGTCGCTTCCTATCTCATGATGAAGCGGGGATGCACGGTCGGCTTCGTCCATTTTCACGGCTATCCTCATTTAACCAAGGCTTCCTTGGAGAAGGCGGAGGAACTGGTTCAACACCTCACCCGCCATCAGTTTCGGTCGCACCTCTATGCGGTGGCGTTCGGCGAGGTCCAGAGGCTCATCGTCCTGAGCGTTCCACCGCCCCTTCGCGTGGTTTTATACCGGCGATTTATGCACCGAATCGCCGAAGAGATCGCCCATCGGGAACGGGCCAGTGCCCTCATCACGGGCGAGAATTTGGGACAGGTCGCGTCACAGACGCTGGAGAACCTGACCGTGATTCAAGAGGCGGCCCGTCTTCCGGTTCTCCGTCCGCTCATCGGTTTCGATAAAGAAGAGATCATTGATCGGGCTAAAACGATCGGGACGTATCCCGTCTCGATTCAGCCGGACCAGGACTGTTGCCGCCTCTTCATCCCGCCGCACCCGTCCGTCGCGGCGCGTCTCGACGACGTTTTGAAGGCCGAATCGAAGCTCGATGTCCACGGACTGGTCAAGATGGGGCTTGAGACGGTCGAGATGAGGGAGTTTCATGTCTGAACCGGATTCGACGGTTGACGTGGCGGCGGCCGTGATCGTTCAGGACAGTCGTTGCCTGATAACGCAGCGGTTACAATCGACCCATCTGGGCGGTCTCTGGGAATTTCCGGGCGGCAAACGCCATCCAGACGAATCCCTTCCGGATTGTCTGCGTCGTGAGTTGAAAGAAGAACTGGATCTCACCGTGGAGGTCGGGGAAGAAATGAAGGTCATCCAACATGCCTACCCGGATCGGACCGTTCGTCTCCATTTCTACCGCTGCAGGATTCTGGGCGGGAGGCCGAGGACCCTCGGCAACCAGGCCTATCGCTGGGTGTCGCCGGCCGATCTGTCGCGGTTCCCGTTTCCCGATGCCGATCAACTCCTCATTCGGGACCTCCAGGATCAGCCCGGCGCGGGTGATTGGAGGATATGAATCAAGCGGGTCAGCCGGTGGGCTCGTTCTCTATCGTTCAACTGGCCGTAGGCATAGACCAGATTGCGCAGCATTCGGGTCAGGATGTCTCGGACCGTGGCGGGCGCGAAATGACCGGGGTGGACCTCGTATCCGGAATTGAGAAGGAACTGAATGCATTCATCGCGCGACAAGGTCCGTCCACGGTTGAAGGCATCCAGAAACAGGCAACAATCCGCGTCTTCGTACTTCAACATGAAGTGACCGGGAAGCCCGACCCCCGTGATCGGCAAGCCCAACCGTTTTGCGATTAAAAGATAGACCGCGGACAGGCTGATCGGGATGCCGGCGCGGCGTTCCAGAACGCGGTTGAGGTAGTTGTTGTCGGGATCGTAATAATTTTGGGTGTTGCCGTGAAATCCCAGTTCCAGGAAAAGGTGGTTGTTGATCTGCCGGATGACTTCTGCGGGACGGTTCTTTCGCACGCGGTCGGATATCGGATCCGCGAGCCGATCCAGCTCCCGGCGGCAGTTTGAAACGC
The DNA here is from genome assembly GCA_016201865.1 of Nitrospirota bacterium. GTDB lineage: Bacteria > Nitrospirota > Nitrospiria > JACQBZ01 > JACQBZ01 > JACQCA01. The sequence goes on from JACQCA010000010.1 coordinate 15,036, forward strand.
CGAGCTCCGGATAACGGAACTGGGCGATCAGCAGGACGCCCTCTTCCAGGTCCGGATCCGCATCGTCGCGGCTGGCGTAGTCCCGAAAACGGCTTTCAAGATCGTTCTGGCGGATCTCTTCCACAACGGTTTGAAGATGGCGGCGAATAAGCGGATCGGCCGCTTTTTGGGCCCGTTCGAGCGAGGGGACGGCTTCGGGTCCGATATCGATCAAGGTCTGTCGGACGAGGTCGACTGTTTTCTCGTCGCGATCCGATAGCAGGGTGCAGATGGCTTTGAGTTGGTGGTCCAAGGTCGGATTCATCACGCCACTACTATATCAAAAATCCCGTCTCCGTGCAACCTTGACATTTGGGTTTCTGTGATCTAAGATGAGCGCCGTTGAAGGAGTCGTGATGAAACGCCCGTTGGCCGTCATGATGAACCGAACGATCCGGACAATTTCGGCGGGGGCGACCCTCTTGGATGCGGCCCGGACGATGCGGGAGGTTCGTGTGGGCGCCCTGATGGTTGCAGAAGACGATCGACTCGTCGGGGTCGTCAGTGAAACGGACCTGGTCCGACGGGGAATGGCCGAGGGCCGGGACCTCCAGCGGGAAAAGGTCACGGCGATCATGAGCAGCCCGATCATCACGATCGAGATCGACCGCCCTGCCAGCGACGCCAGCGACCGGATGAGCGAGAAGGGCATCCGACACCTGGCCGTGACGGACGGCGGAAAGATCGTGGGCGTCATCTCGGTGCGGGATCTCCTCCGCTATTATAAGAACTGGGGGGCGTTTTAAGCCGTTCCGAAAATCCCGCTCGGCTCGAGCGATCATCCATGCCTCCCAAGACACCCATCCTCCCATCGTTTCGCGGGCTCCGGCATCTGGCCTTGCGCGTCACGGACATGGCGAAGGCCCGCCGTTTTTATGAGGGGCTTTTGGGGATGACCGTCGCATGGGAGCCGGACGGCGACAACGTTTACCTCACCAGCGGATGCGACAATCTGGCGCTGCATTCTATGTCCCGGGACGAGCGGGCCTCGTTCGCGCCCGGCCGGGGGCAGGCCATGGACCATTTCGGTTTTATCGTGGAAAGCGAGGAGGCGGTTCGGGTTTTTGCGCGGCGGATGGAGGGGGCGGACGTCCGGATCGTCAAACCGTTTAAGCGGCACCGTGACGGGAGCAGTTCGTTTTATATGGCCGATCCGGACGGCAACGTGATCCAGATCCTCTTTGAACCTCACATCAGTCCGATGGAGCTCCAAAAACCGGAATCAGCCGCGTCGGACGTGTAGCAGCTCCTTGGGAAGTTGAAACTCCACGTTCTCATCTACGATCGTCCATTCTTCGAGTTGATCGGCGCCAAGCATTTTTAGATAGTTCACCACGTCATGCACCAAGACTTCCGGCGCCGATGCCCCGGCCGTGATTCCCACGGTCTGAACTCCCTCCAGCCATGCCGCTTGGATGTCCCGGAACGATTCGATGAGATACGCCCGAACTCCTCGCTGTTCGCCCAACTCTTTTAACCGGTTCGAGTTGGAGCTGTTCGGTGCGCCCAGCACCAGCAACAGATCCACGGCGGAGGCCATCTCTTTCACGGCGTTCTGGCGGTTCTGCGTGGCGTAGCAGATGTCTTCCTGCCTCGGTCCTTTGATCTTCGGGAAACGTTGATGCAGCGCATCCATGATTTCCTTGCATTCATCCATGCTGAGCGTTGTCTGCGTGACGTAAGACAGGCGATCGGGATCTTCGACCGTCAGGTTCTTCACGTCCTTCACCGAGCTGACCAGGTGAAACTTGTCCGGGATCTGGCCCAACGTCCCGATCACTTCGGGATGGCCGGCGTGTCCGATGAGGATGAGTTCGTAACCCTGCCGATGGTCTCGGTCGACCTCCTGATGGACCTTGAGCACCAGCGGACAGGTGGCGTCAATCGCCTTCAGCTTCCGTTTCCGCGCCTCGGTCCAGACCGATTTTGGCACGCCGTGCGCGCTGAAGATCACGGGCACGCCGTCCGGGACGTCGTTCAGCTCTTCCACAAAAACGGCGCCTTTGGCCCGGAGCGTCTCGACCACGTGACGATTGTGGACGATCTCATGCCGTACATAAACCGGCGGGCCGTAGACCTTCAAGGCCATCTCGACGATATCAATGGCGCGGTCCACGCCGGCACAAAATCCCCTGGGTTTTGCGAGGAGAATCTTCATGGGATGATATTGTCGTTGATTTGCTTCCGTCAAGTCAACTATGAACGGCCATGCATCCCGGCAGACCGTGTCTGAATCGCTGTTCAGAAGTATCGAGCCTGAGGGTCGCCTTAACGCGTTAATATCCGGGTACGCATCCTGCATTCTCCCTCGGCAGAGGCCGACACAATGTTAAACAAAATGTTAAACAATAGGAGGGTTGCCATGGATGAGAAAAATGGTAAGAAGACGGCCCGGCCGGTGCGACATGTTTTTACAGTGGTGGATCGAAACGGGAAGAGTTTCTGGATCCGGATCGGCGCGGCCTTCGGAAATTACGACGGAAGCGAGACGGTGCTTTTAGACGCGCTGCCGCTCAACGGAAAGATGCAGATCCGCAGCCCGATCGCCAAGGAATCGGCGCCGAAGGCAAAGGTCGGCGTTCAGGCAACGGCCGTCAATGACACAGCGGACGACGACGGGGATTGATGATTGCTGTAGGGGCACGGCGCGCCGTGCCCCTACAAACAACGAACAATCTGATTTCATGTTTCAGTTATCGTCTGTGGAGGTTGATTCTTTGAGGTCGCAAATTGCGATCTCAAAAGCGTTTGTAGGCAACGGATGAAAGCATAAAAGGAAAGGCGCATGGGAGTCATGGTTCCAAGTGAAATAATCGAGAAGAGGATCTTGTTCATCCGAGGGCATAAGGCAATATTAGATAGAGACCTTGCGATCCTGTATGGGGTAACGACAGCTAATTTGAATAAGGCTGTGAGTCGGAATCTCGATCGGTTCCCGGAAGATTTCATGTTTCTGCTAACACAGGAAGAGTTCAAAAACTTGAAGTTCCATTTTGGAACATCAAGCTGGGGTGGAACTCGTAAGCGGCCACGGGCCTTCACTTGATTGCGCAACCCGAGCCGAGCGAGAAAAAGATCGGGTTCCGTGCGAAAGAAGCTTCGCTCGATTTAGAATAAATCCGGGCCGTCTGTGGAAGGTCTTGACAGGGTCTTGGAACGGTGAGAGAATCTCAATGCTTTTTGAATATTTTACGAACCCAGACAAGTAGGCCAACCTAATTATGTTTAAACTCAGAGGTCCCTCGTGACGAATACAGACATTGGAGTCGCTGTCACGTTCATTCTTGGAATAGGAAACCTGCTCTACACATGGACGGCCAGCAAACGTGCCGTATACGTCAACACGGTGACGTCGGAGCGTGTGAAAAGAATTGATAAGATCCGTGAGAACGTGGCTACGTTGTGCTCGTTGTGCGACCAATGGATGCTTCATCGTACCCAGGACTCGACGCCTAACCTCCAGCAACAGATTGTACGGGCAAAGAACGAGGTCAGGTTGCATCTCAATCCCGATGACCCGGAAGACCGAGACATCGAGCGACTGCTTGAACGCCTCCCAAGCTGGACGAATTCGATGGCTCCCGAGGAATATTGGAAGCTTCAGGCCATTCTTGTGTCAGCCACCCAAACCAAGCTCAAATGCGAGTGGGAGAAGGTGAAAGATGAGGCAGTTCGTGGTAACCTTCCCACGAGGAAGGAGCGTTGAGCCGGAAAGTGGAGTACATTTGCAGCTTACTTAATAGTTGGCTTTTATAAGGAGACATCACGCACATGAAAAAGCGCATCCTGGCTGTCTTGGCATACATGCTTCCGACATTTCCGCTCGGCTTCTTTTGGCACCTAACAATTTTTGCCGACTATTACAAGTCTCTGAACGTGTATCGAGAGGACATCATCATTCCTTTTGGAATTGCATCTATGCTTATCCAAGGTGTAATTTGGTCGGTCGTTTATGAGCGCCTCTTCTCCGGTGAATCAATCTTAAAAGGCGCACTGAAGTTTGCTTTATTGGCGTGCCCTTTGGCATGGAGCTTCATGGTTCTTGCCGTCAGTGCAAAACACCAAATGTCTTCCGTTAGTGGCTTTTTGCTTATTGAAACGGCCTTTATGCTGGTTCACTATGCAATCGTTAGCCCTCTAATTGCGGCTGTTTATGCGCATAAAAGCTAACAAGATGTACATCCTGCGGATCGAACACCCCGTCCCTGACTTCAACGGCTGGAAGGAGGCCTTCGACAGCGATCCTGTCGGCCGGGAGAAGTCGGGCGTGCGTCGCTACCGGATCTTACGACCGATCGACAATGCAAACTACGTCATAATCGACCTCGAGTTCGACACCGCGAGCCAGGCAGAGGCCTTTCTTGCCGCGCTTCGTGTCCTGTGGGGTCGCGTCGAGAGTAAGGTAATGATGAATCCCCAGGCGCGGATCGTCGAGGCGGTGGAAACAAAGGAGTATTAATTCTGTGGAGACCATATTTAAATATTGATTCTATGCAAGTAAAGAAATAGGGTTTCCTGAAGGAGTAAAATTCCATGCAAAAAATAACCCCATGCTTGTGGTTCGATCACCAAGCCGAAGAGGCGGTAAATTTTTATATCTCTATTTTTAAGAATTCAAAGATCGTGAGCGTTACTCGTTATGGAGAAGCAGGAGCAGAGGTCTCCGGAAGACCGAAGGGAACGGTAATGACGATTACATTCCAGCTCGACGGGCAAGAATTTATGGCGTTAAACGGCGGTCCCATATTCAAATTCACTGAGGCGGTATCGTTCATCGTGAACTGCAAGACGCAGATGGAACTGGACGAGCTGTGGGAGAAGCTCTCCAAAGGCGGAGAAAAAGGACGCTGCGGTTGGCTGCAAGACAAGTATGGCCTATCATGGCAGATGGTTCCCACGGCCATCGGCAAGATGATGACTGACGCCGATCCCGCAAAATCGGAGCGAGTGATGAAGGCGCTGCTTCAAATGAGTAAACTCGACATTAAAACCTTAAAGCAAGCCTATGAACAACAATAAGGTGTCACCACAATCTGCCACGTCCCTACCGCCTATCCGACTTCCGTCCTGAAATATTTCGCATCCGGATGATGAAAGACGACGGCCGAGACGGAGGCCTCCGGGTCCATCATGTCGCCGTCGGTCAATTCGAGGCCGATTCGCGCGGTGGTGTCCAGTAGCTTGAAGAGCTTGTGCTGGTCGGCGAGGTTCGGGCAGGCGGGGTAGCCGAAGGAGACGCGTACGCCGCGGTATTTTTTCCGGAAGAGATCGTACGGCGTGAAGGCGGATGGGTCCGGAAAACCCCAGTCGGCCCGGATTTTTTTGTGCAGCCATTCCGCGAAGGCCTCGGCCGCCTCGATCGCCACGGCCTGTAGCGTGTGTGAACGGAGATAGTCTCCTGCCTCCTTCCATTCGGTCGACAGTTTCCTCACGCCGCGCCCGCAGGTGACGGCGAACATCGCAACAGTGTCCGTCTCTTTGGACTCGACGTCGCGGCAGTAATCCGAAAGGCAGAGCCGCTCGCCGGAGGGCTGCCGTGGGAATGTAAAGGTCTCGATCACGCGCGCCGGACCGTCCGGATCGTAAATCAAAAGATCGTCGCCGCGCGACCGGCAGGGGAAGAACCGGTAGATTCCCTGTGCCGTGATATATTTCTTGGCGATCGCCTCCTTCTTAAACTCCTCCACCGTACGGAAAAGTTTGACGGCCGTCTCATCTTTTTCGGCCAGAAGCTTTTCGAGGTTCCCCTTCAGTCCGAGATGTTTTCCGTACAGCATCGCGGGATTGATGTAAGAAAAGATTTCACTGACAGGCGCGTTCTTCAGCACGTGGAGATCGGCGTCCGGCGGCGCCTGCAGAGGAGCATCTCTCCTCACGGCCGAACGGACGGCCACGGGCGAAGAAACGGTTGCGGGACGTTGAGCCTGGTCATCGGCAAGCTGCACGCGGTGTTCACGGTTTTCCTGTACTTTTCGAAGAAAGGCGTCCCGTGTATCCTTGTTCATCAACTGATTGGCGATATCGAGCCCGTTCATCGCGTCCTTGGCATAGATTACCGGGCCGTCATATTCGGCCGCGATCTTGGTGTTCGTGAATTTTTTGGTCAGCGCGGCGCCGCCAACGAGGATCGGGATATCGATTCCGGCTGCCTTGAAGTCCTGGGCCGTCACGACCATTTGGTGTGCCGACTTTACCAGAAGCCCGGACAGTCCGATCGCGTCCGGTTGTTCGCGTTTGTAGGCCGCGATCAATTCTTCCGGCGGGACCTTGATCCCGAGGTTGACGATCTTGTAGCCGTTGTTGCCCAGAATGATCTCGACGAGATTTTTCCCGATGTCGTGGACGTCGCCCTTCACCGTGGCCAGTATGATCTTACCGCGTGCGGCCGTATCGGACTTCTCCATAAATTGTTCGAGATGGCGCACCGCGGCCTTCATCGCCTCGGCCGATTGAAGCACCTCGGCCACGATCAATTCATTGTTATTGAACAGCCGTCCGACTTCGTCCATTCCGGCCATCAATGGGCCGTTGATGATCTCAAGCGGGCTTCGATTTTTTCTCGCTTCATCCAGATCTTCAACGAGGCCGTCCTTCGATCCCTCGATAATGTAACGCGCGAGCCGTTCATCCAGTGATAAAGATGTCTTCGGTTTTTTCGCGGCCGGTTTCTTTGCACGGAAATATTCGGCAAAGGCCGCGACGGGATCGGTTCCCCGCCAAAAGATCAGGTCTTCGGCCAGCCGGCGTTCTTCCTCCGGGATGGACGGGTAGCGTTCCAGTTTTTCGGCATTGACGATCGCATAGTCCAGACCGGCCTTGACGCAGTGGTAAAGAAAGACGGCATTCAAGACCTCACGCCCGGCCGGCGGGAGGCCGAACGAGACGTTGCTGATCCCCAGAATCGTCTTGACGCCCGGCAACGCCTCCTTGATCATCCGGATTCCCTCGATCGTTTCGGGCGCCGAGCCGATATAGTTGGCGTCGCCCGTTCCGACCGGGAAGACGAGCGGGTCGAAAATGATGTCCCGGACGGGGATGCCGTACTTGTTCACCAGTAAATCGTGCGACCGTTTCGCGATTTCGAGCTTGCGCTTCCGCGTGACGCCCATGCCCTGGACCTTGTCCTCGTCGATGCAGCCGACAACGACCGCGCCGCCGTATTTTTTGATCAGCGGCACGATCTTCTCGTACCGTTCCTCGCCGTCCTCCAGGTTGATCGAGTTGATGACGCATTTTCCCTGGCAATGTTTGAGCGCGGCCTCGGTCACGGCGGCATCGGTCGAGTCGATCATGATCGGGGCCTTGACCTTTTTGTTCAGTATCTGGATAAACCGGTCCATGTCCGAAAACTCGTCACGATCCGGATTGGCCATGCAGACGTCCAGCACTTGTGCGCCGGTCTTCACCTGTGCGCGGCCGACCTCGGCCCCTTCCTCGATCTTTTCGTTGACGATCAGGTCCTTGAACTTACGGCTGCCGATCACGTTCGTCCGCTCACCGACGATGATCGGGCGGTTGTCCTCTTCAATAGGCAGATAGTCAATTCCGGAGACGGCCGGCTTGATATTCGTCTGAGGGCTGCGCGGCTTTTTGCCTTTGACCATTCCGGCGATCGCTTTAATATGCTCCGGCGTCGTGCCGCAGCAGCCCCCGACCAGATTGATCCAGCCTTCGTCCGCAAATCGTGCCAGTTTGGTCGAGAGCGATTCGGGCGTCTCGGTATATTTCCCTTCCTCGTCCGGCAGTCCGGCATTGGGATAGACGCTGATATAACAGGTCGCCAGCGCCGCGAGCGTTCGGATATGGTCCGTCATGAATTCCGGCCCGGTCGCGCAGTTCAGCCCGATCGAGAAAAGCGGCAGATGTTCAAGTGACGTGTACAACGCTTCCACCGCTTGACCGGCCAGCATCGTTCCGGTTCGCTCGATCGTGGCCGAGATCATCAAGGGAAGTTCCCGGCCAGATTCGTTCAGCGCCTTCAGTATTCCGATGGCCGCGGCTTTGAGGTTCAACGTATCCTGCGCCGTCTCGAGCAGAAGAAGATCGGCGCCGCCCTCGATCAGGCCTTTCGTTTGTAGATAAAACGATTCGGAGAGTTGATCGAAGGTCACGCCGCCGGTGACGAGCAGCGTCTTGGTCGTCGGCCCCATTGCGCCAGCGACGAGCCGCGGACGGTCCGGTGTCGACAGCCGATCCGCCGCCGCGCGTGTGAGCCGTGCCCCGGCACGGTTGATCTCGATAACTTTGTCTTGCAGTGCATACTCGGCCAGAACGATCGAGGTCCCACCAAAGGTGTTCGTCTCGACGATATCAGCGCCGGCCGTCAGATAGGCTTCATGGATGGCTTGGATCACATCGGGCCGCGTGATGTTTAAATATTCATTGCAGCCCTCGTATTCCGGCCCGCCAAAATCCTTCGCCGTGAGGTTCCGATTCTGAATCTGCGTCCCCATCGCGCCGTCGATCACCAGAATGCGCTCGGAGAGAATCTGTTTGAGTCGTGAGATGTCCATGGCTCTTCCAATGAGGTTTCCCATTTTATCAGAGTCCGTTGGTCTTTATCTATCCCTTTTCTGCTTTGACAACCCGCGCGCGGGGATGGTAAGGTGGTGCGTGAAAACCGGGGATGAATCAAGCGTGAGATACATCGTAATATGGGGATGGTTTTGGCTCGCGATGATCGCGGCGACGGTCGGCGGGGGAATAGGCCTCGCGACGGACGCGGCGGCCCAGGGCGGCATGATGCAGCAGGGCCGTGCCCCGCTTCCGGAGTTGCTTCCGGAGCAGCTTCCGGATCCCAAAACCGAAGGGGCCGGGCTCACGGTCCGGTACTGCGCACAGTGTCACAACCTGCCCAGTCCGGTCACCCACAGCGCGGAAGAGTGGCGCGAGGTGATGAGCCGTATGGACCGGTACATGTCCGGACATATGCGGCCTCACGGGATGATGCGGATCCACCGGCCCACGGCGGAGGAACAGGAGGCGCTGCTCCAATATCTTCAGCGAAACGCGCTGCGGACCTTTTCCGGTCCTTCCCTCCCTGACGCGGGATCACCCGGAGCCGAGCGGTACAAGACGGTCTGCGGCCGGTGCCACGCAGTTCCGGACCCGACTCTTCACACGGCCGGGGAATGGCCCTCGGTGGTGGAGCGGATGCGGCGGAACATGAAGGTGATGGGAAAACCGGCCATCATGGACGCTGAGAGGGCTGAGATCTCGGATTATCTGAAACGGCATGCCCGCCAGGGAACGGAGTAGGACCGACCGATGCTTAAAGTCGTTGGGATGAAACAGATCAATGCGGTCTTTGAGATCACGGATCGGTTGGGGATCAACCGTGAATGGATCGAGATCCCGCTCGGGCCCGAATCGCCGGGGTCGGTCAAAAAACTTCCGAATGGGAAATATGAAATCATCGTGGATGCCGAGGTTCCGATCGAGCAATGGGTGTCTACAATGGAAGCCGAACTGAAGAAAATTATGTGAGGATGAATGCCGCAGCCGCTTGAATTGAACGATCCCGAAAGGATCAACCAATTATTGACCAAGATCGCACTGACCGGAAGAGGTTTCACCACCGAATGTCTTCTGGCCGAGGTGATCGACGTCGGGATCACCTATCCCGACCACTTGAAAGCCACCGGCGAGGATCCCGACGCCTCCTACGACGGAAAATCACCCGCCTGGGCGGTCTACCACATCCGGCAGGGCAAAAAGGTTTTCATGGTCTACGGCGGCGGGGGCAAGGAACGCCGGACCCAGGTGACCGAAACGCCGTAGTGCGAAACTCCACGCTATGAACTGCGGTGATAATTTTTTGTTGACAGCATGGCGAAAGAGCGTTATCTTGGCGAGGGCGGGATTGAGAAGGATTATCTCTTGAGGTCGGAGAGGAAAAGCCATGGATCTGACCGGTCAAGGAAAGTCTGAAGCGCCTCGAGCCAATTGGGCCGGAAACCAGCCCAATTACGTCATGGTGAAGTTCTTGGACGGGGAAGAACTGGACGGGACGGTCAACGCGTTCAGTCCTCAGCGACCGACCTTCTTTCTTCGCACCAATGATCTCGCACCGGAAGCCACGGCCCGCGAAATCAGTTTTGTCGCTGTTAAAACCGTTTCGTTTATGCGGAATCGTCAAGGCACCAAGGGCCCGGTCGGGTTCTCGCGGTCGGCGCGGCTGGTGACCGTTCGGTTTCTCGACCGCGAAACGCTTCGCGGGATCGCCGAGAATTATCAGGGGAATCGCCAGGGCTTTTTTCTTGCACCAATCTCGAGCGAGGATGTGGATAGGATCTATATCCCGATCACGGCTGTTCGAGACGTAACGTCGGTAAAACGACTCGGCGAGATCCTGACCGAAGAGGGGATGGCCACGCCGGAGATGGTGGAACGAGCCATCGCCCGCCAGGAACAGCTTCGCCGGCAACCGCTCGGTGAAATTCTTGTAAAACAGCAGGCGATCGATCCCAAGCAACTGGAAGAAGGGCTCCGCCTGCAGCGGGAAAAGGCCGGGAAAAAACTGGGCGAGATTTTGGTGGAACGGCGCATGGTCGATCCGACACGGCTTGAAGCGGCGTTGGCGGTGCAGCATCGCCAACGCACCATGCGTCTCGGCGAGATCTGCGCCGAAATGGGCTGTCCGGACGACCAGGTCGTTCGGGCGCTGGCGATCCAGTACAATGTTCCGTTCGTCGAGCTGTCGCATCAGACGGTGGATCCGTCGCTCCGACGCGTTGTTCCCGAAGAGGTCGCCCGGCGTCATCGGGTGATGCCGCTTGACCTACAGAATAATGTCCTGACCATTGCCGTGGCCGATCCGGTGGACAATCCGGCCAAAGAAGAGCTGCGGGCTAAAACCGGTCTCACCGTGGTGGAATCCGTGGCCACGCCGGATGCGATCGGACGGGCCATCGAGCAATTCTATAGTCTATAACGGATTTTCTTGCGGCCCTACGGCTTGATCCGCATAGGGCATGGAATGCGCGCAGCACCATTCCATCTACGGAGTGCTACCCGTATGGAAACGACGGTGGGTCCAAAGCGAACCGCAATCTTTGTTTCCCGCGGCATGGGTCGGCCGCGGTTCTTCCTGATCTTCTCTTGGCTGCTTTTGACCGGCTGTTCGGTCCATGGAATCGTCCCGACCCGATTGACCTATACCTATCCTCCGGCCGAACCGATGGCCTACGAAACCGACGCGGGATTCGGAGCGATCGCCTTCATCGACGGACGGGCGTTCGACCTCTATCTGCCCTATTTCAACAGAGACGTCAAAGGCCGGCCGAAGCGATTTGTCTTTCTGCCGGTGGATCCATCGAACGTTCAGTGGCTCGGCAAACCCGCAGGGGGTGCGCGGGACCCGGACATCGAGGCCCATTTTGCGCTCGATGCGGAAGAGGTTAAGAATAAAAGCGGAGACGCCTTGGTTCAATTGAACCGCGGGGCGCTCGTGATCACGTTTCCAGCAAAGGATGAGTACCAGGGGCTTGCCGGTCAAACCCTTTGGCTTGTGCCGTCGGTCGGTTGGGACCAGGTCGTTCATTTCCGCGGTCTGTATGTCACGCGGCCGTCCGACCTCCCCGAATCGCTCGGCTTCCAGTTCTCGCGGGAAGCCGAGGCGCCTTAGGAGGAACCGGAATCGTGTCGATCTCGGCGGAACGCCGCGCCAGCAAACGAATTCACTTCGTCCAGGAGGTGGAAGTCGTCGGCGTCGGAATGCGCCGCTGTTCGGATCTGAGCATCGGCGGAATGTATCTCGAAACCGTCGTCGGCTTTCCGGCCGGCAGTCTTCTTCGGCTTCGGTTTAAGCTTCGCGGCGCGGAAGAGCCTCTCTTGGAGATCCAGGCCCGTGTCTTATACGCGCATGAAAATGTGGGCGTGGGCCTGGCCTTTGTCGATCTTCCTCCGGAGGACCGCGAAAAGCTCCGGAAATTTGTGGACCAAGGGTAGGGAAGACTAAAACGGGATCACCTCAATCCTTTTTCTTTCTTTTCTTTTTCTCCCGAATCTGTTCCAGCCGTTCCTTGATCTGTTTCTCATGACCGCTCTCGGTCGGCTCGTAGTATCGTTCTCCCACAAGTTTTTCCGGTAGATAGCCCTGCGGTGCGATCTGATCCGGAAAATCGTGCGGGTATTGATAGTCCTTGCCGTAGTTGAGCTCCTTCATCAACCGGGTCGGCGCATTGCGAAGATGCAGCGGAACGGGAAGGCTCCCGCGCTCCTTCGCGGCCTTCGCCGCTTTCTTGTAAGCCATGTAGCTTGCGTTGCTCTTCGGCGCCGTTGCGAGATAGGTTGCGGCCTGACTCAACGGGATCCAGCCCTCCGGCAGTCCGACGGCATGAAATGCATTCAAGGCCGCGACGGCGAGCGGCAAGGCCTGCGGATCGGCATTGCCGATATCTTCCGAGGCAAAGATCACCATTCGCCGCGCGATGAAGAGCGGATCCTCCCCGGCCTCGAGCATACGGGCGAGATAATAGACCGCCGCATCCGGATCGCTGACGCGCATGCTCTTGATGAAGGCCGAGATGATGTTGTAATGCTCCTCGCGGTCCTTGTCGAACAGCAGCAGACGGTTCTGCGCCGCCTCCCGGACCTCTTTCTCGGTCAGATGCCGTTCCCCTTTTTCTTCGGGACAGAGCGAGACGGCCGCTTCGAGAAGGTTCAGCGCACAGCGCGCATCTCCCTCGGCCCAGTCGGCCATCTCTTGTAGAAGTTCCGGCGTGTGGTCAATTTTCATCTTGCCCAGACCGCGCTCCGGATCGGCGAGAGCCTGTTGTAAGATGCGCACGATGTGGTCGGCGGTTAATGGTTTCAGTATCAAGACGCGGCATCGGGAGAGAAGCGGGGCGTTGACTTCAAAACTCGGATTCTCGGTCGTGGCGCCCATCAGTATGATCGTTCCGTCCTCCACGTGGGGAAGAAAGGCGTCCTGCTGGCTGCGGTTGAACCGGTGGATCTCGTCCACGAAGAGAATCGTCCGCTTCCCTTCGCTTTTTTTCCGGACCCTGGCCTCACCCACGACTTCGCGGACCTCTTTCACGCCGGCCAGCACGGCCGAGAAAAAGACGAAGTGGCATTTCGTGGCCTGTGCGATGATCCGCGCGAGGGTCGTTTTGCCGGATCCGGGCGGGCCCCAGAAGATGATCGAGGGAGGATGGTCCGATCCTAAAATGGTCGATAGAAAATGGCCCGGGCCAACGAGATGTTCCTGTCCGGCAAATTCCTCAAGACTCCGGGGACGCATCCGCTCGGCCAGCGGGGGCAGGGGTGCTTTTTGATCTTTCGTGTCGAAAAGATCCATGAGACCATCCTGTTGATGCCGAATAGAATCGCACATTCATCCTGGATTTGCAACGTCGTCAGAAAGGCCCGCGGCGCGATCTCGCATTGATTTAGCTGCTCGGAATTGCTATCATGCAGCCGTTTTCAAACGCATGATTGAAGATGGTTGTTTTGTTTCTGGACGGCCGGTGCAAAGCGGATGTCAACAGCAACCCGATCCCCTCTAAGCGGTTTTCGATCGCAATTGAACGGATCTTTTCACCTGCGGTTCTGGTTCTCCGTCTGGATGGGACTCTTTCTGCTCTCCTGCTCATCGTCGCCGCCCGGAATGGTCTGGATTCCGCCCGGACCTTTCACCATGGGAACCAACGAAGAGGATAAAGAGGGAAAGAGCGTGGATTACGGATTGACGAAGCCCTGGTTTCAAGACGAGACGCCGGCCCATTCCGTGAATCTGCCCGGATTTTATTTCGATCGGTATGAAGTGACTCAGCAGGAGTTTGCCGCCTTTGTCCGTGAGAAGCGCGCACAGCCGCCTCCTTCTTGGAAGGACGGCCGTTATCCTGCCGGGCAGGATCGTTATCCTGTCACGGACGTGACTTGGTATCAGGCCGAGGCCTATTGCGCCGGGGCCGGCAAACGACTTCCGACGGAGGCCGAATGGGAGAAAGCCGCCCGTGGACCGAAGGGGCTTATTTATCCGTGGGGCAATGAGTTTGATCTGAAGAAGGCCAATATCATGACGAAGGGCCTTCAGCCGATCGGGTCGTATCCTCAAGGGGCCAGTCCTTATCACGTCGAGGATCTGATTGGAAATGCCTGGGAATGGACGGCGGACTGGTACCGGCCCTATCCCGGCAATACAATTCCTTCCGAAAATTACGGTCAACGATTTAAGGTGATCCGTGGAAAATCTTGGATTCAAGGATTCGGCCACCAGCCGGCGAATGAGGCCCAGGCCATCGTCGCGCATGAGTCGAGAGCGTCCTACCGTCTCTATTTCGACCCCGTCTTCAATTTCGGCGATCTCGGCTTCCGATGCGCCAAGAGCGGCTGATCGGGTTTTTGACAAACGAGCCACGTTCCAGTAAAATCGGCCCTCATTTAACAAGAAGGATTGTATGTCGAACGGCAGTCTCTGGAATCGACTGGAGCAATGGACCCGATTAAGCCGTCTTTCCTTTCCGGTCCCGGCCCACGCTAAAAATATCGGCTACTGCCTCGGCGGAATCACGCTGATGGGCTTCAGCCTTCTTTTCCTGACCGGCCTGATCCTGACACAGTTCTTCAATCCCCAGACGGAGCTTGCCAGCAAGAGCATCCATTACATCGTCGAGCAGGTGACCGGCGGCCGTTTTCTACGGTCGTTTCATTACTGGGCGGCGCAGGCCGTGATCCTGTCGATGTGCGCGCACATTCTCCGCGTCTTCATCACCGGGGCCTACAAATTCCCGCGCGTCCTGACCTGGTACTTCGGGATGGCGCTTTTTTTCACCGCCACGATGCTGTCTTATTTTTCGGGAACCGTGATCAAATGGGACCAGGAAGGGTACGAGGCGCTGGAACATTTTGAATTCATCGTGGGACTGCTGGGGCCGATCGGGACTTTCATGGGGAAGGGCCTGACCGACAGCGTATCGATGAATGTACGGATGTACGGTTTTCATGTCACGCTGGCCCCGCTGCTCCTGATCGGTCTGATCGCGGCTCATTTTTATCTGGTTCATGTCTTCAATATCTCGCCGCTTCCGCGAGGTCCGCATTCGCGTCTGGATGAAGTTCCGGAGGCCGAGCTGACCGGGACCTTCACCGAACATCTCTTCAGCATCGTCCGGTTCAGCCTGATCTTCTACGGGCTGGTCGCGATCCTTGCCTCGATCGTTCCTGCGCCGCTGGAGGCTGCGGCCAGTTCCGAGCCGACCGGCGCGAAGCCGCCCTGGATTTATTTGTGGCAGTACGGCGTCGAGAATTTCGTCGGAATGCCGGGGATACTGTACAGCTCGCTTGTCCTGGCACTGCTTTTTCTACTCGTGCCGCTGTTGGATCGCGGACCGAGCCGGGACCCGAAGGACCGAAAAGGGATCCTATCGCTCGGGGCCGCCGTCTTTATCGTTCTCTTGAGTCTGACACTTTACGGATGGCTGTCGCCCAAACAGGTTCATCACGGACACAGCCAGGAACATGACCCAGCCCATCCCCAAGACCATTCAATGGACGGGATGCCCGGTATGAAGGACATGGGAGAGACGCCAACCGACGAGCCGATGCATGACCATGCCGCGGCCGCGCCGGCCGGCTCAACCCAAGAGCAACATCCCGCCCATGAATCCGATGAGCGCACACACTAAACCATGATGGACGAATCGCGTTTTCGCGAGGTAGTCAAACAGGTGATGGCGCTGGCGGATGGAACGGCGGTGGAAGTCCTGCTGGCAGCGCAACAGGAAGGCCTCACCCGTTTCGGCAATAATGTCGTCTCGCAGCATATCGAAACCGGCAACAGCGAGCTGGTCATACGGGTTCAACAGGGAACGCGACAGGGGAAGGCGGGCTGCAATCAGTTCGATCGGGCCACGCTTGAGCGAACCGTCCGGAAGGCTGTTCTGCTTGCCTCGATCCAGCGCAACGATCCCTTGCTTTTGCCGCTGCCGGGGTCCCAGAAATACCGGACGCTCTCCCATTATCGGCCGCAGACCGTCGCTGTCTCTCCGGGTGAAAAAGTGGATCGCATCCGTCAGGCCGTCGGGCTTTGCATGAAAAAGAAGACGACGGCGGCCGGGATTTTCTCGCACGGGATGCAGGCGGTCGGCCTGGCCAATTCCAACGGCCTGTTCGCATACAACCGGTACACCTCCGCCGGCTTTTCGGTCACGGTCATGGCGAAGGACAGCTCCGGATGGGCCGATGCAACGCAGCCGGATATTCATGACCTTCATCCGGAAGCATTGACGGCCGTCGCGCTGGAGAAGGCGCTGGCCGGCCGCCGCCCGAAGGCGCTGTCGCCGGGGGAATACGATGTGATTCTGGAACCGGCCGCGGTCGCGGAGCTGCTGCTCTTCATGGCCTGGGAAGGGTTCGGGGCGCTGCCGTATCTGGAAGGCCGCAGTTTTGTATCGGGCCGGTTGGGCCAGAAGATTCTGGGCGGGAATGTCACGATCACGGACGATGTTTATCATCCACGGACGCTTGGGTTGAATTTCGATTACGAGGGGATGCCGCGGCGGTCTGTGGTGCTGGTGGATCACGGCGTGGCGAAAGCGGTTGTGCATGACCGGAAGACGGCGAAGGAAGCCGGGACGGAATCGACCGGACACGCGCTGCCGCTTCCGAACACCAACGGGCCGATGCCGCTCAATCTGGTGCTGGCGGCGGGCGACTCATCGGTGGATGAGATGGTCGCCTCGACCTCCCGCGGATTGCTGATCACCCATTTTCATTACACGAACATTCTCGATCCGGTGCCTTTGATGATCACGGGCATGACGCGGGACGGCGTTTTTCTGGTCGAGAAGGGGAGGGTAAAGCATCCCGTGAAAAATTTCCGGTTTACCGAGAGTGTCGTCAAAGCCTTCAATCAGGTCGAGGCGTTGGGGCGCGATATGGTCTATGCCCATGCCTTCTGGGGCGGCGGGATCGTCTGCCCGGCCGCCAAGATCCGGGGATTTAATTTTTCGAGCGCGACGAGGTTTTGAGGATGCGTGATCTCACGTCGATTGCACTGAACACCGCCAAACGCCACGGGGCGTCGTACGCCGATATACGGATTCTCCAGACCAAGGTCGAAGACCTGACGGTCCGAAACGGCGAGCTGGGCGAGATGCGGCAGGATGAGTCGTTTGGCTTCGGCGTGCGCGTGATCGTGGACGGGGCCTGGGGATTTGCGGCCGGCCCATCCGTGACGAAGAAGGATATTCAAAAGACCGCCGTCCAGGCCTGCCGTATCGCGAAGGCCAGCGCAAAGCTGAAAAAAGGAAATGTCCGTCTTACGAAAGAAGACGTGGTCGATACCGCCTGGCAGACGCCGGTCGTGATCGATCCGTTCCGCGTGCCGGTGACCGAGAAGCTGGACCTGCTGTTCCGAATCGATGAGATTCTTCGTAAAGACCGTCGGATCATTGCGGCCGAGTCCACAATGGGATGTGTCCGCGAGCGGCAATGGCTGGCGACGAGCGAGGGGACCTTCATCGACCAGACGCTCACCCGCACCGGCGCGGGCTATTCCGCGACGGCGGTCGAGCAGGGCGAGGTTCAGAAGCGGTCCTATCCGATGAGCTTCGGCGGGCAGTACATGGGAATGGGCTATGAACTGGTCAAGGGACTTGCTCTGATCGAGAATGCCGAGAAGACACGTGACGAGGCCGTCGCTCTGTTGTCCGCCAAGCCGTGTCCTTCAGGCAAGAAAGACCTAATTTTAGACGGGACGCAGCTTGCGCTCCAGATCCATGAATCGATGGGCCATCCGTCCGAGCTGGACCGAGTGCTGGGACTCGAGGAAAATTATGCCGGGCGGAGTTTTCTGACAACGGAAAAGTTCGGGAAGTTTCGTTACGGCTCGGATCAGGTGACGCTGATGGCCGACTCGACCGTGCCGGGGGGACTCGCCACGATGGGCTATGACGACGACGGCGTCCGGTCGCAGCGATGGCCGATCGTTCAAAATGGGATCTTCGTCGGGTATCACACCAACCGCGAATTCGCGCCGGTGATCAAGCAGAGCAGCCGCGGCTGCTGCCGCGCCGACAGCTGGGCCTCGCTCCCGATGATCCGGATCACGAACGTGAGCCTGATGCCGGGCGACCGGACGCTCGATGAACTCATTGCCGATACAAAAGACGGGATCTTAATGTGCACGAACAAGAGCTGGTCGATTGATCAGATGCGGTACAACTTCCAGTTCGGCTGCGAAGTCGGCTGGGAGATCAAAAACGGCAAGCTCGGCGCGATGCTCAAGAACTGCACCTATCAGGGAATCACGCCGGAGTTCTGGGGCTCCTGCGACGCGGTCTGCAACGGCGATCACTGGACGCTCTGGGGCGTCGTGAACTGCGGC
This sequence comes from Nitrospirota bacterium, assembly GCA_016201865.1. Classification (GTDB taxonomy): domain Bacteria; phylum Nitrospirota; class Nitrospiria; order JACQBZ01; family JACQBZ01; genus JACQCA01. The sequence goes on from JACQCA010000010.1 coordinate 33,409, forward strand.
AAGGGGCAGCCCGGCCAGACGGCCGAGATGTCCCACGGCGCCGCGCCGGCAAGGTTTCGAAGCGTAACCGTAGGCGTCAATCGAAAATAGTTCCTTAAACGGTTGACATTGCCCGGGTGGTTATGGTTCAATCCAACCGTTTGGGTCAGAGAAGCAGTCCCATACCAACAATCTGAAAGGAGGAACTATGCGAAGAATCGGATTTTTTGTGGTAGCGGTGGCGTTATTGATGGGTGTCGCAAGCCGACCGGCGCATGCGGCCAACCTGGGTTTTGATCTGGGAACAAGTTTTTATCTGCCCGGCGAGAAGACGGCCGACAGCGGGACGGCCAATTCCGTCGCGATCACCTTTCCGTTGAGTCCCGGTTTGGAGGTCGGTTTTTATCGAGAGGAATTGTCGTTTGGTCTTGAGAAGAACCTCAACGGGGGGCCGAAGACGCGGGTGAATACGGATGTATCCATTGATGCGATTCGCATCGTGCAGAGTCTCGCGGGGCCCATCGCGATCGGTCTTGCTGTGGGAACGGCGGGTGTCACCGGAACCACGGGGGGAGCAACGACCATCTCGGACCGTGCGCCCATGGCGGATATCTTTGCACGCGTGACGGCGCTCAGCGGAGGGGACAAGATCAATGCCAACCTTTCGGTGACGTTGGGCTACCGCCTTTTGAGGATCGCGGGAGTAGACCCGGACGGCGCCGGAACCGACTTCACCAGCAACGTGAGTAACCTGGGCGGATTTGGGATCGGAGTCTCTGCCGGCGTCAGGTTTTAATCCATCTGCCGATGGGAATGATCACAAGGCCCGTGATGCTTGCCGTCACGGGCCTGTTTTTTAGAAAAACAGGGCCATGGATCCTGTCCCCATTTCAAGGGTCGAAAGGTGGAACGGGCTTGCGGTCATCCCGGTTCTCTTGACGTTCACCTACCCCTTGTGGTCGCCGTTTCCCGCCGATGCGTTATGGCCGACGCTGATGCCCCAACTCGCCGCCTATGCCGGTCTGATCTTCTGGTGCGTCGTGAACGACCGTTGTTTCAGTCGTCTTTTTATAACGGCGGACCGGCTCGCCAAAAATCTTTTGAGAGGGGGATTCATCGGTGTTCTGACCGGCCTCGTGAATCTTTGGGTGATCGTCGGGCTCACGCCCCGGCTGGGATACCGCTTCGATTTTCTCCGCGACACCCCGCATGCCCGGATGCCCTTTGCCGTCATGGTTCCTTGGGGCATCGTCCTGATCGCTTTTTGGGTCGAGCTGAATTTCCGCGGCTTTATTCTGGGAAGACTTGCGGTGATGTCGGGCGACAAACCGTATGGACCGGCCATCGCCGTGACCGTCTCGGCCCTTGCTTTTTCCTGGGACCCGTTTATGCTGACGGTTTTTCGCGGCTATCACTGGCTGGCGCTCACCGACGGCCTGATCTGGGGCGGGCTGCTGATTTACACCCGAAACCTCTTCTCAACCGTCGCGGCCCATGCCGTGGAAGTGATCCTCGTCTATTCCGTTCTGAAGATTTTTTATGCTTGATCGGAGTGAAGATCGGAGCCGGATTGCAAAGAGCGGAGGAACTTCATATAATGGGACGTTTTCCGGACGGCATCCATCATTATGACGGACCATGGAGATCAGTTTCGCTTCGGCCTTCGCCGGAGAATCCTGCCGGCCGCCTCGGTCGTGGTCATCGGCCTGCTGGCCGTCGGCGCGTTTCTGTTTCTCGCGCGCCGCATTCCTCTTCCGACCGTTCCCCTTCCGATGGCCGACCTCCAGGCGGCCGCGATCGGGGAGCGCATCTACCTTTTTGGGGTCCAACACGATCGAGCGATATCGCCTCCGAAAGAAACGAGATGGATGAAGACGGTGGAAGGCGATCGAATTCAGGGCGAGTCGGAGGTCAAGCCGTTTTATTCCCTGGTCGGATTCTCGGACCGGCTCTGGTTTTTAAATCCGGGGATGTACCGGGTGTTCGACGGAAAAGAATGGCAGCGTTTTGAGGCTCCCTGGGTCGGCGCCGATCCGATCGCGGCCGCAACGCCGGCCCAGGTGTGGGTCTTGAGCCGCAGCGGGGAAGGGTACTCTCTCACGTCCTATTCTCACGACGTCTGGAACCGGCCGATCTCCATCACGGTCGAACCGAACGATCGTGAGCGGTTCTGTGCGGACATATGCCCTTCCGGTATGGTCGTTTTCAAAGAAAAGATCTACGCCTACTGGTTGAAAGACGGCCATCTTTATCAATGGGTATTCGACGGCGACCGGTTCGGGTCGGTCGAACCCTTGCGGGAGGTCTTCGGAAACGTCATGAGCTTCGAGGTCTTGGCGGATCCGGACCGGATCTTCGTCTGGTACCTGCCGGCTTCGGCCGCCGCCCCTCCAGACCGGATCCCGAGTCGGGTTTCCATCGGTCTGAAGACGTTCGATGGAAACGGATGGCGCGAAGAGAAAGGTCTTGATCGGTCCGCCCCGGTCGGTCTTTTTGAAATGGTTCCTCTGAAGGCGCAGGGCAAGACGCATCTTCTGATCAACACCGGCGTCCGCATTGAGGATCTGATCTGGGAACAGGAAGATTCAGGGCGATCCGTCTTCCTTCTTGGAGGGGACCTCGGGCCGTCCGTCATCCGGTACCATGGAATAATCCTGCTTTTATTGTCCGTGATGGTCACCGTGGCGGCGTTGGGCTCGTCTTCCGTCCTGAACCGCTTGAAACCGGCGCACGAGAACCCGGACGTCCTTTATGCTTCCGTGGGACGGCGGTTTACGGCGAAAGGGATCGACACCGCTTTGGTGATCGCGCCGGTTGGGATCATGGTCTGGGCTCGACTCGATCCGGACAGCCTGCTATTTCCGATCTCGCTGGCGCAGGCGATCTCGACCGGCGGGAAAGGGTTGATGATCATGCCCGTCCTGCTTTTTACCTATCATGTGCTGGCCGAGGGTTTCTGGGGGCAAACCCTCGGCAAGCGGCTTTGCCGGATCATCGTGATGAACCAAGACCTGAAACCCTGCACGATGTTGCAGTCCGTCGTTCGTAATCTCCTGCGCTTGGCGGACGGGATCTTCCTGTACAGTGTGGGGCTCATGAGCATCGCGGCCACCGACCGTTGGCAGCGTCTGGGCGACCTGTCCGGCCGGACGGTGGTCGTGCGAATCAAAACATAACCGGACGTTACAAAAGCAGGCGCTTAATGATGCGCGGGCACTGCGGGATGTCCGTTTCAGGAGGCGATCATGATCGCAAAGATACTGAGCAGCGCCGTTTTGGGTTTGGACGCCCTTCTCGTGGAGGTCGAACTGGACGTGGCGTCGGGTCTTCCGATGTTTACGATCGTGGGCCTGCCGGATGCCGCGATCAAGGAAAGCAAGGATCGCGTCCGGGCGGCGCTCAAGAACACTGGTTTTAATTTCCCGGTGAAAAAGATCACGGTCAATCTGGCCCCGGCCGACGTCAAGAAAGAGGGTTCGGCTTTCGATCTGCCGATGGCCCTTGGGATCCTGGTGGCGGAAGGGGTCCTGGATCCGGACTCGGTCAAGCCCTACCTCGTGGTGGGGGAGCTTTCGTTGGACGGCCGGGTCAAAGCGATCCGGGGCGCCTTGTCCATGGCCGTCGCGGTCAAGGAGGCGAATCTTCGTGGATTGATCCTTCCGGCCGAGAATGCGTCCGAAGCGGCCGTCGTGGAAGGAATCCACGTCTTCGGGGTCGAGACGCTTCCCCAGGTGGTCGAGTTCTTAAGCGATCGTCAGCCGATGACCCCGATCCGAGTCGACCTGCAGCAGATCTTTTCGGACCATGCCGTCTACGGCGATGACTTTTTGGATGTGAAAGGGCAGGATCACGCCAAACGCGCCCTCGAAGTCGCCGCGGCCGGGGGCCATAATCTCTTGATGATCGGTCCGCCCGGTTCGGGCAAGACGATGCTGGCCAAGCGGCTGCCGTCCATCCTTCCCGTGATGAATTTCGCCGAGGCGATCGAGACGACGAAGGTCCATTCCGTGGTCGGTCTCCTCCCGGAACGGAGGCCGCTGCTTTCGACACGGCCCTTCCGTTCGCCCCACCACACCATTTCGGACGCCGGGCTGGTCGGCGGCGGTCCGGTGCCCAAGCCGGGCGAGGTGAGCCTGGCCCATAACGGCGTCCTCTTTTTAGACGAGCTGCCGGAGTTCCGGAGAAACGTCTTAGAGGTGCTGCGTCAACCGATCGAGGAGGGGCGCGTGACGATCTCGCGTGCGACGGCCACGCTGTCCTACCCGGCGCAGTTCATGCTGCTGGCGGCGATGAATCCCTGCCCCTGCGGTTTCTTCACCGATCCGGCGCATGCCTGCGTCTGCACGCCCTTGCAGATTCAGCGATACCGTGCCAGGGTATCCGGTCCATTGCTGGACCGCATTGACATTCACGTGGAGGTGCCGGCGGTGCCGTTTCGGGATCTGGCGACGGACCGCGTCCGGGAAGATTCGACGACGATCCGAAACCGCGTGAACCGGGCGCGCATCCTGCAGCAGGAGCGGTATAAAAGCGACGGGATCTACTGCAACGCGCAACTGAGGCCCCGGCAGCTTAAAAAATACTGCGCCCTGGATGAAAATTCCCGAAAACTGATCGAGCTGGCCATGGCCAAGCTGGGCCTTTCGGCCCGGGCCTACAACCGGATCTTAAAAGTGGCCCGGACGATCGCCGATTTGGAGGCCAAGGAGCGGATCGAATCTTCCCACGTCTCCGAGGCGATCCAATACCGCACCCTCGATCGAAGGAATTATGTGTGAAGTCGAACGCCGTTCCGAGTGACCGACGATAAGATGAGACATTCAACATAACAGATACCCTATGAAAGGAGGCCTATGAAAGAGCGACGACGACATCCGCGACTGAGCATTATGGGATTGATCCGAGTCACCCTGTCCGGGGAATCGAAATCCCAGGAGGCCTATCTGGCCAACATCAGCCGGGGCGGTATCGGGATCTATCTCCATAAAAAGGTCCAGATGGGACAGAAACTCTGGGTTACGGTTCGATTGAACGACAGGGAAGGCCAAGAGGTGGAAGAGCAAATCGGCGCCCACGTGAGCTGGAGCAATCCGATCGGAGACCTTTGCATGGCCGGACTTCAATTTGAGAAGATGAGCCGGGAGAAGTACTCGGCTGTTCTCAAAAGCCTCTTTCCATGAGAATGAGCGAAGGAATATGGATGAATCCTCTGCGCAAAAACCGCATAAACTGAACGTCACGGAACGGAGAAAGCACCTTCGACTGACCGCGATGGGGCCGGTCGCCTTAACCGTGCAGGGAGAGAAACCGCAGGGCGTCTATCTGGCGAGCATCGGCCGCGGCGGGCTCGGGATCTACCTCCATCGGGAAATCAAGCCCAACCAGCTCGTCGTGATCACGCTGAAGCTGCTGAAAGAAGGGGGAAGGGGAGGGGAGTTGAAGATGGCGGCGCGGGTCCGGTGGGCCTCGCCGGTGGGCGAGCTTTATATGGCCGGGCTTCAGTTCGAAAAGATGTCGGATCAACGCTACGACCAGCTTTTAAAGCATCTGAACGTCATGGAGGAGATGCAGTTGTAAGGCAGGACGGCCTTCCGATGATGCCTTCATTTCTTGACGCACCCCGTTTGTGCGAGAGTGCGTTCCTTGTGTTCGTGATCCGTTCCCCCGTATAATGATCATGATGGAACCGCAGATGCCGATCCGTTCATGGATTCGCGTGTTCAATTTGCTGAAGAATGCCGTACGAAGCCAAACACAATAAAGACCGAATGTCCAACGTGGTCGAGCAGGAGCCTCCTTCGAAGTCAAGGCGGTCCTGGAAGGCCAAACTGCTTATCCTCTTTGCGATCTTCCTGATCGTCGGCGCGGGAGGACCGGGAGGCCTCTTTTGGTATTTCTCGAAAGATCTGCCGTCTATCGCGACCCTCCGTGAATACCAGCCCAGTCTTGTGACCAAGATCTACGGGGAAGATCAGCAGGTGATCGGGCAGTTTTATATCGAGCGGCGCGTTCTGGTTCCGTTGAGCCGGATGCCGCAGGACCTTCTCCACGCGATCATTGCGGTGGAGGATTCCCGTTTTTACGAACACAAGGGCGTGGACCCGCTGGGAATTCTCCGCGCACTCTTGACCAACATCGAGACTCTTCGCCTTCGTCAGGGCGCCAGCACGATCACGCAACAATTGGCGCGTTCGCTCTTCCTGTCGTCTGAAAAAAGCCTCAAACGGAAGATCAAAGAGGCGCTTTTGGCCTGGAAGATCGAGAAAGTGCTGAACAAGGATGAAATTTTAGAGCTGTATTTGAACCAGATCTATTTCGGTCACGGTTCGTACGGCGTTCAGGCCGCGGCGAGGACCTATTTCGGGAAAAACGTGGATCAGCTCAACCTGGCCGAGGTAGCCTATCTGGCGGGCGTGCCCCGTGCCCCCAGCGAATACTCTCCTTACATTAATCCGGAACGCGCGAAGCAACGTCAGGGCGTGGTGCTCCGCCGGATGAGGGAGGAAGGTTTCATCACCGAGGAGCAGCTGCGTCAGGTCTATCGGCAGGACCTCTATTTCCAGAAACCGGAGAAAGTGGAAGAGGTCGCGCCGTACTATCTCGAACATCTCCGACAGTACTTGACCTCGGCTTACGGCGATAATATGGTGTACAAAGGCGGGCTCAGCGTTTATACCACGTTGAACCTCACGCTGCAGAAGGCGGCCACGGCCGCTTTAAAGGAAGGGCTCCGCGAGGTGGACAAGCGCCAGGGCTACCGAGGACCGATTGCCCGCAAGAATCCCACAGAGTTGGCCCGTGAACGGGAGACCGGCGCCGGGATGATGGCCATGGCCATGGTGAAGGAGGGGGACATCATCGAGGGCGTGGTGACGGCCGTGGACGACAAAGGGGCGACCGTCGTCGCGGCTGGTCGGACCGGCCGAATCCCGCCCGAAGGCATGGCCTGGGCCAAGAAGCGCCTGAAGGGACCGGACCTCCTTAAAGATGTCGAGCTGCATCCGGAGGCCAAACCTCCCGATATTCTCCATCTCGGCGACGTGATCAAGGTCAAACTCCGAAAGTTGGACGCCCGAACTCAGACGGCCGTTTTGAGTCTGGATCAGGATCCGCTGGTCGAGGGCGCGCTGATCGCCTTGGATCCAAGGACCGGGGCGATCAAGGCCATGGTCGGGGGATACGATTTCAAGCGAAGCGAATTCAACCGGGCGCTCTCGGCGCGTCGCCAGCCTGGCTCGGCCTTTAAACCGATCATCTATGCGACGGCGATCGAGCGCGGTTTCACGCCGGCCACGATCGTCGTGGACTCGCCGATCGTGTTCGTGGACGAGGAGCAACAAAAAATCTGGAAGCCGGAGAACTACGAATCCAAATTCTACGGCCCCATCAGCCTGCGGGAGGCCTTAGCCCATTCGCGGAACCTGGCCACCGTGAAGTTGCTGGACCGCGTCGGCATCAAGAACGTCGTCGAGTTCGCCAAGCGCGTGGGCATCGCCGGTCCTTTGACACCGGATCTTTCCATGGCGTTGGGCTCGTCCAGCGTGAGCCTGATCGAGCTGACATCGGCCTTCGGCGTTTTTGCGAATGAAGGGATCCGGGTGGAACCCATGGCCGTATTGTCCGTTGTGGATTCGGCCGGTCAGGTCCTCGAGGAGCATGAACCGGCGGCAAACGAGGTAATCGCCAAGGAGACGGCCTATGTGATTACGAATATGATGGAGGACGTCATTCAACGCGGGACGGGAGGGCGGGCCAAGGTCTTGGGCCGCCCTCTGGCCGGAAAGACGGGAACGACGAACGATTTCACGGATGCCTGGTTCGTCGGATTTGCACCGAATCTGGCCGCTGGCGTTTGGGTCGGCTTCGACGACGTCCGATCGCTGGGGGATCGGGAGGCCGGCGCCTCGGCCGCGCTGCCGATCTGGATCAACTTTATGCGGGCGGCCTTTGAGGTGGTGCCCGAGACGACCTTCCCGATTCCGGAGAATATTGTCTTTGCCAAGGTCGATCCGCAGACCGGCCTGCTGGCGCCGGAAGGAGCCGAAAACGCTGCGGTCGAGATCTTTGTAAAAGGCACCGAGCCCACCAAGGTGTCTCACCCTCAACCGAAACCGGCCGAATTTTTCCGGATCGACGCGGCGAACGAATAGAAACCGGCCATGACAAGTCTCTACGGTTGACTTTTAGGGTTGATTTCACCTACTATAAAAACCTCTTTTTTGAAAATGTTGCAGGTTTGTCCATTGTCGCAGCGAGTGAGGATTCATCATGTCCATTAAAGTCGGGATTAACGGGTTCGGGCGGATCGGCCGGAATCTGCTCCGGTCGGCCCTATCCGATCGGGGGATCGAGTTCATCGCGGTCAACGATCTGACCGATGCCAAGACGCTCGCCCATCTTTTGAAGTACGATTCGGTTCACGGGATTCTTTCGGCCGAGGTCGAGGCGAAAGAGAAGTTGCTCCGTGTGGAGGGTCGGACGATCGAGGTCTTGGCCGAGAAAGACCCCAAGCAGCTTCCCTGGAAGCGATTGGGGGTGGATATCGTGGTGGAGTCCACGGGCCGGTTCACGGACCGCGCCGGCGCCGGATTGCATCTATCGGCCGGGGCCCGGAAGGTGATCATCTCGGCGCCCGCTAAAGATCCGGACCTGACCGTTGTCCTGGGTGTGAATGAATCGGTTTATGATCCGGCCAAACACGCGATCGTTTCGAACGCTTCCTGTACCACAAACTGCCTTGCTCCGGTGGCCAAGGTTCTTTTGGAGGCGTATGGAATCAAACGGGGACTGATGACCACGGTCCATTCCATAACGAACGATCAGCGTCTTTTGGATCTGCCCCACAAAGACCTGCGACGGGCCCGCGCGGCCGGCCTCTCGATGATTCCAACCACGACCGGCGCGGCCAAGGCCCTTTTTCTGGTTCTCCCGCAATTGAAGGGGAAGCTGGACGGGATGGCGATCCGCGTGCCCACCCCGAACGTTTCGGTGATCGATCTGGTGGCCGAGCTCGAACACGACGTGACCGAGTCGGAGCTGAATGCCCGCTATCGTCTTGCGGCCGAAGGGCCTTTAAAGGGCATCCTTCAGTACACGGAGGAGCCGTTGGTCTCGGTCGACCTGAACGACAATCCCCACTCGGCGATTTTCGACGCCACGCTTACCAAGGTCCTCGAAGGCCGCATGGTGAAGGTGATTGCCTGGTACGACAACGAGTGGGGCTATTCCTGCCGGCTGCGGGATTTGATCCGCTACATTGCGAGCCGTGAATAATGCATTCTCGACGCGGGTCAGACCGCGCCGAATCCGAGAGCGATGGAAACAAGATCGACCGATACAGACTGAGGCCGTTTTATGAACATGCATAAAGTGACCATCGAGGATCTGAAGATCAAGAAAAAGCGCGTGATCATTCGCGTGGATTTCAACGTCCCGCTGGATGAGCAATTGAACATTACGGACGACACGCGAATTCGTTCGGCCCTGCCCACGATTAATTACGCCATTGACGAGGGGGCGAAGGTGATCCTCTGCTCCCATTTAGGGAGGCCCAACGGCAAAATCGATCCCCGGCTGAGCCTCGCGCCGGTCGTGAAGCGGCTCCAGCGGCTTCTCGGTAAAGAGGTTGCGTTCGCCCCGGACTGCATCGGTCCGCAGGTCGAGAAGATGGCGCATCAGATGGGGCCGGGCGACGTGTTGCTTTTAGAGAACCTCCGTTTTCATTCGGGGGAGCAGAAGAACGATGAAGAGTTCTCCAAGGCGCTGGCCCGGTTGGCCGATGTGTATGTGAACGACGCTTTCGGGACGGCCCATCGGAACCATGCCTCGGTGACCGGAATCACGAAATTCGTTCCCCAGTGCGCGGCCGGTTTTCTGATGAAGAAAGAGATCAATTATCTGGAAGGGGCGATGGCCAACCCCGCGCGTCCGTTCGTGGCGATCTTGGGCGGGGCGAAAGTTTCGGGGAAATTAGGCGTGGTCGAGAATCTGGGCAAGAAAGTGGACAAGGTGATCATCGGCGGCGGAATGTCCTTTACATTCTACAAGGCGTTGGGATATGAGGTCGGAAGCTCGCTCGTCGAGGACGGGATGCTTCAGATGGCGATGGATATCCGCAACCACGCGCGGGCCCGAGGCGTGAAGTTCTACCTGCCGGTGGACTGCGTCGTGGCGCAAAGCCGGGATCCGGCCGCCGAGACGAAGATCGTGCCGATGCAGGAAATTCCCAAGGACTGGATGGCATTGGACATAGGCCCGGCCTCGGTGAAACTGTTTACCGAGGCGCTGGCGAATGCCAAGACGATTCTTTGGAACGGTCCGATGGGGGTGTTCGAGATGGATGCCTATTCCCGCGGGACGTTCGCGGTGGCGCACGCCGTTGCCAATGCGTATGCCTTGACAATCGTGGGCGGGGCGGATACGGCGTTGGCCGTCCATCGCGCGGGCGAATCCGAAAATATCTCGTTCATCTCGACCGGGGGCGGCGCGGCCTTGCAGTTGTTGGAGGGCAAGGAACTACCCGGTCTGGCCATGTTGCCGACGCGGAAGGAGGAAGAGATTTCACGGGTGTGATCACGAAGAAAAGCGTTTCCCGCAGACGGCCCATCGCGGTGGGCAACTGGAAGATGCACAAGACCGTGGCCGAGTCGGCAGCCGCGGCGCGCCGGTTGTCCCGGTTGCTTTCCGGGATCCGACGGCTGGAAGTCGTGATCGCTCCGAGCTGCACGGCGCTTCAATCGGTCGGCGCGACCCTTAAGGGAACCCGCCTCCGGCTGGCGGCGCAGAATCTGCACTGGGAAAATGAGGGGGCGTTTACGGGAGAGGTATCGCCCGTCCAGCTCAAAGAGGTCGGTTGCCGATATGTTCTGATCGGCCATTCCGAGCGGCGGCGTCTGTTCGGCGAGACGGATAACGTTGCCGGCCGCAAGGTCTCAAGCGCGTTGAGACAGGGTTTAAACGTCATTTTCTGTATCGGTGAGACGCTTGAACAACGAAGGGCCGATCAGACTGCGGCCGTTGTGAGGGAGCAGCTCGAAAAAGGTCTTGCGGATGTGACGGGAGGATCGTCGGATCGGATCGCCATCGCCTATGAACCGGTCTGGGCGATCGGGACCGGGCAGACGGCCGCGGCCCTCCAGATTTCGGGGGCGCATGAGATGATCCGTCGACAACTGACCGAAATCTTCGGTCCGGATTCGTCCGAAGCGATCCGGGTTCTATACGGCGGCAGCGTGACGTCCGATAACATCGCGGAACTCGCCGGGATTAAAAATCTGGACGGTGTTTTGGTCGGCGGGGCGTCGCTTCAGACCGATGGATTTGCGGCCATCGTCAAAATCCTCGATAAGATGAAAAGGCAAGATGAAAAGGAGGGGTCAGAAAAATGTATTTTTTGCTGATAACATTGCATGTGATTGTGAGTTTCATTATGATCGGCGTGATCCTGCTTCAGGCCGGGAAAGGGGCCGAGATCGGCGCCTCCTTCGGGGGATCCAGTCAGACGATTTTCGGCAGTCGCGGGCCGGGCACGTTTTTAAGCAAATTGACCGTCGCGGCCGCCGTCATCTTTATGCTCACCTCCCTCAGTCTCTCCGTACTGTCCAAAGGGCGGTTTATATCGACGAGCGTGCTCGATCTTAAGACAAAGGAAGCGCCGCCCGCCGAGGCGCCTGCGACGCCGCCGTCGGCTGCCGGCGGCGGGTCGGCCGCACCGGCGACAACGCCGGAGAATCCCGCGCCGACTCCCGCACCGGCTGCGCCGGGTCCGGAATCGCAACCGAAATCTTCACCGTGACCTCGATGATGATCCGTGCTCGCACCGTTGCCATCGCAGTGGCGGCCGTTTGGTTTATTGCAGGCTGCGGCGGCGCGAAAGAGCCGATCAACCCGAACGCGATCACGATCGGCTCCATCGGAGACGCACAGCGTCTGATTCCGATGCTGGCCTCGGATTCGGCCTCCGGCGACATCAGCGGTTGGATCTTCAACGGCCTGGTGAAGTACGACAAACATCTCAATCTGGTCGGCGACCTGGCCGAATCCTTTACGGCCTCTTCTGACTGCCGCAACGCGACCTTCAAGCTTCGAAAAGGGGTGAAATGGCAGGACGGCCGTGAATTCACCGCCGCCGACGTCCTGTTCACATACCAAAAAGCGATCGACCCCAAAGTGGCCACGCCCTACAGCGGCGATTTCGAACGCGTCGACAAGATCGTTGCGCCGGACGACGATACCGTTAAGGTGACCTATAAAGAGCCCTTTGCGCCGGGTCTTGCGAGTTGGGGCATGGGGATTATCCCAAAACACCTTCTGGAGAACGCGGATCTCAACACGGCCGAGTTCAACCGCAAACCGGTCGGGACCGGCCCCTATCGGATGAAGGAATGGGTCACAGGCCAGAAGATCGTCCTGACGGCGAACGAGGCCTATTTCGAGGGCAAGCCGCGCGTGGAGGGATACATCTACCGGGTCATTCCGGACAACGCGACGATGTTCTTGGAACTGAAGGCCGGCGGGCTGGACTATATGGGATTGAGCCCGCTGCAGTACCAGCGCCAGACCGACACCGATTATTTCAAGCGGTATTTTAATAAATACCGGTATCCGGCGTTTGCCTATACTTATCTGGGGTATAATCTTCTGGACCCTCGGTTTAAGGACAAGCGGGTCCGGCAGGCGATCGCGCTGGCCGTCAACCGCTCCTCGGTGATCGAGGGGGTCCTGTTCGGCGTTGGCCGACCGGCGACCCAGCCGGTCCCGCCGGAGTCCTGGGCCTACAACCCCGACGTGCCGAAATTCGATTACAACCCTGAAAAAGCGAAACAACTTTTGGCCGAGGCCGGCTGGAAGGACACCGACCATGACGGCCTCTTGGATAAGAACGGGCAACCGTTCCGTTTCACCCTCATGACCAATCAGGGAAACGAGGAACGGGCCAAGACGGCCGAGATCATCCAGCAGAATTTAAAACAGGTGGGGATTACGGTCGAGATCCGCGTGCTTGAATGGCAGGCCTTCCTCCACCAATTCATCGACAAGAAGAAGTTCGAGGCGATCATCTTAGGCTGGCAGTTGGGGCGCGATCCGGATTCCTACGATATTTGGCATTCGAGCAAGACGAAGGAAGGGGAATTCAATTTCGTCTCCTACAACAATCCGGAGGTGGATCGGCTGCTCCTCGACGGCCGGAAGACCTGCGATCAGGAACAGCGGAAAAAAATCTACGCCCGGATCCATGCCCTCATCGCGGACGACCAGCCCTACACTTTTTTATATTATCCCGACGCCCTTCCCGTTCTTCACAAACGGTTCAAGGGCGTCTCTCCCTCTCCCATCGGCATCTGGTACAACTTTCCCACCGATTGGTACGTCCCGAAAAACAAGGCCGAGTGGTATCAATAAAGTTGACAGTGGGTCGTGGCGTCATGAAAACCGAAGTCACTTCTCATTCTTCGGCGAGTCGGCCAGGGCTCGACGCGGCTCTAACTTCGCGCGCGCGTCGAGGACGACACTGCCGTCCGGCTGTTTGACCGGAACCGAGAGAGGGGAATTCATCACGATCCACCGGCCTTTGAGAATGTTCGTCGGCTCGTCGCCCTCAAAGGCGAGGTAACTGTTCTGGCCGTAGTTGGGCAGCTTGCGCGCGAGACCGGGAAGGGCCGTGATGGGATCGGCGGCTAACCAAACGAGGGATGCTTTCGGGTTGTCGGGCTGACGGGCCGTGAGAACAATCGAGTGATTGTTCCGGTGAACCTCGGTCTGTGCGATCCGCAGGCTATTTCCAGTCCATGACAGACCATAAGCCGCCAGGGCCTCTTGGATGTTGTGAAGAAAGCGGTTTTCCCATCCCAAGATCCAAATGGCGCGATCGGACGGCAAGCTCGCGGTTTCGGTGTCCAGTTTGATCTCGGTCCCAGCGGACAGAAACGGCCGCAAGGACTCGACGAACCTGCGATAGTTATAACGGGTATGAGCGTCGGTATTGCCCGGAATGATGAAGAGCGTCTTCTCGGCCCCGAACGGCTGCGTCAATGCCGGCGGGATTTCGTTGCGGTCGAACCGGCGGAAAAGATCGAACTCGGGATCGATTTCCAGGCGCAGCGGACGCGCCGGGAGCGACAGCGCCAGATCGAGTCGTTTGTCGTCCATGCTTACCGTCGTCTGATAAGCCTTTTCCTGTCCTTCGAGATGGACCGCGATCGGGACGCGCAACGCGTAGACCGATCCGGGCTGCGTTTGTTCCAGCAGAGCGGTGAGGAAATAACCCTGTCCGTCCTCCCGCGCCGCCGCTTCCCCGACGCGCAGCTCCGGCGCGCCCGGCCGGGAGATCCACTGGGCGAATTCGGCCGCAAGGTCTTCCCCGGAGACGGCCGAAAATGCGGCGCGCAGATCATCGAAGGTCGTCCACCGGAACAGATTTTCAAGGTAGAATTTCTTGAGGGCGTTTACAAAGGCCTCGTCCCCCATCCGTCTCCGCAACATATGGAAGAACATCGTGGTTTTCCCGTAGCCCACGGCCTCCATCGCGGGATTGTGGCGTGCGCGAAACTCCGTCAGCGGAAAATCTTTGCGGGCCGTTACGTAATCGGTGTACTTTTGGAGCGTCGTCCGGCGGTACTCCGTTGCGGTTCCGCGCTGTTCCTGGACCAGGTAATCGGCCAGATAAACCGTCAATCCCTCGCTCCAGTTCCCCTGGTCGTAATTTACCGACACGCCGTTGCCCCACCAGTTATGGAGGATCTCATGGGGATAGGAGGAATACAGAAAGGACGGAAGGCGGATCACGGACGGCCCGATCAGCATGAACGAGGGCATGCCGTAGACGGTTTCCCAAAAATTTTCAACCACGGCGAATTTTTTGTAGGGATACGGGCCGAGAAGATTCTGGTATATTTCCAGATAGGAAGCACCCGTCTCCAGGTAGCGATTTGCCAGGTTCTCGTCCGGGGTTCGTAGAAAAACCATGAGCGGGATCGCCCCGGCTGGCCGGCTGTATTCGGTGAACCGGCCGCCGACGAGATCGATTTCATCCTGCGGCTCGGCGGATTCCCATCGAATCTCGATCCCGCCCGACTTCCGTTCATGCCGTGTCCGTTCGCCCTGACTGATCGCTTCCCACGACTCCGGCAGCCGCACGTCCAAGGTGAAGGTAACCCAATCGTCGTTGAACCGGGGATACCATTGAGTAATGCCTTTCAGAAAGATTCCAGCCGGGGTAATCAGGCCGGCTGTGTCGCCCTGATGGGTGATCGGATGGTTGATCAGGCCTTGGTATTGGACGGTGAAATCCTGGCGGCCGGGGGGAAGCGAAACGGAGTAGTGCTCCGTGATCCTTCGCTCCTCGGCGGCGGCATCGGATTGTTCTTGGTCGGCTTGCCGGATCATCTTGATTCCGGGCGTCGGCGATACCGGCTGAAGTCTCCCGTGCAGTTGGAAATGCAGGCTGCGACGGGAAGCGGCGAGAAGCGGTTCGGGAACGGTAATCGTATCCTCGACCTGCAGGAGGTTGTTCTCCAGTTTTACGAACACCTTTAAATCATGATGGATCCGTTCCTCCGCGCGGAGCGAGGTCGGCAGGAGGAAGACGATCAGGAAGAAGAAACTTGCGCTGATCCGTTGACGGGGATTCTGCGGCGGCATTTATTGGGGCATCTTCGAAAGAATCGGTTTCATCTCGTCTTTATTTCCTATCTGTACTCTTTGACGGTCCGTCCGCAGGATTTGCAGGTCATGGTGTAAAAGCAGCCCTTGGTCGTGAGATCGCACTGGAAACCCAACTCGGTTTTGGCGCTTCCGCATTCCGAACAGGTTAATAGAGTGAGCAGGTCTCCGACCATCGGTTGCCGCTTCGCAAGGGCCTTGCTCTCGGCCCCGATCGTGTAATTGGTGTTACAGTTCCCGCATTTGATAAGATACAGACACTCCGTCTCTCCCAGATCGCACCGGAGCCGGAGGTCTAATGCCTTCTTGGTGCAATTGGGGCAGGCTGTCTTGGACAGTTGGGTCTGGAGTTCATCCAGCGTGCTGATCTTCATCGGGCGCTCCTTTTGATTTTGGAATTTGGTCCCACGGGAGCCGAGGTTTTATTGTAGCCCCGACCAGGGGATAAATGTCAATCGCAATCCGCTTACCCTTTCAGTCTTGGATTCAGCGCATCCTGCAAGCCTTCACCGAGGAGGTTGTAGCCTAAGACCGTGATCAAAATGGCGAGGCCGGGGAAGAGCGTGAGCCACCAGGCGATCTCGATGGTGTCCTTGCCGGCTGTGATGATGCTGCCCCAGCTCGGCGTCGGCGGCTGGACGCCCAGGCCAAGAAAGCTCAGGGACGACTCGATCAGAATCGCGCCGGCCACGCCCAGCACGGCCGAAACATAGACCGGCGATAAGGCATTGGGAAGCAGGTGCAGGAAGATCATCCGTAGATCGTTCGCGCCCAACGCCCGCGCTGCGGTGACGAAGTCCTTCTCCTTCAAGGCCAGGAACTGTCCTCGGACCAGGCGGGCCACGCCCATCCAGCTCGTGACGCCGATGACGATCATGATATTCCAGATGCTCGGCTCGACGATCGCGATCACGGCCAGGATCAGGAAAAAGGTCGGGATCGAAAGCATGATGTCCACAAACTGCATCAGGACATCATCAATCCAGCCGCCGTAATAGCTGGCAACGGCCCCGATCAGTATCCCGATCAGAATAGCGATCCCGACCGCCACGAAACCGACCAGCAGAGAGATCCGCGAACCCCAAATCATTCGGCTGAATACATCCCGTCCGAGCTCGTCCGTGCCCAAGAGATGATCGCTGTTCGGCGCCGCCAGGATCTTCCCCACATCAATATAGGCCGGATCGTACAGCGACAGAATGGGAGCTAGAAGCGCGATCACGAAGACCGAGAGGACGATGAAGCCGCCCGCAACGGCCGGTCCGTTGCTCTTAAATCGGCCCCAGAATCGTTCAAACGCGGTTCGCGGTCGTATCGCCATCGAAATCCTCTATCGGGTCTTATGCAGTCGGACCGTCGGGTTGGCGAAGGCGTACGAGAGGTCCGCCAGGAGATTGCCGATCAGGGTCAGGACGGTTCCCAGAACGGTGATGCCCATGATCGTCGGGTAATCACGCGACAGGACGGATTGGTAAAACAACCGCCCCATGCCGTCGATGGCAAAGATCGTCTCAAAGATGACGCTGCCCCCGATCAATCCCGGAACCGAAAGGCCGAGGACCGTGATGATTGGGATCAAGGCGTTTCGCAGTGCGTGCTTGTAGACCACCACCGGTTCGCTTAAGCCCTTTGCCCGCGCCGTTCGGATATAGTCCTGCCGAATCACCTCCAGCATCTCGGCCCGCGTGTACCTTGAGAATCCGGCCAGGCCGCCGAAAGCCGAGACGAAAACGGGAAGGAGGAGATGTTTCATCCAATCCGCGAGTCGTTGCTCAAAGGACATGCCGCCGACATCAAGGGATTGGTAACCGGAGATCGGAAGCCATCCGAGGACGACGCCGAAAAGGATCATCATGATAAGGGCCAACCAGAAGGTGGGCGTGGCAAATCCGATGAGAACGAATACCGTGGCGGCTTTGTCGAACGGGGAGCGCGGATGAGTGGCCGAGAAGATGCCGATCGGCAAGGCGATACCTAAGATCAGAATCAAGGATAGGAGATTGATCACGATCGTGATCGGAATCCGCTCCATCATCTTTTGCGCGACCGTCTGGCCGTCCACGAAAGAGGTGCCGAAATCCATCGTGACGAAACGTTTGACCCATTGGGTATACTGGACGTAAAGCGGCCGGTCCAGTCCGTACAATTTCCTCAGGTTTTCTTTGGCCTGGGCCGAGACCCGGGGGTTTAAGGTGGTCTGGAGATCGGTCGGTTCCCCGGGCGCAAGATGCATGATCCCAAAGGTGATGAGGGTGACGCCGATCAATGAGATAAAAAATCGGAAGAGTCGATACCCAAGGAAGGACAGCAAACCGGGCTCCTGTCTGTGACGACAAATCCGAGGGGATGGTAACAAAACGACCGTCGGAATGTCAAACCGATGGAGCGCCCGTGCACGGCAGGCGGTGTTGACAGGGTCTTGAAGGCTAAGGTATGATGAAAATCGAGCTGGGGGTGCTCGACCGGGTTTCCGTGAGCCGGCCGGTCGGGCTGAGAGCCCGGATAGGCCTGTTGGGCGTGAAGGGCAACCCTGTGAACCTGATCCCGGTAATACGGGCGTAGGGAAGCGGCAGCATGATCATAAGATCACAAAAGGCGAGCCGTACTTCCTGAGAGAGTACGGCTTTTTTATTGGGGGCGATGAGGAGATACGCGCCGGTGATTCGGTTGTCTGTGAATGGGGAAGGCCGGGAGTTCGGAAAAGAGATGACGGTTGCAAGTCTGCTGGAAGCACTGGGCACTCCTCCGGAACGGGTGGCGGTCGAGTTGAATCTTCAGATCCTCGATCAACACGATTACTCCCGGACGGTTTTGAAAGACGGCGATCGTTTGGAGATCATCCGTTTCGTGGGGGGAGGCTGAAGGAGGGGGCAGAACGAGGGGACAGAAGGAGGGCATGACGTTTATGAAAGACGATTTCTTGACCATCGGCGGTGTTCAGCTCAAATCCCGTCTGATTGTCGGTACGGGAAAGTACAAAGATTTTGAGCAGACCCGGATGGCCATTGAGGCGGCCGGCGCGGACATGGTCACGGTGGCGGTTCGCCGCGTGAATATCATCGACCGGGACAAAGAAAATCTGTTGGATTACATCGATCCCAAGAAATATAAAATTCTGCCCAATACGGCCGGTTGTTACACGGCAGATGAGGCCGTCCGAACCGCGCGGCTGGCCCGGGCTGCCGGCATCACCCATCTCGTCAAGCTGGAGGTTATCGGGGACGCGAAGACCTTGTTCCCGGACACGGCCGGTCTGATCGAGGCGGCCAAGATCCTCGTCAAGGAAGGATTCGTTGTGCTTCCTTACACGAACGATGATCCCATCGTGGCAAAGAAATTGGAGGACGCGGGTTGCGCCTGTGTCATGCCGTTGGCCGCGCCTATCGGCTCGGGATTGGGGATCCGTAATCCTTACAATATTCAGATCATCCGCGGGACGGTGAAGGTCCCGGTGATCGTGGATGCCGGCGTAGGGACGGCGTCCGATGCGGCGATCGCGATGGAAATGGGCTGCGACGGGGTGTTGATGAATACCGGGATTGCGGGGGCGAAAGATCCGATCGCGATGGCGGAGGCGATGAAATATGCGGTCTGGGCCGGCCGGCTGGCCTATAAGGCCGGAAGAATTCCTAAAAAACCGTATGCGACCGCCAGCAGTCCGGTCGAAGGAATGATTGAATAGGAGAAACAATTGCGTCACCGGAATTCTCGGATTGACTTTGATCTTTATCTTATTACGAATCGGCATCAGACCGGAGGCCGATCTCTGGAGGTCGTGGTGCGGGAGGCCTTGGCCGGCGGGGTCCGGGCCGTTCAACTGCGTGAAAAGGATCTGCCGGTGCGGGACATTTTTCGGTGGGCCGAGCGGTTGCGGTCTCTTACGGCCGAGTATGGCGCTAAACTTTTAATCAATGACCGTGTGGATGTCTGTCTGGCGGTTGGGGCCGACGGAGTGCATCTTCGGGCGGACAGCCTTCCGATTCCGTCCGTGCGAAAATTGGTGGGTCCGGACCGCCTCATCGGACAATCCACGCACAGCGTCACGGAAGGGATCGAGGCCGAGCAGGCCGGCGCCGATTTTGTGGTTTTAGGCCCGATCTACGATACCCCTTCGAAACGGTCCATGGGAAAGCCGTTGGGACCGGCCGAGATCCGTTCGGCCGCGGGTCGCGTCTTGATTCCGGTCTTGGCCATAGGCGGGATACGGCCGGGACGGATCCGTGACGTGATCGAGAGCGGCGCCCGCGGCGTTGCGGTCGTTTCGGCTCTTCTCGAAAGTCCGAATGTGCGGGCATCGGCCGAGGCGATACTGCGGGAATTAAAAACAACGCGATCGGTCGCGGACGAGGCGCCGGTTTGACGAAGATCGGGAAGAGGGCTATTGACCGTAAGGGTGTTCAGTGATAGAATCAAAATTAATAAAGAGCCCGCCGGAGGGGATAGGGCAGCTTCCCTCGATGGATCTTGGGAGATAGAATGGGGGAATCCAAGAAAGGCTCCGGAAGGTTTCACTCTTTGCGCAATACCGTGAAACGGCTCACGGATCGGCTGTCGGAGAACGAACCTGCCATGAACAAACAAATCGAAGAATACGAGCGAGAGCTCGATAAGCTCCACGTACAGATCCGATCCATGGAGGAAGAACTGCGCCAATTGCGTCTCTCCCGGTCGCAGCTCGAACAAGCTCATAAACAAAACGAGAAACTGGCGGCGACGCTGCAAGAAGCCAAATCGCAAATTGATGCCTTGCGGGTGGAGGTGGAAAAACTGACCGCACCGCCTTCAAGCTACGGCATCTTTTCCGGTGGAAACGAGGACGGCACCGTCAATGTGTATGTCGCCGGCCGCAAGATGAAGGTCAACGTCCATCCCTCGATTAAAGTGAAGGACCTCCGAAAGGGTCAGGAACTGGTCCTTAACGAGGCCTTGAACGTGGTCGAGACGAAGGGATTTGACGGGCAGGGCGAGGTGGTCCGCCTGAAAGATCTGATCGGCGATAAACGGGCCGTCGTGACGCTGCACGCCGATGAAGAGCGGGTGGCCGAATTGGCCGAGCCGCTGCTTCACGAGAAGCTCAGTGTCGGCGACCATCTTCTGCTGGATGCGCGATCCGGTTGTTTGCTGGAAAAACTTCCCAAGTCCGAGGTGGGGGAGTTGGTTTTAGAAGAGGTGCCGGATGTCGGTTATGAAGATATCGGCGGGCTCGAAAAACAGATCGAGACGATCAAGGATGCCGTCGAACTGCCGTTCCTGCATCCGGATCTGTTCGCCCAATACCGGCTCCTTCCTCCGAAAGGCATCCTATTATACGGACCTCCCGGTTGCGGGAAAACCTTGATCGCGAAGGCCGTGGCCAATTCGATCGCCAAGAAACTGGCCCACCGCACGGGAAAGGACGTCCGGAGTTTCTTCCTGCATGTGAAAGGTCCGGAACTTCTCGACAAGTATGTCGGTGAGAGCGAGCGCCAGATCCGCGAGGTCTTCAAAAAGGCCAAGGAGAAAGCGGAAGAAGGGATGCCGGTCATCGTTTTCTTCGATGAGATGGATGCCCTGTTCCGAACGCGGGGAACCGGCATTTCGTCCGACATCGAGTCCACTATTGTTCCCCAGTTCCTTTCGGAGATCGACGGTGTCGAACGCCTCCGGAACGTGATCGTCATCGGCGCCAGCAACCGGCAGGACTTGATCGACCCGGCCATCCTGCGACCCGGACGTCTGGACGTGAAGATCCGGATTGATCGGCCCGACAAGCGGGCGGCCAAAGCGGTTTTCTCGAAGTACCTCCGGCCGGATTTGCCGTATCATCCCGATGAGTTGGCGAGGGACGGCGGCCATGCCGCGGCCATGGTCGAACGATTGACGGAACAGACCGTGGAACAGATGTACAGCCAGAGCGAAGAGAACAAGTTCCTGGAGGTCACCTACGCCAATGGTGAAAAAGAAATGCTCTACTTTAAGGATTTCGTCAGCGGTGCCTTGATCGAAGGGGTGGTGGCTCGGGCCAAGAAATACGCCATCAAGCGGATGATTTCAACAGGCCAGGGCGGGATCCGGAGCGAGGATCTTCTTCAGGCGACGCGCGACGAGTTTACGGAACATGAAGACCTGCCCAATACCACACAGCCGGACGACTGGGCCAAGATTGCCGGGAGGAAGGGTGAAAAGATCGTTCATGTACGAACGATGGGGACCAAAGCGACCGACCCGCGACAGATCGATACGATCTCGACGGGTCACTACCTCTGATCGGTTCAACCGGCATACCGTATGATCAAACGCATCATGGGGACAGAAACGGAATTCGGCATTGCGACACGCAATCCGGAGGCCTTGGATCCCGTCTCCACGTCTCTTCTCCTGATCAACCATTATCCCTCCCTTCCGTCTACCCGAGTGCTTTGGGACTACGAACACGAGAATCCGTTGTTGGATGTGCGGGGTTTTGAGGTCGAGGGGGAACGGGAGCGGCCCGGGCCGGAGTATAACCGCCTCCTCAATAAGGTGTTGGCCAACGGAGGCCGTTTGTATGTGGATGGAGCCCATCCGGAATATTCCACGCCTGAGTGCACCAATTCACGGGATGTGGTGATTTACGAAAAGGCCGGCGATCGGATCCTCGGTCAATGTTGTGAACACGCCGGTCGGATCAAGGCGCAAGACCCGTTGGTCGTCTATCGTAATAACACGGATGGAAAAGGAAACAGTTACGGCTATCATGAAAACTATTTGGTGGACCGATCCGTTCCTTTTGAAATGCTGATGAGGGCTTTGACGCCGTTCTTTGTGACGCGACAGATCTACGCCGGATCCGGCAAGGTCGGTGCTGAGAATCGAATGCCGCCTTTGCCGTTCCAGATTTCCCAAAGAGCGGACTTCTTTGAGACGCTGGTGGATCTCAATACCATGGTCAAGCGTCCGATCATCAATACGCGGGACGAACCCCACGCCGACGCCTCCAAATACCGTCGCCTCCATGTCATCGTCGGGGATGCAAATATGGCCGAGTGTTCCACGTATCTTAAAGTGGGTTCAACGGCGATTGTGTTGACGATGATCGAGGAAAAATGGCCGTTACCCGAGGTCGAGTTGGAAGATCCCGTTCGAGCCATCAAAGAGGTGTCGCGGGATGTCGGTTTAAAGTCGGCGATCCGTTTGTCGAACGGTCGGGGGTACACGGCCGTTGAGATTCAAAGGCTTTATCTTGAAGCGGCGTATCGTTTCTTCGAAGAACACGAAGCGGATCCGGTGACAAGGGACGTCCTGAAGAAATGGAACGAGGTCCTCAACCGACTCCAAGAAGATCCGATGCAGCTTTCCCGCGAGATCGACTGGGTGATCAAACTGGAACTGATCCGGTCCTATATGGAGAAAAAACAGTGCGGTTGGGGAGATGCCCGTCTTGCAATGATGGACCTTCAATACCATGATCTTCGTCCGGAGAAGGGTCTGTACGCCGCTTTGGAAAAAGGACATTATGTGGACCGCATCACGACGGATCGAGAGATCACGCACGCCGAACAGAATCCTCCGACCGATACGCGGGCCTATTTTCGAGGAACCTGCCTGAAGAAGTTTCCCAAAGAGGTGTACGCGACCAGTTGGAGTTCGATCCTCTTTGACGTTGGAAACGGGACCATCAAGAAGGTGCCCTTAATGGAACCTTTGCGTGGGACGGAAAGCCTGACGCGGTCGCTTTTGGAGTCGGCCGACACCGTTGAGGACGTCTTGAACCGTCTGAGCATGTGAGGGGTGATCGATTTAAAGGGGGTGAAAACCTTGTCCAAGCAAGAACACAAAACAGACCGGAAGAAAGAGGCCGGAAAGAAAGAGGAAGAGGGCGGAGCCAATCCCAAGACTGCTGAGAAAGGTAAAAAAATAAAGGAAGACCTGGATAAGCTCATGGAGAAGATTGACGACGTGCTGGAGGAGAATGCGGAAGAGTTCGTTAAGAATTACGTCCAGAAGGGCGGGGAGTAGACGTGATACTCAAATCTGAAAGTCCGTTTCAAGATCCGGGGTCCAGTTTCTATGATTGGTTGTCGGTGCATCATCCCGATGCCCTGCTGGGTTTCCGTCCGCGCGCGGGGGCGGAGGGCGGGGGCCCGTCCCCGGCCGCAAGAATCTCGCATGGGACGACCGTCCTGGCCCTGAAATACAAAGACGGAGTGATCATTGCGGGCGATCGCATGGCCACGGAGGGGTATCAAGTGTCGGCCCGTCGGATCGAAAAGGTCTATAAGATGGATGAGCATTCCGCCATCGCCATCGCCGGTGCCGCCGGGCCGTGCATCGAACTGGCCAAGCTGTTTCAGACCGAACTGGAACATTATGAAAAATTGGAAGGCGCGGAATTATCCATTGACGGAAAGGCGAACAAACTGGCCCAGATGGTCAAAGGGAATCTTCCCATGGCTTTTCAGGGTCTGATCGTGGTCCCGATTTTTGTGGGATATGATCCGAAACGGAGCGAGGGCCGTATTTTTAAATACGACATCACCGGCGGGCGATATGAAGAGACCGATTATTTCTCGACCGGATCCGGAGGGAAGGACGCGCGCACGACGATGAAGAAACTGTATCAACCGGGCATGGAGGAGCCGGAAGCCGTCCGGACGGTGCTAGAGGCGCTCTATGACGCGTCCGAGGAAGATATCGGAACCGGCGGACCGGATTTGATTCGAGGGATCTACCCGACCGTGAAAACCATAACGGTCAAAGGGGTCTCGGATGTGCCGGAAAGTCAGATTCATCAGATCTATGAACGGCTGATCGAAAAGCGGAAGCGGGAGACCTAAGAGATGGCCATTCCTTATTACGTTCCACCCGAGCAGATGATGCAGGACAGGGCGGAATATGCCAAAAAGGGGATTGCAAAGGGCCGATCGATTGTGGCGATGGAGTACCAGGATGGGATACTCATGGTTGCGGACAACCCCAGCATTTCCCTGAACAAGGTTTCGGAGATCTACGACGCCATTGCGTTTCTGGGCGCGGGGCGATACAGCGAGTTTGAGAATCTGAGGAAGGCGGGCATCCGGCATGCCGATCTCAAAGGGTATCTCTACAGTCGAGAAGATGTCACGGCCAAATCGCTGGC
The DNA here is from genome assembly GCA_016201865.1 of Nitrospirota bacterium. Taxonomy (GTDB): domain Bacteria; phylum Nitrospirota; class Nitrospiria; order JACQBZ01; family JACQBZ01; genus JACQCA01. The sequence goes on from JACQCA010000010.1 coordinate 58,145, forward strand.
GAATGCCTACTCGCAGGTTCTGGGGACGACTTTCAGCCAGGAGGTGAAGCCCCTGGAAGTCGAGATCGCCGTTGTCGCCGTGGGAGAAGCCAGCCAGTCCAATGAGATTTATCGAATATCCTTTGATGGGAGTATTACGGACGAACGCGGTTTTACGGTGATCGGCGGACGGTCCGAGGCCATTATGGTCTTCCTCAAGGACCGCTACAAAGCGGGTCTGCCTCTGTCGGACGCGCTTACGTTATGCAAGGAGGCCGTCGAGAACACGGCCACTCCCCGGCTGGTGATCCAAACGCTGGAAGTGGCGGTGTTGGATCGCAACCGACAGGGACGGAAATTCCGGCGGTTGACAACGGACGAGATTATGGAATTGGTCCATTCCCGATAAGGGGATTCCCATGAGGCCGCGCATCTTTGGGCTGGAAAACGAGTACGGTTTGATCTTCTCACCGAACGGCAAGGTCTATCTACCGGTTGAAAAAGTGTTGGGTTATATTTTTGAAGGGTTGATTCCAAACAGTTGGCCGTCGAATGCCTTCCTGACGAACGGGGCCCGGTTTTATCAAGACACGGGATGCCACCCGGAATACTCCACGCCCGAATGCGATAACATCCTGGATCTGGTGATGCACGACAAGGCGGGCGAGCGCCTGGTGGAAGGTTGTCTGCCCTTGGCGGAAGAACGGCTCCGAGAAGAGGGGCTCAACGGTGAAATCTATATTTTCAAAAACAACACCGATTCCATGGGAAACACGTACGGTTGTCATGAAAATTACCTCATGAAGCGGGATGTAGATTTCTGGAAGGTCACGGAACAACTGATCCCGTTTTTTGTCACCCGCCAGATCTATGCCGGCGCCGGTAAACTTCTCCGGTTGTCGGGGAAAACGCATTTTTTTATTTCCCAACGGGCGCAGCATATGCATGAAAAGACGTCTTCGTCCACGACATCTTCTCGAAGCATCATCAACACGCGGGATGAGCCCCATGCCGATGCGGAGAAATACCGGCGGCTTCACATCATCGTCGGCGATTCGAATATGTCCGAGTTCGCCACCTTGATGAAGGTGGGGGTTACCGCCGTTGTTCTGTCGATGATCGAGGAGGGTTACGCCGTTCCGAATATTGAATTGGAAGACCCCGTGAAAACCATCCGGGAGATCTCGAGGGACACGACCCTCAAGCGGCGGGTCAAACTCGAAGACGGTCGGGAACTCACGGCGATCGAGATCCAGCGGATCTACCTGGAGCGGGCGTGCGATTATCTGGCGACTGTCGAAGTCGATTCCATCACCCATGACATCGTCAAAAAATGGGAAGATACCTTGAATCAGTTGGAAGAGGATCCGATCCAGCTGTCCCGTCAAATCGATTGGGTCATGAAGAAGGAGCTGATGATGGCCTACATGGAGAAGAAGGACTGCGGGTGGGATGATCCTCGGATCTTACTGATGGATCTCCAGTATCATGATGTGAATCGATCCCGCGGGCTGTACTATCTCTTGGAAAAGATGGATATGGTTGAGAAGGTAGTGGATGAGGAAGACGTTTTGTCGGCGATGAGCGAGCCGCCTCAGACCACGCGGGCCAAGATCCGGGGCGATTTCATCCGGTTTGCTCGGGAAAAGAACCGTTCCTATACGGTGGATTGGACCTATCTCAAACTCAACGGCTATTGGGAAGAAACCATTCTCTGTATGGACCCGTTTAGCGCATCCGATAGGAGGGTCGAGGAATTAATCGCTGCATCCGCCGGTCACCGATTCAACCGGTAACCCTTCCCATGCTCCTGCGTCTCTTTTGCCTGATCGCGGTCGGAATAGCGCCGTTCCTTCCCGCGACGGTTTTTTCGGAAGAACCGTCGCGATCCGAGACCGTCGCTCCCATCCGGGCGAAGCAGGGGGATGTGTTCTATTTTTCCGTTCAGGTCGGACCCGATGCCGTGTCGGTCGAGGGGCGATTCCTCAACCGGCCCGTTCCTTTTTTTAAGATGGGGAATCCACAGGAATTCGGGGCCTTGATCGGGGTTGACCTTGCGGACCCGCCCGCTCACGATGATTTGCTTGTGGAGATATCCGATGCCGCAGGGAAACGGGAACTGCGTCGCTATCCGGTCGAAGTGCTTCCGGTTCATTTTTTAACGCAGGAGTTGACGGTGCCCAAGAACTATGTCGATCTGGATGAAGAAAGCAGCAAACGGGCTGCGGAGGAGCAGGAAAAGATTTTGCAATCGCTCGGCAAGATCACGGTCCAAAAATTCTGGGCGGGTCGCTTTATGATGCCGGTCGAGGGCAAGATTGCCGGGAGTTTTGGATTGCGACGGATCATGAACGGCCAACCCCGCTCCCCTCACAGCGGGGAAGACATCAACGCGCCCCAAGGAACGGACGTCCGTGCCACCAATGAAGGCATCGTCGCATTGGTGGGGGATTTCTTCTTCAGCGGAAAGAGCATCATCTTAGATCACGGCCTGGGGCTCTACAGCATGTATTTCCACCTGGATCAGGTGGACGTTGCGGAGGGGAGGAGAGTCCGCAAGGGAGACGTCATCGGCAAGGTGGGAGCGACGGGCCGGGCGACCGGCCCGCATCTCCATTGGGGGACCCGGCTCAACGGCGCCCGCGTCAATCCGTTGTCGATTTTAAATATTGAATGAGGTCTGCCCCGTGAACGTAGCCTTGACCATCGCCGGTTCGGATCCGACGGGCGGCGCCGGAATTCAGGCCGACCTGAGGACGTTTGCGAAGTTTAACGTGCACGGCGCCGCGGTGATCGCCTCCTTGACGATCCAGAGCACCCTCGGGATTCAGGCCGTGGTCAAGATTCCACCGGACCTGCTCCGGAAACAGATCACGACGCTGCTGGAGGATATGACGGTTGATGCCGTGAAGACGGGAATGCTTGTGGATGGAGAGAGCATTGAAATTGTTTCAGAGCTTCTTAAAAAATACCGGTTGATCCGCTATGTCTTGGATCCGATCGTTCGTTCATCCACCGGCTACCCGATTCTTAAGAAGGACGACGTCGAATTGTTAAAGAAGACGCTGCTTCCTCAGGCCCTCCTCGTGACGCCGAATCTGAAGGAGGCCGAGGCCTTGACGGGAATGTCGGTGCAGACCGAAAAAGAGATGGAGCGAGCCGCCCTGGAGATCCAGGCGATGGGGCCCCAATATGTCCTGATCAAAGGGGGGCACTTAAAAGGGTCCGCCGTGGATCTGTTGTTCGGGGAAGGCGAGATCCGGCCTTTCCGGAAGCCCCGCGTTCAGGCCAAGCGACTGCACGGCGCCGGGTGCATCCTTTCGGCCGCGATTACGGCCGGTCTGGCCGCCGGATCCGGCGTCGAGCGGGCCGTTGAAAAAGCGAAAGGCTTTGTCCACCGCGCGATTCGGACGGCCGCGATGCCCGGCCATGGCCGACACCTGCTGAATCTGACGTCGAATTAGGGCCGATCCGCATTCTATCCCTCGCGGAATTCTGTGGTATAATTTTAGTAAAGGATGGTGTTATGGCCGAGTCGGTTCCTGAATATCATCCCTTGAGGCAACTGGTCACCGCTCTGACGGAGCGGACCTTCGCTCAGAAATTGCGATGGTCCGATATCCATGTGGTCCGCTATCTGTCCAACATGCTGGTGGATTTTACCCATGTGGATCATCTTTACCGCATCCGGAACGGCAAAGGGAAACGGCTTGATGAGGTGGCCGACATGCTGCTCGAGGCCGATCTGCTGCTAAACGCCGGCTCCTTCGAACGGGAGCGGGAGGTCCACCGGCATATCGGCGACCTGACACTGTTCATGGTCGGGATTTTTCCGGAATTCCTTAAACGGATGAAGGTCCGGCAATGGATCCACCACCCGGATTTTTTGATGGATTACGTCAAAGTGGGGAAGCATTCCTATCGGAACGTGTCCGAGTTCAACTACGGTGAATATAAACAGTTTGTGCCGCTCTTTCGGAAACTTTCCGATAATTTTGAGCTCTGCATCATCGGCCTGGGATACGTCAAGGACGCTCTGGATCGCCTGCAGCACGCGGAATATCAACAAGCGAAGCGAATTTTGCTCACCTGATAACACCCCGCATGTCGCGGCCGTCAAGCGCCATCGCTCTTCGAAGGGTGGCGCCTTTTTATTCCGGGTAAACGGTGGAAGGAGACCCGCCGATCGTGAAAGGGCAACGGAAGAGCCGTCTGACGGTTCGAATCTATTACGAAGACACCGACTGCGGCGGGGTGGTGTACTACGCCAACTACTTACGGTATTTTGAGCGGGCCCGGACCGAATATCTCCGAGCGTGCGGAATCGAACTTAAGCCCTGGATGGAGAAAGGGCTCTATTTTGTCGTGGCCCGTGTCGAGATCGATTACAAGGCGCCGGCCCATTATTCGGATCTCCTGGAAATTGAAACGGCCGTGACCGGTCGGTCAAAGGCCAGCATTACATTCTCGCACTCCGTCCGGGATCAGAATGGCCGGTTGAACGCCGATTCAATGGTGATCCTGGTCTGTGTCTCGGGCGGCCGCCCCCGACGGATTCCGGACGAGATCATCGCCAAACTTTGAACCGTCGTTGGCAAGTTGCTTCGGTTAACCGTCACCGGGCCAGGATGCAGGCGGCCCAGTGAAGGGGCTGGATCTGGACCAGCGGGGGATCTTCTTTCAGGCAGTCCGGCAGTCGTTTCGGGCATCGGGAATAAAACCGGCAGCCTTGGGGGAGATCGACCGGGCTTGGAAGATCACCCTCAAGAATAATTCGGCGGCGTCCGGCCTTGGGGTCCGGGATCGGAATCGCCGCCAGCAGGGCCTCAGTGTAAGGATGCAGGGGGTGACGATACAGATCCGAGGCCTCGGCCAATTCGACGATCCTTCCCAGGTACATGACGGCCACGCGGTCACTGATATGCCGGACCATGTTCAAGTCATGCGCGATGAAGATCATGGAAAGCCGGTATTCATCCTGAATGTCCTCGAGCAGGTTGATGACCTGGGCCTGGATCGAGACATCCAAGGAGGATACCGGTTCATCCGCCACGATCAATTTCGGGTTCAAGGCCAGGGCCCGCGCCACGCCGATCCGTTGTCGCTGGCCGCCGCTGAATTCATGCGGATAACGGTTCACGGCGTCGGGATCGAGCCCGACCTTTTCCAGCAGCCCTCGCACGCGCGCGCGGCGTTCCTCCTTTGTTCCGATACGGTGAATGATCAGCGGTTCCTCCAGCGTGGCCCCGATCGTCCTTCGGGGGTTCAGAGAGGCGTACGGGTCCTGGAAAATAATCTGCATCTCGCGGCGCAGTTCCCGCATCCGTCGGGCGTCGGCCTCAAAAACATTTTCGTTCATGAACCGCACTTCGCCCGACGTCGGTTCAAGAAGCCTTAAGATCAGTCGGCCGGTGGTGGATTTCCCGCAGCCGGACTCGCCCACCAGACCGAGGATCTCGCCGCTCCGAAGATCGAAACTGACGCCGTCCACGGCATGGACCCGGCGATCCGGGCGGCCGAAGAGACCTTCCCGGACAGGAAAATATTTTTTGAGGTTCTTGACGGAGAGCAGGGGAATCTCGGCCGATCCGATCCGTGTCGAGTCGGGTCCGGGCGGGATACCGGCGTTCATGGCGCCTTCTCTCCAAACGCGACCCAGCATCGGACCCGATGGCCGGGTCGGACTTCTTTCAAGGGAGGCTCTTCACGACGGCAGTGCTCGATGGCCGCGCCGCAACGCGGGGCGAATCGGCAACCGGGAATGGGTTCCATCAGGTTTGGAACGGTTCCCGGGATGGCCTGGAGTCGTTCCCGTCGCGCTCCGGCCGGATCGAACGAAGGAATCGAGGCCAACAGGCCCTGGGTGTAAGGATGGAGCGGGTGGGCGAACAGTTCCTCGGTGCCGGCCTCTTCGACGATCCGGCCGGCATACATGATGGCCACCTCGTGGGCCACCTCGGCGATGACGCCGAGGTCATGCGAGATCAAGACCATGGACATGCCGAGCCGCTTTCGAAGTTCTTCGAGCAGAACGAGGATCTGGGCCTGGATCGTGACGTCAAGGGCCGTGGTCGGTTCATCCGCAAAGACGATCTCCGGATTACAGGAGATCGCCATGGCGATCATCACCCGCTGCCGCTGGCCGCCGCTCAGTTGGTGCGGGTAGTCCTTCACGCGTTGTTCGGCGGAAGGGATGCCGACCCACTTCAGGAGTTCGATCGTGCGATCCCAGGCTTTTTTTCGACTCATCTTCAGATGAAGACGCAGCATTTCCGAGATCTGATTGCCGATGGTGAAGACCGGGTTGAGGGAGGTCATGGGTTCCTGAAAGATCATCGCGATCCGTTTTCCGCGGACCTTTCGCATGTCATCTTCCTTGAGGGTCAAGAGATCGGCGCCGTCGAACAACACCTCGCCGGAAACGATTCGGCCCGGCGGCTGTGGAATGAGACGCATGACCGAAAGGGCCGTGACCGTCTTTCCTGAACCGGATTCGCCGACGATTCCCAAGACCGTTCCCGGACGAACCGTCAGATCAACCCCATCCACGGCCTGGACCACCCCTTCCGAGGTATGGAATTGAGTTTTGAGATTTTTAATCCTCAGAACGGCCGGCTCCACGGTTTCCTCAGGTCAACCCACGGGCTACGGCTTTTTGGCTAAATTGAGATAGACCTGCACGGCGCGGTTGGCGGGATCGATCTTCTGCGCGGCCGTCCATTCCTTCAAGGCCAGATCGCGTCGGCCTTTTGTATAGTACGCGATGCCGAGGTGGATATAGGCCGGCACATAGGTGGGGTTCGCCGTTTTGGCTTTTGCCAGGGTTTCAACGGCCTGATCCAAATCCCCTTTTTCCCGTAAGGTCATCCCGATCTTGGTGAGAATGTCCACGAAATTCGGCCGGAGATCGACCGCCTTCCGGTATTCGTCGAGGGCCGGCTCGTACCGCCCCAGCTCGTAATAGGCGTCGCCCAACTTTCCATGCTCGTTGGCCAGTTTACCTTGAATGAAAGGATCCAGTGACGCCGGTTCGGAGCGGACGATCTTTGCGGCTTGATTGAAAACCCGTTCGGCCGCCGCGAAATTCCGGAGCTCGTTATACGTCACGACCAGGTTGAGGGAAGCCTCGGTATATTTCGGATTCTGTGCAAGGGCCCTCTCAAAATATTGGGCGGCGCGCTCGTACAGGCCTTTTTGGTAATAAATCAAGCCCAGGCGGTTGAAAACATCCGCATACCCCGCGGTGTTCCGGCTGAGCAGTTTGAGAAAGAGGCGTTCCGCTTCATCATACCGCTTCTCATCGAAACATTCCTGGGCCGTGCGATAGACCTTCTCGAATTCGGCATCCCTCGTCATAGGCCATTCACTATAAAAGAAAAGTGAGGTGCTGTCAACCTCCACAGCTTCGGTTCATTTTTTCAACACAGTTGACGACCGAAGATCTTGAAGAATGCTCCGGCCAAAGTCCTTCATCTGTTGGGTTTGCCCAAAAAGTTCGTCCTCATTGAATAGAAGAAGCATTTTTCTGAAATTATTTTTAACTCTTTGGTCAACCATGAAGTTTGTCTCCGCAATCCTTGGGCTGATGATATAATATTCCAATAATGAGATCCGTGCATGGACCTTATCCCTTTCGGTTAGAGGATGCAGGTCGTTCACAAAACTCATCAAATCACTGATGTCCATGATGACCATCCGTCGGAATGCAAGATCAATCCTCTCCTTGTTTTGACTCCGAATGGCCGACTCCATTTCTTTGAAAAGGTCGACCCCCTCTTTCTGCGTCAGAGTCTGTACGACGGGTGTGAGAACCTTCAGGAATTTGTAAGCCATATCGTAATTTCCTTGATCCAACTTTGAATACATGGTTTGTAGAATTTGGACCATCGGAACCGGAAGCTGCTCTCGGTTGGCCTGCGCCCGAAGAGGATGCGAATCGACCAGCATCAGAAGGAAAACGGCTCTGAGGATTGCGCGAATCGCCATTCGCATTTTGTCTTCCTCTTTAGAAATCGATGACCGCCGAAAGCATGGCCCCGTTATTTTTCTTTTGGGGCTGTCCGGTTTCATGGGTGAATTGATATTCCGACTTAAAGACGACGTGCTTTTTGGGGGAATAGTTCAGTCCCAATGTGACACGTTCCGTGCCGGCGCTGCCGACGTTTTCTTTTAGGGCGTCGTACCGAATCATCGGCATGAGATAATAGAGTTGGGGTTGTTTTTCCAGCGCCTTGTAAGCGGCCAACAGATAGAATCCCTGTTGATCAGCCTTGGTTCCCGTGAGGAAAGGAGGGGTGATTCCCGGCTCATCATCCCCGGTGCGTTTCATGAATTCTCCCCAAAGGTCGAGCCGTCCAATGGCATACCGGCCGTCAAACTCAATCACCTTAAAACCGAGCTTACCGGCGTCATCGTATTTCCCGGTTCCATAGGCCGTTCCGAAAGTGAGACCGGTTGTCGGTTTGATGTTGACTCGTGCCACAATCGACTTATTCCGGTTATTATCGCGATTGTCCTCTCCAAGACTGACCGGGATGCCGTCTTCGCTTAACCCGCGCGGCCCATTCACGACCGATAGATCATACCGAATTAAATCGCCCGAAGGGGTGAGCGTACCCAACAGCTCCAGACCGGTATCGGACCACTCATGAAAGGCGACATCGACCATCAAGGGGCGGCTGGTCATGAGCCGGACCGGCGCCTGGTAATGGGTTCGTTCGTAGCTCATCGGGACATAAAACCGTCCAATCCGAACCGTGGCCCAGGGGGAAGTCTCCCAATCAAAAAAACCCCGATCGAGCCGGATATCCTGCGTTCCATGTTCATATTCCAGTTCCGCAAACATGGTGATCTCTTCGCCGGCTTGAGCCTTGGCCGAAAAGTAAAAATTGTGGAGATCAAAAGAAGGGATATCGTGTTCCGCCTGTCTTTGAAAATAAAAGGCCTCTGCATTCACAAAACCGTGCAACGAGACAAAGATGTCTGCCTCTCCGAAAAGCAGCCCCTTGACGGGTGTCTCTACCTCCTGGTATTGCGCTTGGGCAGCGGTGACGGAAAACAGGAAAAAGAACGGCATGCCCATCCAGATTCGGTTCCAAGCTGTTCTCATAACATCCTCCGATGATTTATTCGCCGTCATTCAGGTTTGATCCGATAGAAATCCGCTGTCACTATAGCAAATAGCAAATCTTATCGCAATGTACAGGTCGCGTGACAGGCGGCTTTATTATTTTCTTGATTGTCCGCTACTCATTCGATAGAGTGACGATCATGAGAATAGATAAAGCCGAATTTCTAAAAAGCTGCACAGCACTGGAACAATGTCCCAAGGACGGTCTTCCGGAAATTGCGATCGTAGGGCGGTCCAACGTTGGAAAATCATCGCTGCTCAATTGCCTTTTGCAGCGAAAAGGACTGGCGAAGGTCAGCGGCACGCCCGGAAAGACGCGGCTCATCAACTTTTTCAAAGTGACCTTGGGACCGAATCCGCCGGTGGTTTTTTATATGGTGGATCTTCCGGGATACGGCTATGCCAAAGTCTCGATCGCTCAACGTGCGGCGTGGGGCGCCGTCGTAGAGAATTATCTCCTCCATCGGCCGACGCTTCGGTGTGTGATTGTGCTATTGGATATCCGCCACGACCCGAGTCCATTGGACCAGCAATTGCTGTCTTGGATGGACTCCTACAAAATCCCTTCCTTTCTTGTCGCTACGAAATCGGACCAATTGACGAAGGGTCGGCAACCGGCCGCCCTTCGTGAGATCCGTCAGCTATTGTCGCCATCGAACACCGCCTCCGAGATCCTGCCGTTTTCGTCCAAGACCGGTGAGGGCCGGGAAGCGCTCCTCAAGAAAATCGTTCAAATCCTCCAAGATTAATCTCCCATAAAATTGGCATTTTTCGTCAACCCATTAGGAAGGCCGCTTCCTATCGACGACGTCCGACGTTAAACCGTATGAAAGCTATCCATACGCAAGATATTGATTTTATACATTGAACAATCATGTAGTAGATATAAGCCTTATTTTACTGTTGGTTGGTACCTGTTTTGCACTATGACATGATTGGTTGTTGATCGGTCTGCAACCGATCGGTCACTCGGGATGAAAAATGGACAAGAAGACATACGGTCCTAAAGAGATCTGTAAATTAGCCAACATTTCGGCGAGGCAATTGGGGTATTGGAAACTCATCGGGGTGGTTCGGCCTCGGCAGGAACTGCACGGCTCAAAGATCTTTCATCGCTATACGGAATGGGACCTTGATCTGCTCAAGGCGGTTCAGAAATTGACCGAGGAGGGATACCGGGTGAGCAAGGCCGCCGATAAGATCAAGGCGGCTTTGGCGCGCGGAGAGCATGTTTCGGTCCAGGAATTATTGGGTTTGGCCGGGTTACAGCCCGCGTCTCTTCAGGATCCGTCGCAAACCGTTGCTCCGGGAATGGAGACCTTCCGGCAACGCGTACAGGAGGAACTGATCCGGTCGCGTCGTTTCCGGTATCCTCTCTCATGCCTCGCGATTCGCGTGGAGGTTTCGCCTCCCGACAACGAGGATGTGATGCGCCGGGTGAGTCTGGAGGTCGAACAAAAGCTGATCGCATGCAAGCGGGCATATGATGTGATGGCTCAAGTCGACCGGCTGGAATTCGTATGGTTGCTGTGTCAGACGGCGGGGTCAGGGGCACAGCTCGTGATCATTCGTGTCCAAAAAATCCTGTCCGATTTGGAATGGGTGATCGGCGAAACCCGGTACTCGATCAGGACGCGAATCAGATCGGCGGCGCTCCAATCCGCCGATAAGGATGGAATGAAAATGGTCGAGGCGGCGAGGGCCGCATTAAATACCGGGATCTGAGGCAAGGGCCATGCGACCGGACCGGATCATCGACATAATGAACGTGACGGCATTGATCATTGCCGCCTTGATGGTGGCCTTGGTGATTCTTCCGGCCGAACGCGACATTGTCGGCAACAAACGCAGTTGGTGTCTTTTCATGATGCTTTGCGTCATGTTGGCCGCCCGCGCGGTCATCGATTTCCTGGGACCGGTCTGGGAGCAGGCCTCTCGGATGTTGCTTGAGATCGGCGCGGGCATTCTGTTTCCGTGGGTATTGTGGGAGATCTACAGGGATACCCGGCTCAAGGCCCGGCAGGAAGAAACGGTACAACCATGATCAACCTCCTCCAAGGCGCCGAGCATTGGATTTTAGTCCTGTCGGGCGGCGCCGTTGTTTATATCGGAATTTTGCTCTACGGTGAAGCCCGGTTTTATCTGGACCGTCTGGGTTCGCTGTTCTTCATTCTGGCCGGTCTTTTCAGTTCGGCCTCGAACGTTGTCGCGCTGGGCGGTTCCGGAGTGCTGAGCGATCGGGCTTCGGCCGTCACTTATGAGATGTTTACGATCACGACGGCCGTTGCAATCCTGTTGTACGTGAGCGCCGCCTTCAGTCTTTATACCAAAAAGCGGTTGACCCGCCAGGCGCAGGCCTTGGAGGCGGCCCAGGTCGAGGCCGTGACGGATGTCGTCACGGGGCTTTACAATCACCGGGCCTTCCAAAAGCAGTTGGACGATGAGATCTCCCGTTCCCGAAGGTTCAACCGGCCGCTGTCGCTTCTCATGATCGACCTGGATCATTTCAAAAGTTTGAACGACGCCTACGGCCATCCGGCCGGGGACACGATCCTGCGGGAAGTCGGCCGGTTAATTAAAGAGGGCCTCCGCGTCATTGATTTTCCGGCCCGCTACGGCGGCGAGGAGTTCACGATCCTTCTCCCGGAAACCTCCCTGGACGGAGCCCGGATCGTGGCGGAACGCCTTCGCGAAGCCATCTTCAACCAGGTCTTCAAACTGCCCAGCGGCCATCGGGCCTTTCTTTCGATCAGCGTCGGGGCGGCCTGCTATCCCATCGACGCCAAAGACAAAGACGGACTGATCGAGACGGCGGATCAGGCCCTTTATTTCGCCAAACAGAACGGCCGGAATCGGGTCGGCCTGTACAGCGAGATGTTGAAATCCGGACTGGAGAACGATCGGCGCCGCATTGAAGAGGTCCTTCGAGATCCCAAGCTCAGCGTGATCCGGAACATCGGATTGGCGATCGATGCAAAGACGCCGTACACCTTGGGACATACGGATCAGGTGGTTCATTTGGCCATGAATTTCGCCAAGGTCCTACAGCTCGGCCCGCAGGAGACGGAGAGCCTTCGGATCGCGAGCCTTCTGCATAATATCGGTCTGATTAACGCGCCGGAGAATGTCCTCAATAAGCCGGGCCCCTTAACCCTGGAGGAGCAGAAGATCATCCGGGCGCATCCGACCTTGGCCGAGATGCTGCTCAGAGATGCGCCCCAATTGGGCGGCGTGCTTCCGGCCATTCTGTATCATCACGAACGCTGGGATGGGAACGGTTATCCCCGGGGGCTGCGCGGGGAGGAGATTCCCTACCTCGCGCGCGTTCTGGCCATTGCCGAGGCCTACCATGCGATGGTCTCCGCGCGGTCGTACCGAAGAAAATTGACCGAGGAAGAAGCCGTCGAAGAGTTGCGACAGAACTCGGGTAAACAGTTTGACCCCCAATTGGTGGAGTCCTTCATTGAGGCTCAGAAGGAAGAAGGAGGGGAAGAATGAGGGAAAGAATGAGGCGCCTGTGGATCATCCTGGGGCTCGTCGGCCTGCTGGCGGAGGGCGCGGCCTGGTCGGCCGAGCCGTCTTTGGAAGAAGAGATCGCCCTTTTCAAGGCGGAGCAGGAGGGTCTGACGGTGGTCGCCGCAGCGCGATACAAACAGTCGGTGGGCGAGGCACCGGCCTCGGTCACGATCATAACGGATCGAGAGATCCGTCAGTACGGTTGGCGAACCCTTGCGGATGTATTTCGGTCGGTGCGCGGTTTTTATGTTTCGGACGATCGGAACTACAGTTACTTAGGGGTCCGGGGATTTTCAAGACCGGGCGATTTTAATATCCGAGTGCTCGGTCTGCTGAACGGCCACACCCTCAATGATGACATCTACCAGGCTTTCCTCTTGGGACGGGAATCGGGCATTGATCTGGATATTGTGGATCGGATCGAGATCGTCCGGGGTCCCGGCTCGGCCCTTTACGGAACAAGCGCTTTCTTTGCCGTGGTCAACATCATTACCAAAGATGGAAGCGACCTTCAAGGGCTTCGGGCATCGGCCGAGTCCGGGAGTTACAATACGAACAAAGGAATCCTGACGTATGGACGGCGATATGAAAACGGACTGGATCTGCTGCTCAACGGCTCGTATACGCAGAGCAGCGGCCAGACCCTGTTCTTTCCCGAATATGATGACGGGGATCCGGCCCACAACTCCGGCTTTGCAGAAAACTCGGATGGAGAGTCGGTCTATTCTTTTTTCGGAAAACTCGATCACAAAGATTTCCATCTTCAAGGGATTTACTCTGATCGGGGTAAAGAGGTTCCCACGGCTCCTTATGGCACGGTCTTTAATGCCGGACAGTATGAGACCTTTGATGGGAGGTACTTCATCGACCTTAAATATAATCCCCAATTGACGCAGAACCTGGGACTGTCGATCCGGATTTACGACGACTGGTACCGCTTTAAGGCCACCAACCCCTTGGATTATCCCCCGCTGACCATGAATAAGGACTATACGCCGGGCCGCTGGTATGGGGGCGAGCTTCAGATCAACTGGAAGATGTTTGAATGGAACCGGGTGATTATCGGGGCCGAACAACAGTTTCATCATGTTCTTTTAAAGAACTATGACGCCGATCCCTTTTTCATCTATCTGGACGATCGGGAGCGGTTTGAGCTCCATTCCATCTACCTCCAGGACGAAGTCCGGGTGCTGAACCGTCTCATCCTGACGGCCGGTGTCCGATACGATACCTACCAACACTACATCGCGCGGGACAAACAGCACGCCACACCCCGGGCCTCGATGGTCTACGAACCCCGCGAGGGCAGCGTCATCAAGCTCCTCTATGGCCAGGCCTTTCGCGTTCCCAACAGTTATGAGTTGTTCTATTGCGGCGTGAACTTCGTCTGTAACCCGGCGCTCCAGTCGGAGACGATCAATACCTATGAAGGCGTGCTGGAGCAGGCGCTGGGGCCGCATTTAACGGGCAGCCTCTCGGCCTACCGGTACGACATCAAAAATCTCATCAACCTGACCGCTTTGGGCGGCGGCCTGATCGGGTTTAAGAACCTGGATCGAGTTCGGGGCGCCGGAGTCGAGGCGGAGCTCCGGTCAAAATGGATTTCCGGTATTGAAAGCTATATCAATGACACGTATCAAGTCACGAAAAATCGTGACACCCGGGAGGATCTCAGCAACTCGCCGAGGCATCTCGCTAAGGCCGGGTTGGCGATTCCTTTGTCTTCAGAAGCAGCTTCGGTGGGGATTGAGGAACAGTACGTGGGGACTCGGAAAACGGTACAACCCGGTGAGAAGGTCGGCGCCTATTTGGTTGCCAATCTCACCTTGACCGTCCGCGATCTATACAAGAATCTCGAAGTCCAGTCTGCCATCAACAACCTCTTCGACGCGAAATTCTCGGATCCCGCTTCCGAGGAGCATGCCCCGATCTTGAGGATTCCCCAAAATCGAAGGAACTTTAATGTCAAGATATCCTATCTCTTTTAATCGAACCTCCTTGGGGCTCATTTTCTGGTTCGCGGGTCTCATTCTGCAACCGGCCTTTGCGTCTTCGGCCGGGGTGGCCGTGATCAAGAGCCAGGACCTGCTTCCTTACGATCAAGCCGTTCAGGGATTTCGGAGCCTTGCCGCGCAGAAGGTTACTGAATACAACATGAAGGGAGAGGTCGGCGAGGGGCTCAAGATCGTCGAGGAGATCAAGCGGCAAAAACCGGCCGCGGTATTGGCCGTGGGGTCCAAGGCCGCCGCATTGGCCAAGGAGAATCTTCCCGAGATTCCGTTGGTCTACTGTGTCGTGATCGACCCCGAAAAATACGGTCTTCGTGCCGGGAACGTCACCGGCATCGCACTGGAAATTCCGGTCGGCGCCCAGCTCAAAGCCTTCAAAACGGTCGTGCCCGGGCTGAAAAGGGTCGGCGTCGTTTACGATCCCGACAAAACATCCGGGTTGATCCGCGTCGCCTATGAGGAGGCCCACCGCTTGGGGCTGGAGTTGGTTGCCGTAGAGGTTTCGTCCGAAAAAGAGCTGCCGAGAACGATCCGGAACCTCTTGCCCAATATTCAGGGCCTCTGGATGATCCCGGACAGCACCGTGATGACGACCGAGTCGTTTCAGCTCATCCTGCTCATGACCTTGGAGAAAAATATCCCGTTCATGGCATTCTCGAATAATTTTGTCAAGGCCGGAGCCCTTTTGGCGCTCTCACCCGATTATTTCATGATCGGCCGGCAATCCTCGCTCCTACTGGATCAGATCGTTCGTAAGGGGATGACGGACCGCGGGAAGATGATCTATCCTGATACGGCGCGGCTGACGATCAATATCAAGACGGCAAAGATCCTCGGACTCGAGATTCCGGAAGAAGTCCTCAAGACGGCGGATGTGGTCTTTCAATGATGGACGATCGAGAAACAGGTTTCAGTCTCAAGGTGAAGTTCACGCTGATGATCAGCTTGATGATCATCGGCGTCGGGTTATCGCTGGGCGGGTATTCTCTCTATACGTCTCGATCGGTGCTTGAAAATGAACTCATGACGCGGGGAAAAAGTCTGGTCATGGGGTTGGCATCCAATAGCAAATTAGGCGTTCTCTCCGAAGATTCCGCAAACCTGCAGAACATCATCAAGGGAACGCTCACCTCTGAACAGGAGCCGACCGCGACTGAATACATCCGGATTTATAATGATAAAAAATCCATTCTGGCCGAACAGTACCGGGAAGGGAAAGCGTTTCGCTCGATGACCTTTCCGGCGTTGCCGGAAGAATTCGATCGGGCCAAGGCCGGGATCTTTGTTAAAAGGGTCGTCGAATCCGAACGTCGCGGTGAACAGTCCTACATGATGCTGGCTCCGGTTGTTATAAGCAAGACGGTGAGTCAGGGCATTGATGAGACCTTGAGCAAGATGTTCGATCTTCAACAAGGCGCAGCCCCGGCGGTCGTCATCGGGTATGTAGAACTGGGCATGACCGATCGCCCGATCAGACTCAAGATCAAGGATCTTATCCGGTTTTACGGCGTCTTGACGATCAGTGTGATTGCGATCGGGATCATGGGCTCGATCTTGTTTGTCCGGACGATCCTGCAACCCGTCAAAGGGATGATCGAGACCGCTATCCTCATCTCCCAAGGCGATCTGACAAAGTCGGTTGAGGCGTCCTCCCGGGATGAACTGGGCCAGTTGGCCCGGATATTCAACCGGATGACGAGCTCGTTGCGCGAACGGGATGCACAGCTCCAGCATCAGTATCAAGCCCTCCAATCGGCGCACACCGACCTCAGACATACCACTATGGAATTAGAGCTCTATCGGGACCAACTGGAGACGATGGTTCAGCAGCGGACGGAAGAATTGTCGATCGCGAACACGGAGCTCCAGGCCGCAATGGAAAAGGCCCAGGAATCGGATCGGCTGAAGACCCAATTCCTCGCCAACATGAGTCATGAGCTGCGGACGCCGCTCAACGCCATCATCGGTTTCGCCCAGGTGATGCTGGAAGGGATCGACGGCGAGATTACGGAGGTGCAGCGAAAGGATCTGACCGCGATCCATCAAAGCGGGATGCACCTGCTGGAGATGATCAACGATGTTCTGGATGTCGCCAAGATCGAGGCCGGTGAGATGACGCTTCATCTGGAGGAGGTCCAGGTCGGGGAGATTATTCGGAGCGTGATGGTCTCGGCCAAAGGTTTAGTAAAGGGCAAAGAGATCGAACTCAAGACCGAGATCGAGGAGGGGCTTCCCGGCATTCAGGCGGACCGGATACGTCTGCGTCAGGTGATTCTGAATCTTGTCAGCAATGCCGCCAAGTTTACGGCCAAAGGGGTGATCATGGCCAAGGCCGTTTCGGAATCGAACGAGATACGGGTCAGCGTCCGGGACACGGGCATCGGCATCCGTCAGGAGGATCTGCCGAAGCTCTTCAAGGAATTTCGGCAATTGGATGCCTCCACCACGCGGAACCAGGGCGGGACCGGTTTGGG
>JACQCA010000065.1 GCA_016201865.1 Nitrospirota bacterium
GAGATGGTGATGCCGGGGGACAACGTGCGGATGGACGTGGAGTTGATCATGCCGATCGCGATGGAGAAGGAATTGCGGTTTGCGATCCGGGAAGGCGGCCGGACGGTCGGCGCCGGCGTCATCAGCGAAGTCATTGCGTAAGGTGAATATATGATTGATCAGAAAATTCGGATCCGATTGAAAGGGTATGATTATCGCGTCTTGGATCAATCCGTCGTCGAGATCGTCGAGACGGTGAAGCGCACCGGCGCGAAGATTTCGGGGCCGATTCCGTTGCCGACGGTGATCAACAAGTTTACGGTGCTGCGTTCGCCTCACGTCGATAAAAAATCGCGCGAGCAGTTTGAGATTCGGACCCACAAGCGCTTGATCGATATCCTGGAGCCGACCCAGGACACGATGGATGCCTTGATGAAATTGAACCTGTCGGCTGGCGTGGATGTTGAGATTAAAACCTAAGAGAGCATGCGGAATCCCATGTTGGTTCAAGGATTAATCGGTCAAAAGTTGGGAATGAGCCAAATCTATACCGAGAACGGCAGAGTCGTTCCGGTGACGGTGATCGCGGCCGGTCCGTGCCGTATCGCGCAAAAGAAGACGCAGGACCGTGACGGATATGAGGCGGTTCAACTTTCGTTTCAGGAAATTCCCGAAAAGAAGCTGAGCAAAGCGGAGCGCGGGCATCTTAAGAAAGCCAATGTCCCTTTTGCAAAACACCTGCGCGAAGTAAAGGGTGATCTTAAGACGCTGGAAGTCGGCGCGGTGGTCGGCGCGGATCAATTCCAGAAAGGCGAGCGTATCGATGTCACCGGTATTTCAAAAGGGAAGGGTTTTGCGGGCGTCGTGAAGCTTCATCACTTTGCGGGCGGGCCTGAAACGCACGGTTCCATGTTTCACCGGCAGCCCGGTTCCATCGGGAGCAGTTCGTGGCCTTCTCGAGTCCGAAAGAACAAACGGCTTCCGGCGCATATGGGCAATAAACAGGTGACGGTTCTGGGTCTGGAGGTGGTCGACGTCCGGAAGGATGAAAACCTGCTTTTCATCCGGGGGGCGGTCCCCGGTTACCGGGGTTCTTTGGTGCTGATCCGAAGATCAAATCGCAAATAGGATGATGAAGAAGATGCCAACCGTTGATGTCGTAAATTTAAGCAAAGAAAAGGTCGGCACCGTGGACCTGGATAATCGCCTTTTCGCGGCCGAAGTAAACAAACCATTAATCCACGAAGCCGTGGTGATGCAGCGGGCCTGTATGCGTCAGGGCACGGCCGCGACCAAGACGCGCGGCTTGGTCAGCGGCGGCGGGAAAAAACCATGGCGGCAAAAGGGAACGGGCCGTGCGAGAGCCGGTTCCACCCGATCTCCGCTTTGGCGCGGCGGCGGGACGACCTTTGGGCCGAACCCGCGGGACTACGGATATGCCTTTCCCAGGAAAAAGTATCGCGCGGCCCTGCGAGGGGTTCTGACGGCCAAAGTAAAAGATGGGGCTGTTATAGTTGTGGATCACTTGGATGTGGGAGAAGCCAAGACGAAACAAATGGCGCAAATTCTAAAAAAACTCGATGCGACGGAACGAACCGTGATCGTCGCGTTGGAAATGGATGAAAAGTTGATGCGGGCGCTCCGGAATATTCCATCGGTCAAGCTGTTGTCGGTTCAGGGGTTGAATATTTACGATCTTATCTGCGCCCGGCGTGTTCTCATCCCGCAGGAAGCGCTGTCCAAGCTTCAGGAGGTCTGGTCATGAGCAAAGACGCTCACCGGATTCTGATTCGCCCGCTTCTGACCGAGAAGATGACTCACCTTAAGGAGCAGCAGAACAAGGTCTGTTTTCTGGTTGATCCTCAATCGAACAAGATTGAAATCAAACAGGCGGCCGAAGAGGTCTTAAAAGTCAAGATTGATTCGGTCAATATCATCAATACGAAGGGCAAGCGCAAGCGTTTGGGACGATATGAAGGAAAACGATCGGATCTCAAAAAAGCCATTCTCACGCTGAAAAAAGGTGAAAAGCTCGAACTGTTCGAGGGAGTTTAGTTAGGAGTAACAGGTAAACCTCTATGCCGATCAAACAGTACAAACCGACATCTCCGGGCCGGCGGGCCATGACCGGGTTTACGTTCGACGAGATTACAAAGACCGAGCCCGAGAAGAGCCTGGTGATCCGTCAGCTGCCGTCCGGCGGAAGAAACAACCGCGGGAAGATGACGGTTCGCCATCGCGGAGGGGGGCACAAGCGGGCCTATCGCATCATTGATTTCAAGCGGGACAAGTTGAACATTCCGGCGAAGGTCGTTTCGATCGAATACGATCCCAATCGGTCTTCCCGAATCGCGCTGCTTCAATATGCCGATGGGGAAAAGCGATATATCCTGGCGCCCGTCGGGCTGGGCGTGGGCGACCGCGTCATGTCGGGCGCCGATGTGGAGATCCGGCCCGGGAATGCCTTGCCCCTCGGCATTGTTCCGGTGGGCACGCAGGTGCATAATCTGGAACTGAAGGCGGGCAAGGGAGGACAACTGGCCCGAAGCGCCGGAGCCGCCGCCCAGGTCATGGGCCGAGAGGCGGATTATGTGCTGGTTCGGATGGTCTCGGGCGAGCTGCGACGGATCCATTCCCGATGTTTTGCGACGGTCGGACAGGTCGGGAACCTGGACCACGAGAACATCTCGATCGGGAAGGCGGGTCGGAAGCGTTGGATGGGTCGGCGGCCGATCGTGCGGGGATTGGCGATGAATCCCGTGGATCACCCGCATGGGGGCGGCGAGGGAAAATCCGGCCAAGGGAATCCGCATCCCGTATCGCCGTGGGGAATGCCCACGAAGGGATATAAAACCCGCAAACGGAAAGACACGAGCCGGTTTATTATTAAACGAATCAATTAAATTCGTTAAAGGAGAGGGTTGTGCCGCGGTCGGTTAAAAAAGGTCCTTTTGTCGATGCAAAGCTGATGGAAAAGATCGCGCGCCTGAACGAGGCCAACGATAAAAAGATTATCAAGACCTGGGCCCGGCGATCGACGATCGTGCCGGAGATGATCGGTCACACGCTGGCGGTCCACAACGGCAAGAAGTTTATTCCGGTTTACGTCACGGAAAACATGGTCGGGCATAAGTTGGGAGAATTCGCCCCGACCCGATTCTTTAAAGGGCACGGACAGGCCCGGACGGAAAAGACGACGGCCCTGAAATAACCCGAGAGACGTTCATGACGGAAGCAAAAGCCATATTACGATTCGTACGGGTGGCGCCGCGCAAGGCCCGGATGGTCGTCGACCTGATTCGCGGGCGTCAGGTGGCGGACGCCTTCAATATCCTGAAATTCACGCCGAGATCCGCTTCGCGCGTGGTGGAAAAGGTTCTCAAATCGGCCGTCGCCAATGCGGAGAATCTGGAGATCGGCGACCCGGATGATCTTTGGGTGACTCGCGTCTGCGTGGACGGCGGTCCGGTCTTGAAGCGGTTTCAGGCCCGCTCGATGGGACGGGCCAACCCGATCAAGAAAAGGACCAGTCATATTACGGTGGTCGTGGCACCCAAGGTCGCGGGCGCCGCGAAACGCAAAGCCGCTCCGCCGAAAACGGAACGGCCGGTTCCGGCACAATAAGGAGAGGGAAGAACGTGGGACAGAAGGTTCATCCGATCGGATATCGTCTCGGGTATATCAAGACGTGGAACTCGCGTTGGTATGCCGAGAAGGATTATGCTAAACTGCTGCATGAGGACCTGAAGATCCGGAAAACGGTGAAGGAAAAGCTGGCCCATGCGGGCGTCTCGAAGATCGAGATCGAACGTTCCGGCAACCAGGCCAAGATCAATATCCATACGGCCCGTCCCGGGATCATCATCGGCCGAAAAGGGGCGGAGGTGGACAAGCTGAAATCCGAATTGGAGGCCAAGACCGGACGCCAGATCTACATCAACATCAAGGAAATCCGGAAGCCCGAGATCGATGCCCAATTAGTGGCCGAGAACATCGCCCTTCAGTTGGAGAAACGCGTGGCCTTCCGAAGGGCCATGAAAAAAAGCGTTCAGGCGGCGCTGCGACTGGGGGCCCAAGGAATCAAGATCACCTGCGCCGGACGGCTGGGCGGATCGGAGATCGCCCGGACGGAATGGTACCGAGAGGGGCGCGTGCCGCTTCATACGCTGAGGGCCGATATTGATTTCGGGTTGGCCGAAGCCCGCACGACCTTCGGCCAGATCGGGGTGAAGGTCTTGATCTATAAAGGCGAGATGATGCCGACGCTGCCCGAGAAACAAGAGGGCCGCCTCGATCTTCCGATGGAGCGACGATAGTGCTGAGTCCCAAGAAGGTCAAGTTTAGAAAAATGCACAAGGGTCGGCGTTTCGGCAAGGCCTATCGAGGATCGGATCTGTCGTTCGGAGAGTTCGGACTCAAGGTCCTCGAGCCGGCCTGGATTACGGCCCGCCAATTAGAGGCGGCGCGTATCGCCATGACCCGGTTCGTCAAGCGCGGGGGGAAGATTTGGATCCGCGTTTTTCCAGACAAGCCGATCACGAAAAAACCGGCCGAGACGCGAATGGGAAAGGGTAAAGGAAATCCTGAATTGTGGGTGGCCTCCGTGCGGCCCGGTCGCATCATCTACGAGATGGGCGGCGTCACGAAAGAAGTGGCCCTGGAGGCCTTCCGGTTGGCCGCGTATAAACTTCCGGTGGCCACTCAATTGGTTTCACGAGGGAAATTCTGATGGAACTCCAGGAGATGCGGAATCTGACGATTGACGAGCTGGTCCTGAAGGAAAAGGAGCTCCGAAAAGAGCTTTTCAATTTGAGGTACCAGTTGCTGAGCGGCCGGATCGAGAATCCCCAGCGGATTAAAAGCGCGCGCCGTGAGATTGCGCGCATCCAGACGGTGGCGCGTGAAAAGCATTCCGCCGCGGGTCCGATCGCAACATCATGAAAGGGCACGAATCCATGTCTGCAGAAGCGGTTTATAAGAAACGGCGCAGGACGTTTATCGGGGAGGTCATCAGCCGTCGAATGAATAAGACCGTGGTGGTGAATATCGAGCGGGTCTTCCTTCATCCGACGTATAAGAAGGTCGTTCGAAAGACCACCCGGTTGAAGGCGCACGATGAAAAGAATGAATGCCAGGTGGGCGACACCGTCAAGATTTTAGAGAGCCGGCCGATCAGCAAAGAGAAGCATTGGCGCGTCATTGAGGTTCTGAAGCGGTCTCAGGGCATCATCACTTCCGAGATGCAGAGTCCGGCGGCGCTGTCGTAAAACCGGGAGAACCGGAAGGGGACCGGTTTCAAATCCGTCCCCGGCCACTAAATAAGGCGGTCGAATGATTCAAGATTACACGATACTGGACGTCGCGGACAATTCCGGGGCCAAGAAGGTCATGTGTTTCCATGTGATGGGAGGCTCCGGGAGGCGGTATGCGACCGTCGGTGATGTGATCACCGTTGCCGTCAAAGAGGCGATTCCGCAGGCCTCCGTTAAAAAAGGGGATGTGGCCAAGGCCGTCGTTGTTCGAACCGCAAAGGAGATCCGACGCGAGGACGGTTCCTATATCCGTTTCGACCGGAACGCCGCGGTTCTGATCAACGCCCAGGGCGAGCCCATCGGGACACGGATCTTCGGTCCCGTCGCGCGGGAACTGCGCGGGAAGAAGTTCATGAAGATCATTTCGCTGGCCCCGGAGGTGCTTTAAGCCGTGGAAGCCGTCGTGAGCCGTCCGACCGCAACGATTCCGAAATTTAAGATCCGAAAAGGTGACACCGTCATGGTGATGACCGGGAAGGATCGCGGTAAAACCGGAAAGGTCTTGGAAGTCGACCGGTCCAAACAACGCGTCTTTGTCGAGAAGTTGAACATCATCAAACGGCACACGAAGCCGAGCCAAAAACACCGGCAGGGCGGCATCATTGAAAAAGAGGCGCCGATTCAGATTTCGAACGTGATGATCGTCTGCCGGAATTGCGGGAAGGCCGTGCGGATCGGAATGCGCCGGATGGAAGACGGCCAGAAGCTCCGTTGTTGCAAAAAATGCGGCGAGATCATCGATCACGGTTAGGCGAGTCGACAGACGTGGGGGAATCATAAGATATGGCACGGGCCAAAGAAAAAGCGGCGCCGGATAAAGAGAAGGAGCGAAAGCCGACGGTCAAAGACGCCAAGGTCAAGCCGGCGAAAACGGAGATCTATCGCCCTCGGTTGAGGGAACGATACCGACAGACGGTCGTCCCCGCGTTGATCGAGCGGTTCTCTTATAAGAACCCGATGCAGGTGCCGCGCCTTGAAAAAGTGGTGATCAATATCGGAATGGGCGAAGCGATTCAGAATGCCAAGTTGTTGGAATCGGCCGTCCATGAATTGGCGATCATCACCGGCCAAAAGCCGATCGTGACGAGGGCCAAGAAATCGATTTCCGGCTTCAAGCTGAGAGAGGGGATGGCCATCGGATGCAAGGTGACCCTCCGCGGAGAACGGATGTATGAGTTTCTGGATCGGTTCTTCAATGTGGCGCTTCCCCGGATTCGCGATTTCAAGGGGGTGTCGCCGAAATCGTTCGACGGCCGAGGAAATTACAGCATGGGCCTGAAGGAGCAGCTCCTTTTTCCCGAGATCAAGTATGATGAAGTGTCGACGACTCACGGGATGGACATTACCAT
The DNA here is from genome assembly GCA_016201865.1 of Nitrospirota bacterium. GTDB lineage: Bacteria > Nitrospirota > Nitrospiria > JACQBZ01 > JACQBZ01 > JACQCA01. The sequence continues at coordinate 6,641 of JACQCA010000065.1, forward strand.
CGCGACGACGGCCCGATCCAATAATGAAGGCCAGGCGCTGTTAGGGCTATTGGGAATGCCTTTTCGAACTTAAATTAAAACGGGGAGAGGGGAGTGGCTAAAAAAGCATTGATTCTCAAAGCACAGGCTGAACCGAAATTTTCAGTCCGGAAATACAATCGTTGTCCCGTCTGCGGCCGCTCCCGAGGTTTCTTGAGGAAATTCCGCATGTGCCGTATTTGTTTTCGCAACCTGAGCCTCCGCGGGGATATTCCCGGCGTGATCAAGTCCAGTTGGTAAAAGGAGTTTTTCGTCAATGATGACCGATCCCATATCCGATATGCTGAACCGAATGCGCAACGCGATCCTGCGTAAATATGATTATGTTGATATTCCCGCATCAAAAATCAAGCAAGCCATTGTGCGAATCTTCAAGGAAGAAGGTTTTATCCGGAGCGTCGAGACAGTGACGGAGGGCGGTCATCCCGTGATTCGGGTCAAGTTGAAATACAGCAACGACGCGTCTCTCATTAACGGCATGCGGAGGGTCAGCCGCCCGGGGAGACGCGTGTATGTCGGCAAGGATGAAATCCCGCGGGTGCGGGGCGGTTTGGGAATGGCCGTCCTTTCGACCACGAAAGGCATGATGACCGATCGTGAATCGAGAAAGCAGCAGATGGGCGGCGAGGTGATCTGTTTTATCTGGTAGTTTGCAGGGAGCCGTATTGATGTCGAGAGTGGGCAACAAACCGATTTTGATCCCGTCCGGCGTGCAGGTCCAGCTGGAACAAAAAGGGGTGCGCGTCAAGGGCCCCAAGGGAGAGCTTACTCGTTCGCTTGAAACCGGCATCGGCGTCAAGGTGGAGAACGGTCAGGTGATCGTCACGCGGCAAAGCGACGATCGGTTCCATCGAGCCAAGCACGGTCTTTTGCGCAGCGACCTGAACAATATGATTGCCGGCGTTACCAAGAACTATGAGAAGACCCTCGAGATCAGCGGGGTCGGGTTCCGCGCCCAGCTCCAGGGGCGAAATCTTTCGATGACCTTGGGATATTCGCATCCCGTGGTATTCGCGCTGCCTCCCGGGATCGAAGCCAGTGTTGAAAAACAGACCGTGATCACGATCAAAGGGGCGGACAAATATCGGGTGGGGCAGGTGGCCGCCCAGATTCGCGATTTGAAACCTCCGGAACCCTACAAGGGAAAGGGGATCAAATATGCGGATGAGGTGATTAAGCGGAAGGAAGGAAAGACGAGTAAGTAAAGCATTAACGGAGACGTCGAGCCATGCTGAACGTTCAACAAAAAGTCAACGCCAGAATCCGCCGGCACCGACGGGTGCGTAAGACCGTGTTCGGCGCGGCGCGACGCCCGCGCCTCGTGGTGTTTCGCAGCAATCTTCACATCTATGCGCAGATCATCGACGATACCGTCGGCAAAACCCTGGTGTCGGCTTCGACGACGGAAAAGGCATGCCGAGAGGCGACCCCGCGCGGCAACAACAGCAAGGCGGCCGAGGCGGTGGGAGGGCTCATCGCAAAACGGGCGCTGGAGAAAAACATCAAGACTGTCGTGTTCGATCGGGGCGGGTATCTGTTCCACGGCCGCGTGAAGGCCTTGGCCGACGCGGCGCGGCAGGGCGGCCTGATTTTTTAAGGACAGTATATGGGCTGGGGACAGATTTGAAATCTGTCCCCTCCCGCTTTTTAAGGAGTAAAAGCCGGTGAAGGTCAATCCTAATGAATTAACGCTCAAAGACAAGGTCGTCTTCATCAACCGCGTGGCGAAGGTGGTCAAGGGCGGCAAGCGGTTCAGTTTCAGCGCCTTGGTCGTCGTCGGCGACGGGCACGGCTGGGTGGGCATGGGCAAAGGGAAGGCCGCAGAGGTCCCGGATGCCATACGAAAAGCCGTTGAACGGGCCAAGAAAAGTCTGATCAAGGTGCCGCTGAAGGCCGGCACGATTCCGTATGCCGTGACGGGCCATTACGGCGCGGAGGAGGTCCTGCTGAAGCCGGCGGCGGAAGGCGCAGGGGTGATCGCTGGCGGCGCGGTCCGGGCCGTGATGGAGGTTTGCGGCATCCAGAACGTGATCAGCAAGTCCTTGGGCAGCGGCAATCCGAACAATGTCGTCAGGGCCACGCTGGCCGGTTTTAAAGAGCTTCAATCACCGGACGAGGTCCGAAAGATGCGCCGTTCGGAAGCTTCGGAAGAGGCGGGGTATGTCGGCAAACCGGCCGCGTAAGTTGGCGATCACCTTGCGTCGAAGCGTCATCGGATACCCTCCGAAGCAACGAGCGGTGGTTTGTTCCCTTGGGCTTCGGCGCATTCGTCATACCGTGGTTCGTCCGGATACGCCGCAGACCCGCGGCATGATCGCAAAGATCAGCCACTTAATCGATGTGAAAGAGGTGTAAGGCATGAGACTGAACGAATTACAGCCGCAACCGGGATCCCGAAAAAAAGAGAAACGAATCGGGCGGGGAATCGGATCGGGGCACGGCAAGACATCGACCAAGGGACACAAGGGTGGTCTTGCGAGAAGCGGCGGAGGAGGAAAAGGGCCGGGGTTTGAAGGCGGCCAGATGCCCTTGATCCGACGCATCCCGAAGCGCGGTTTCACCCCTCTTTTCAGGGAGCCTGCCGCCGTGGTCAACCTCGAGAACCTAAACCGGTTCGACGGAAAATCCGCCGTCACGCCGGAACAATTGAAAAACGCCGGATTGGTTCGCCGGTCCGCCGCCGCCGTGAAAATCCTGGGTCAGGGGGAACTGAGCAAGCCCCTGACGATCCAGGCGCATCAATTCAGTCGATCCGCCATCGAGAAGATCCGGAAAGCGGGCGGAAAGGCCGATGTGATCCGGACGGCTGCCGGGAAAAAAGATGCCGCGGCTCAAGCCGAGTAGCGGATAGGGAGCGGATCAGGTGTTTGAACGTTTTATCGCCAATCTCCAGAACATCTTTCACATTCCGGAGCTGCGGCATCGAATTTTATTCACGTTGGGGATGCTGGCCGTTTATCGGATCGGCGCCCATATTCCGACTCCCGGCATCAACAATGAAGCCCTCGGCGAGTTTCTGACGGCGCAGGGCGGGGCGCTGCTCGGTTTTCTGGATATTTTCTCGGGCGGCGCCTTGTCGCGGCTGACGATCTTCGCGCTGGGCATTATGCCGTACATCAGCGCCTCCATTATCCTCCAGCTGCTGACGGTCGTCGTGCCGGCTCTTTCCAAACTGGCGAAGGAGGGCGAGCGCGGGCGAAAGAAAATCATCCAGTATACCCGCTACGGGACGGTTCTCATCACCCTGATCCAGTCGTTCGGCATCGCGGTCGGGCTGGAGGGGATGAACAACGGGGCCTTTGTTCAGCATCCGGGCGCGGGTTTCCGCGTCATGACGATGATTACGCTGACGGCCGGCACGGCGTTCTTGATGTGGCTGGGGGAACAGATTACGGAGCGGGGGATCGGAAACGGAATTTCATTGATTATCTTCTCCGGGATCGTCGCCCGGATGCCGGCCGCCGTGATCAATACCTATCGCCTCTACGACACGGGGCAGTTGAGCCTGTTCTTCCTGATCCTGTTGGCGATGCTGATGGTGGGGGTCATTTCGGCCATCGTCTTTTTGGAGAGCGGGCGGCGGAAGATTCCGGTTCAGTATGCCAAGCGCGTCATCGGAAGGCGCGTCTACGGCGGTCAGAGCACGCACATTCCGCTCAAGATCAACACGGCGGGCGTGATTCCGCCCATCTTCGCCTCGTCGATCATCGCGTTTCCGGCGACAATCACCGGATTTATTCAGGTCCCCTGGGTCCAGAATATCTCCCGACAGTTGGCCCCCGGGTCGTTCCTCTACACGGTGCTGTACGTGGGCTTGATCGTTTTTTTCTGTTTTTTCTACACGGCGGTGGTCTTGAACCCGGTGGATATGGCGGATAACATGAAAAAGTACGGCGGGTTTATCCCCGGAATCCGGCCGGGTCAACGGACGTCGGATTATATCTATCAGGTGCTGACCCGAATCACCTTTGTCGGCGCGCTTTATTTGGCCGTGGTCTGCGTGATTCCCGAGATCTTGATCTATAAGATGGGGGTGCCGTTCTTTTTCGGCGGGACGTCGCTTTTGATCGTCATCGGCGTCGGTTTGGATACCGCGCAACAGATCGAGTCGCACATGTTGACGCGACATTATGAAGGTTTTCTATCGAAAGGCCGCTTGAAAGGGAGAATGGGCTGAACCGGTAAGTTATGCGATTGATCTTTTTAGGCCCGCCGGGCGTGGGGAAGGGAACGCAGGCGCAAAAGCTGTCGGCTCAACTCCGGATTCCGAAGATTTCAACGGGCGACATCCTGCGCGAGGCGGTTTCAAAAAAGACGGCGTTGGGGCTCGATGCCCGATCGTTTATGGAGAGCGGCAAGCTGGTTCCGGATGAGGTCGTGATCGGAATTATTCGCGAGCGGATGATCGAGGCCGATTGCCGAAAGGGATTTATCTTGGATGGTTTCCCAAGGACGGAGCCGCAGGCCCGGGCCTTGGCCTTGATGTTGAACCGGGACCGACCCGGCCTGGATCGAGTTCTGAATTTTGAGTTATCCGAGACGGAATTGGTCCGGCGCCTGTCGGGTCGGCGGAGCTGCCCCAATTGTCAGGCGGTGTACCATGTCGAATTGAATCCGTCCCGAAATCCGGACCGATGCGACCGGTGCGATGGAAAGTTAATTCAGCGGAGCGACGATCATCCCGAAACGATTCGCAAGCGCCTGGAGGTTTATCAAGCGCAAACGCTTCCCCTGATCCGTTTCTACGAGGGCCAGGGAGTCTTAACTCGGATCGACGGGTCGGGCAGTCCGGACGGGGTCTACCAGAGGGTGATGTCTGCCGTCGGAAAATTGCCATGATTATTCTGAAGTCGCCTGAAGAAACGGGCAAAATCAAACGAGCGGGGCGGATTGTGGCGGAGGTTTTGAAGGAGCTGAAGGAACAGGTTAAACTCGGTGTGACCACGCTGGATCTGGACCAAATGGCTGAAGAGGGGATTCGAAAGCGGGGCGGGCAGCCGGCGTTCAAAGGATACCGGGGGTTTCCGGCGACGCTATGCGCCTCGATCAACGAAGAGGTCGTGCACGGCATTCCGTCGAAACGGGCGCTTCGGGAAGGCGACATCATCGGTCTGGATCTCGGAGCGATCGTCGACGGCTACTACGGGGATGCGGCCATTACGGTTCCAGTCGGCGCCGTTCGTCCGGAGGTTCTTCGGTTGATCCGGATCACCGAGGAATCGCTGTATCGGGGAATCGATCAGATGAGGGTGGGAAATCGGTTGTCCGATATTTCTCACGCCGTTCAATCCCACGTCGAGGCGGCCGGCTATTCGGTGGTGAAGGACTTTGTGGGTCACGGGATCGGGCAGTCGCTCCACGAGGAGCCCCAACTGCCCAATTTTGGAAAACCCGGTCAGGGACCGCGGCTCAAGGACGGAATGGTCCTGGCGCTCGAGCCGATGGTCAACATGGGCAAGGACGGTGTTCGTCTCCTGAGCGACCGTTGGACGGCCGTGACCGAAGACGGGAGTTTTTCGGCGCATTTCGAACACACGGTTGCGATCACGGAAACGGGGCCGGTCATCTTGACCGCCGATCACGGGAGCGTCTGACACGGATGTCGAAAGAAGATGTGGTTGAAGTCCAAGGAACGATCGTGGAGACCCTACCCAATGCGATGTTTCGCGTGCAATTGGAAAACGGCCACCGGGTCTTGGCGCACATCTCCGGAAAAATGAGGATGCATTTTATAAAAATTCTCCCGGGGGATAAGGTGACGGTGGAGCTTTCACCGTACGACTTGACGCGGGGAAGAATTACGTATCGATTTAAATAATCAACTGGGTGAATGGAACATGAAAGTGCGATCGTCCGTCAAGGCCATTTGTGCGAAGTGCAAGGTCATCCGTCGTAAAGGGGTGGTCCGTGTCATCTGCACCAACCGGCGCCATAAACAGCGGCAGGGATAATAAAGGCTTTCGGTAGAGACGTGCCATGGGACGCCTCTGCCTTATAAAATAAGAGGAGAAGAATTGTGGCGAGAATAGCGGGTGTGGATCTTCCGAGAGACAAGCGGGTTGAGGTGGGCCTGACCTATATCTACGGAATCGGTCAATCCACGTCACGAAAGATCCTGAAGACCGCCGGAGTGAATCCGGACAAGCGGGTGAAGGATCTGAAGGAGGACGAGGTCGTCAAGCTCCGAGACATCATTGAGCGGGAGCACAAAGTGGAGGGCGACCTCCGCAAAGAAGTCTCCATGAGCATCAAACGGCTGATGGACATCGGAAGCTACCGGGGATTTCGGCACCGGAAAGGGCTGCCGGTTCGAGGGCAGCGGACAAAGACCAATGCCCGCACCCGCAAGGGTCCGAAGCGGTCTATCGGAATCAAGCTGAAGAAAGAAGCGACGGCTTAGAAAGAATCAGGCGCCTGCACAGGCGGCCCCGATGCCGGGCGCCGCACGGGCCCCCACTAATCATGAGGAGCGCATGGGGAATAAAAAAGGGAAGAAGCGGGAAAAGAAAATGGTTCAGATCGGAATCGCCCATATCCAGGCGTCTTTCAACAACACGATTGTGACCGTGACCGACATGGCCGGAAACGTCATCGTCTGGTCCAGCGCCGGAAACCATGGCTTCAAAGGGTCGCGGAAAAGCACCCCGTTCGCGGCCCAACGAGCGGCCGAGGTGGCCGCCAAGAAGGCGATGGAGCATGGAATGCGCCAGATCGATGTTTACGTCAAAGGACCGGGCTCCGGTCGGGAATCAGCCATCCGGGCTTTGCAGGTGGCCGGTCTGAAGATCAATCTCATCAAGGATGTAACGCCTGTTCCGCATAATGGGTGTCGGCCGCCGAAACGCCGACGGGTTTGAGCTAAAGCAGATATCAATTAAGGAGGAAGACGCGAGTGGGACGCTATATTGGATCGGTTTGTCGGTTATGCCGGCGGGAAGGGAACAAGTTGTTCCTCAAGGGAAGCCGGTGTTATACAGAGAAGTGTGCCATTGAGCGACGGAACTATTCGCCGGGGCAGCACGGCCAGGCGCGCCCGAGAATTTCAGAGTATCAGGTCCAACTTCGCGAAAAACAAAAACTCAAGAGGATCTACGGACTGCTGGAGCGTCAATTCCGCGGCTATTTCGAAAAAGCGGTCCGTCGAAAAGGGATCACGGGCGAAAACCTTCTCCAGCTGCTCGAGCGGAGACTGGATAACATCGTGTATCGAATGGGTTTCTGTTCATCTCGGAAAGAAGCGAGGCAGATGGTGAACCACGGGCATTTCTTGGTCAACGGGCGCAAGGTGGATGTGGCGTCGTTTCTGGTGAAAAGCAACGACGTGATCGAGTTGAAACCGGCCAGTCGGAAGCTGGTTCAGATCCAGACCACGTTGACGTCCGCCGAGGGACGGGGAATCTCGCCGTGGCTGGAGCTGGACAAGGCGCATTTCAAAGGACGGGTCAAGGCGATTCCGACCAAAGAAGAACTGGCGATGCCGGTCAATGAGCAATTGGTGGTCGAGCTTTATTCAAGGTGATGGCCAGCGATGACGGATCTATATCCCGCCGATCAACGGAGGGATAAGAAGTAAATACCCCTGACTCGTGTTGCCCGTGGAGGTCTTCCCAGCGAGCAAGGCGAGCGAGAGGGGGAGGCTCCATCCGGCTTCGCCGGTGGAGGGGGCGACGCAAGCCCCTATGAATGGAGGCGTTATGATTATTCGAACCAAAGATTTCCAGATTCCCCAGAAATTGGAAGTCGAGACCGAGACGTTGACATCCACGTACGGTAAATTTTTTGCGGAACCCTTTGAGCGCGGATTCGGGACGACGATCGGTAATTCTCTGAGGAGAATTCTGTTGTCCTCGATTGCGGGGGCGGCCGTGACCTCCCTCAAGATCGAGGGAGTCCTGCATGAATTTTCAACCCTGCCGGGCGTCAAGGAAGACGTGACGGACATCGTCTTGAACATCAAGAATCTTCGATTCAAGCTCCATACGGATCGCTCGAAGACCGTTCGCTTGAGAAAGAAGGGACCCGGCGAGGCCAGAGCCAAAGACATCATCCACGATGCGGATGTAGAGGTCTTGAATCCCGATCTCCATATCGCGACGCTGGACAAGGAAGCCAATCTGGATATCGAAATGGTCATTCGGATCGGAAGCGGCTATGTGCCGGCCGAGCGGAATAAGGAGGAAGGAATGCCGATCGGGGTGATCCCCGTCGATTCCATTTTTTCACCGGTGAGGAAAGTCAACTTCACGGTCGAGAATGCGCGCGTCGGACGGATTACCGATTATGACAAATTGAACATGGAGATCTGGACGGACGGCAGTGTCAAGCCTGACGACGCCTTGGCGTATGCGGCCAAGATTCTCAAAGACCACATGAACATTTTCATCAACTTTGATGAGACCATCCAGCCGATTCAGGAGCAGGTGGAGGACAAGAAAACCGAGTTCAATAAGCACCTTTTGCGGAGCGTGCATGAATTGGAGCTCTCGGTCCGCGCGGCCAACTGCCTGAAAAATGCGGACATCAAAACCATCGCCGATCTGGTTCAGAAGACGGAATCAGAGATGCTCCGGACAAAAAATTTCGGCCGGAAATCTTTAAACGAGATTAAGGAGATCCTGTCCGAAATGGGGCTGTCATTGGGCATGAAGATCGATCACCATCCGTCCGGTGAGAGCGCGAAGAAAGGGGATTGAGGCCGATATGCGTCACAAAAAACGCGGACGACAGCTGGGTCGGGACACGGATCATCGCCGTGCCCTTTTTCGGAATCTGGTGACATCGTTGTTGGAGTGCGAACGGATCGAGACGACGGAAGCCAAGGCCAAGGAGATCCGAGGAATCGCGGATCGGATGATCAGCTTGGGCAAGCAGGGAAGTTTGGCCGCCCGAAGGCGGGCCGCAGCCTATTTGATGCAACGGGGAACCGTCTCAAAACTGTTCGCCGAGATCGCTCCGCGGTTCCGTCAGCATCCCGGGGGCTACACCCGGCTGATTAAAACGCGCATCCGTCGCGGAGATGGCGCCCGGATGGCCGTCGTCGAATTGGTCGTGCAAGGCCAACCGAGCAAACCTGTCCAGGCCGAGAAAGCCCATGAAGGGTCAGAGAAGCGTCCTTAAGAAGCGAAGAGTTTTTCAGCGCCCTGTCAGAGGTTCTCGACTCGAGAGATCTCCCATCAAATCGTCCTGTCCGCTTTGACCGGAAAAAATCAATTTCTGTTTCCGACGGTTTCACAGCGCTTTACTCAATTCCTTGCGTATGTTATAGTATACGCAATGATGTGGCCGGGCCGGTTTTCAAGGGTGATCCTTTTGATTCTGATCGGGATGCTTCTGGCGTCGCTGGCCTGGGTCTTGTCGGTCGGAATCGAGCAGAGGGACGCGGTGCCTTCGTCGAGAGGGTTGATGACGAAAGCGGATATTGAAATGGATCGGTTTTCGATGCGGCAGATGCGTGACGGTGCCTTGGAATGGGATATTCGGGCAAACCGGGCGCAGTTGTTTGAGGATCGGCATGAGGCCTCCCTGCAGGATATGGAGGCGACCTTGCGGACGGCGGACGGTCTCCAGGTCCGTTTTTCGGGCGACCAGGCTCTTTTGAATACCGAGACCCATGATTTCGAAATCAAAAAGAACGATGGCGATTTGACCGTGTGGATGAACAACGGTTACACGATTGAGGCCCCCTCATTGACCTGGAGGGAGCAACAACGAGAAATCGTATCGGATCGCCCGATTCGGATTTCCGGTCAAGGGCTTCAAATGCGCGGCGGCCGACTGATTGTGAAACCCGAAAGCCAACAATTTACGATCCATGAGGATGTGCATGTCACCGTGGGGCCTTAGAATCGTCCTGAGCGTCGTTGTTTTTTTTTAAACAGCCGACCGCTGATCGCGGCGGAGTCGGCTTCCTCCCCGAAGACACTCTCCATCACGTCAAAAAACATGACGGTCAAAAACCTTGAGCATCAGGCCATCTTCGAGGGGGACGTGGTGATGACCAAAGAAAACATGACCATTACGGCCGATCATGCGGAAGTGACCTTTACGTCGACTCCATCTCCCGGAGAGACGACGAAATCCGATCCGGGGCTGTTATCGGCCGAGTCCCAATTCAGCCAAAACGAGATATCGCTGATCCATGCCGAGGGCAACGTCGTGCTCCGGCAAGCCGATAAACGGGCCCAGTCCAAGGAGGCCTTCTACTATCAGAAGGAAGAGCGGGTGGTCCTGACCGGCGAGCCGACCGTCTGGGAGAAGGACTATCAAGTCACCGGTACCCAGATAACGATTTTTTTGCGGGAGAACCGGAGCCTGATCGAAGGCAGCAAAGTGGTGATCCATCCGAAAGAATAGCTGACCGACGTTGGAACCCGTTGAGGGTCTCCGGAGATGATGATGCTGTTGAGCGCCAAACATCTTGAAAAAAACTTCCGCAAGCGGAAAGTCGTTCAGGATGTGAGCCTGGAGGTCAAGACCGGCGAGGTCGTCGGGTTATTGGGACCCAACGGGGCCGGCAAGACCACGGTCTTTTATATGATGGTCGGTTTGATCGCTCCGGATAAAGGAGAGATCCATCTTGACGATCGGCCGATCACCGATCTCCCAATGTACCAACGGGCCCGCCGGGGCATCGGGTACCTTCCGCAGGAACCTTCCGTTTTCCGAAAGCTGTCCGTCGAGGAAAATCTTCTTGCGATCCTGGAAACGCTCCCGCTGTCCTCCGCGGAACGTCAGGAACGCCTGCAGTCCCTTCTGAAAGAACTGAACATCGCTCATCTTTCCAAAAGCAAGGCCTATGCCTTGTCCGGAGGAGAGCGTCGTCGAGTGGAAATCACGCGGTCATTGGTCACCTCGCCCCGCTTTCTTCTTTTGGATGAGCCGTTTGCCGGTATTGATCCGATCGCGATTATCGACATCCAGAAGATCGTCGGCCAATTGAAGGAGCGGGGAATCGGAATCCTGATCACCGATCACAACGTGCAGGAAACGCTTGAAATTACGGATCGCTCCTATATCATTAATGAAGGAGAGATCCTGGAATCGGGAACGTCGCGGGACATCGCCAACAGCTCCAAGGCTCGGGCGATCTATCTGGGCGAGCGGTTCCGTTTTCTTGAATGAGACGCGGTTTGAAGCAACGACGCCATTGACGGATACCATGAAGACCCGACTCGATTTAAGGCTGACGCAAAAACTGATTATGACGCCGCAGTTGCAGCAGGCCATCAAGCTGTTGCAGCTTTCCCGTCTGGAACTCTCACAGATGATTACGCAGGAGTTGCTTGAAAATCCTCTGTTGGAGGAAACCGCCGAGATGACCACGGAGGTTGAAGAGATCCTCGAGGACAAAAAGGCCGCGGACGAAGAAGAAGCGACCGATCCCGGCGCGATCGAGCTGTCTTCGCAGTGGGAAGAGTACATCGGGGACGTCCAACGCGAAAACAAAGAGGTCGGATATGCGTCCGCGGTCGACGAGGAAACGCCTTCGTATGAGCAGACCCTGACGCGCCCCCCCTCTCTGCAGGAGCATCTCTTGTGGCAACTTCGCTTGTCGGTCGCGACCCCGCGTGAAATCGAAATCGGGAAAATCATTATCGGGAATATCGACGACGACGGCTATCTCCGGATCTCCGCGGATGAACTGGCGGCGACGGCCGGGACCGACGTCGGAGAGGTCGAGGGCGCGGTAAAACTCATCCAAAGCTTCGATCCCATGGGCGTGGGCGCGCGGGACCTGCGCGAATGCTTGTTGATTCAACTCGAACAGCTCGGGCTGAAAGGTTCGCTGGTCGAGTCGATCGTCTGCAACCACCTGAAAGACATCGAGACGCGACATTTTCAGAACATCGCCAAGGCATTGGGCGTCTCCGCGGACGAGGTCTTAAAGATGATCAAAGTGGTTCAGGGACTCGAGCCGAAGCCCGGAAGGCCCTTTTTCACGGACCAGGCGCAGGTCATTTTTCCGGATATCTTTGTCGTGAAGTCGGACAACGACTACATGGTCGTTTTAAACGACGACGGCCTGCCCAAGCTGCGCATCAGCCCGTACTATCGGAAGCTGTTGGCTGAAAAAACGCAGACGGCCGATGCAACCCGCAACTACATTGAAGATCGGTTCCGATCGGCCGTCTGGCTGGTTCGCAGCATCGAACAGCGGAATCGAACGATCTGCAAAGTGGCGCAAAGCATCGTCAAATTCCAGCGGGATTTTTTCGATAAAGGGGTGGCGCATTTAAAACCCCTGGTCTTGCGCCAAGTAGCCGACGATATCGCCATGCACGAATCGACGATCAGCCGCGTGACGACCAACAAATACATGCACACGCCGCAGGGCATTTTCGAGTTGAAGTACTTTTTCAACAGCAGCATTTCCCGGGGAAGCGAATTCGGCGGGGAACTCTCCTCCGTGACGGTTCGGGAACTCATCCGCCAAATGGTTTCACAGGAAGATCCGAAAAATCCTCTTAAAGATCAGGAGATCGTCGAGCACTTGAAGAATCAACACATCGAAATTGCACGGAGGACGGTGGCGAAATACCGATCAGAGCTTCGAATCCCTCAGGCTGGTCGTCGTCGGTACTGATCCTAAGCGGAGGAGCGTATGATGCAGATCACGATTACGGGTCGGCATGTGGAAATTACACCGGCACTGCGCGATCATGCCATGCAGCGGTTGAAAAAAATCTCGTGTTACTCGTTTGAGCCGATGGAGGCCACCGTTCGGTTGGCGGTTGAAAAATATCGCCATCGGGCGGAGATCGTCCTTTGGGTCAACGGCGATCGGATTCTGGCCAAAGAAGAGACCGACGGGATGTACCGATCCATCGACTTGGCCATGGAAAAGATCGAGCAACGATTGCGAAAATACAAGGAGAAACTATCCCGACATAAGCTTTCATCCAACCGGCGGATCATCTCGCCGAAGCCGTCGGAGCCTGCTCCGGTTAAGACGGGTAAACCATATATCGTGCCGACGTTTTCAACCGCCGACGCGGTATCCCGGTTGACGGTCCGGGAAATCGATCCGTTGATTTTTTTCGACGACGCGGACGAAAAACTCAAAGTGTTGAAGTTCGGCAAGAACGGCCGACTGGAAATGACGGAACTGATTATCGAGTGATTCGAATATAGGGACGACGCGAGCCCCTATAAAATGGAAGCGCGCGTATGGATCTGAAACTGGTGATCGTCAGCGGCCTGTCCGGGTCCGGAAAAACCACGGCCTTGAAATGTTTCGAAGATCTCGGTTTTTTCTGCGTCGATAACCTCCCGCCGACGTTGTTGCCCGTCTTCGCAAACCTGTGCATGCAATCCAGCAGCAGGATTAAGAAGGTTGCCGTTGGAATGGATATCCGCGAACGTGATTTTCTTCAGGACTTTCTGACGGTTTCGGACCGCATGAAACACGACGGCTATTCGCATGAACTGATTTTTTTCGAGGCGAAAGACGAAGTCCTCGTTCGGCGGTTTTCCGAAACGAGACGGCCCCATCCCCTGGCGAAAAATCGGCTTGTTCTTGAGGGAATCCGTCAGGAACGGGAGGAACTGGCCGAACTGAAGAGGCGATCGGACCGGATCATCGACACCTCCGCCTTCACCATTCATCAGTTGAAGGAGGTCGTTTCCCAATATTATGCGGATCGGGGCGAATCCCGAAAACCGAGCATCACGATTATTTCATTCGGTTATAAGTACGGCATTCCTTACGAAATCGATCTGCTCTTCGATGCGCGGTTTCTTCAGAACCCGAATTTCGTGGCGGAGTTGAAACCGCTTACCGGCGAGGATCCCGCCGTTCGGAAGTATATCTTTGAAAGACCGGAGGCGAGAAAATTCATCGATCAGGTTAAGTCGTTTTTGGCGTTTCTGATTCCCTTCTATGAAAAGGAAGAGCGGCCCTATTTAACCGTCGCAATCGGCTGCACCGGGGGCCGGCATCGGTCGGTGGCTGTCGCGCATCGACTCTCGACCGATCTGAAAGCGGCCCATTATGAAGTGACGGTCCGACATCGTGATATCGAGCGGGATCGTTAAATGGGTGTTTCATCGAAAAAGCCCCTCCTGTTGTCGCTGGATTTAGAGCACAGCTCCGTCGAAACCGTGGTCCGCTTGCTGGACGATCGCCTGACGGACGGACATGTCCTGGATCGCATTGCGAAGCTTTATCACGGGGATCAGGCCCTGATGGAGCGGCTCTTGAATCACCCCCGCGTGACGCCTCAAATCCTCCTATTCCTCTACGGCAGCGCATCGGAAGATTTCAAAAAGCGGATTCAGCGGTTGAAAAAAGACGGACCGATTGTGGAGAAGGCCTTGGTGCCGGTTCAGGATCCGGCCGGAGCGCCGACGTTGGCGCACGAGGGAATCGAGGAGGACGGCCCCGCGGCAGAAAAGCGCACGCTGTACCAGAGAATCCAGGGCATGAAGGTGGCCGAAAAAGTGCAATTTGCTCTTCGAGCGGGTAAAGACGCGCGGAGCCTCCTGCTCAAAGATCCCAATCTACAAGTGGCGCTGGCGGTTTTGGCCAGCCCGAAAATTACGGAAGACGAGATTCTTGTGATTGCGCAATCCCGGAACGTTTCGGATGAGATCTTGCGCATGGTCGCTAAGAACAAGGATTGGCTCAAGAACTATTCGATTCTTTTCGCTTTGGTCGGCAATCCCAAAACGCCCATCGGGGCTTCCCTGCCGTTGTTGCACGCGATTAAGACAAAAGACCTCGGTCTTCTATCTAAAAATCGGAATATTCCGGAAGCGATTCGAACGGGCGCCTCACGTCTCCTGTTCGCCAAGCAGAAGCAGTCCTAAGGAGTTTCCTGCAGATTACCCCCTACCCCTGGGATGGACGTTTCCATAGCCCACAACGGGTTGATGGAACGCAAAAAACAGCGTTCACGACGAAAACACTTGACAATATGAATATGGTAAGTATACTTGTTATTGTAACTGCAATCATCATGAAAATGGTTCTCGGTAGTTATGGGTACAAATCTCGGTAGAAATTAGTATAAGAGGAACGGCACGATGGTTCGGAGCGCGCATACTAAAATGAAGCGATACAAAACGATGGATATCTGCAAGGCCTTCGATATCTCGAAGGCGACGCTTTTCCGTTGGGAAAAAGAAGGTCTTATCTCCAAGGCCGGCCGCGACTGGCGCAACTGGCGGCTCTACTCGGAGCAGAACATGAAAGAGATCCGCAAAATCATGCGGAGCAGAAACAGCCGATCGTAGCAGTTTGAAAAACGCAGGAGTCCGGAAATGCTTTTTTCGTTTTCAAAGGCGCGCCCGTTGTTCGGGCTGGATATCGGGTCCAGCGCGATTAAAGTTGTTCAGCTCCGGGAGACCCGGCGGGGTTATCATCTGGAGAAATTCGGCATCAAACCGCTGGCGCCCGAGATGATCGTTGACGGGACCGTGATGGATGCCGGGCGCGTCGTGGATACCTTGAAGGAATTGTTGGCGGAGCAAAAGATCAAACTGAAAGACGCGGCTATCTCCATTTCGGGGCACTCCGTCATCGTCAAGAAAATCAATCTGCCGGCCATGACGGAGGAGGAGCTCGAAGAGTCCATTAAGTGGGAGGCCGAACAATACATTCCATTCGATATCAACGACGTCAACATTGATTTTCATATCTTGGGGACGGCGGAGGGCCAGGATCGACAGCCCCAGATGAGCGTGCTCCTGATTGCGGCGAAGAAGGATAAACTGAACGAGTATACATCCGTCGTGGCCGAAGCCGGCCTGACCCCCTTGGTGGTGGACGTGGATGCCTTTACCATTGAAAATATGTACGGCGTCAACTACGACATTCAGGAAAATGAGGCCGTCGCCCTCGTGAATATCGGCGCCAGCGTCATGAACATCAATATCCTCAAGGGCGGGATGTCCGCCTTTACTCGAGATATCTCGATCGGCGGGAACCGGTATACCGAAATGATTCAGAAAGAGCTGAATCTCGGTTATTCGGATGCGGAAAAGGCGAAAATGACGGAGAATCCCGAAGCGGTCAATCCGGAAGCCCTTTCGGCGGTCATTAACGCGGTTCACGCCGAAGTGGCCGGGGAAGTCGCGCGTTCGATCGATTATTTCAAGACGACGTCCATGCAGGAGAACATCGATAAGGTCGTGCTGTGCGGCGGCGCGGCTAACATGAAGGGAATGGCGGCGTTTCTGGGCGAACGGCTGGGGGTGGCGGTCGAACTGGCGAATCCATTCAGTCGGATCGAGATCGACAAGAAAGCCTTTGATCCCGAACAGCTTCGGGAGGTCGCTCCCCAGGCGGCCGTCGGCGTCGGGCTGGCCATTCGAAAATTGGGTGATCGATGATCAAGATCAATTTATTGCCGGTTCCGAAGGCGAAGAAAGCAAAGAAAGCGGCCGAGATCCAGTACGAGTTTGTCTTATCGGGCTTGTTAATCGTGTTGGTCGTTTCGGCCTGCGGCTATTTCTGGTACCTGCAGGATGCGAAGATCGAGCTTTTTCAGGAACAGAAGACCAAGGCCGTTGCGGAACTGACGGTCCTGAAGGCAAAAGTAAAGGAAGTCGAAAATTACGAGAACAACAAGAAGGTTCTGGAAGAAAAGAACAAGGTGATCGAGCAATTGAAGAAAAATCAATCGGCGCCGGTCCATCTGTTGGACGAACTCAGCCGAAGCATGGATCCGCTCAAGATCTGGCTGGTCAATCTGTCCGCCCAGGGGACGAAAGTGGATATCGACGGCAAGGCCATCACAAACTCCGATATCGTCGAATTCATCAACACCATGAAGAAGTCGAAATTCTTCACGGACATCCAGTTGATCGAATCACGGCAGGCGATCGAATTAAATGTGCCGATCTATAATTTCAAACTGCAATGCACCCTGGTGATTTAGATGAATCTTGATTTTATCAAAAATCTTCCGCCGTACCAAAAACTCCTGGTGTTGGGCTTGGTGAACATCCTCATCGTGGCCATGTTCTTCTGGTTTTTTTATCTTCCGAAGAACAACGAGATTGCGGCCCTGCGGAACGATGTCGCCAAATTGGACAGCGAGATCGGGATTAATCGCGCGAAGGTCGAAAAGCTGGATCAGCTTAAAAGGGAAAATGCCGAGTTGGAGCGGCAACTGGCCGAGAAGAAAGAGCAACTTCCCCCGGAGGCGGAGGTGGCCAGCTTGCTGAAGCAGGTCTCCGATCTGGGGCTTCGGATTGGTCTTGATTTCAAATTGTGGCGCCCTTCAACGAAGAAGGAGGGCGCCGGCGGTCTCTATGCCGAGATTCCAGTCGACGTCGAGGTCGGGGGCGGGTATCACACGACCGCGTTATTCTTCGACAGCGTGAGCAAGCTTCCGCGGATTGTGAATATCTCCAATATCCGGATGGGTAACCCGCGCGTGGAGAAAGGGCGCTTGCTCATCCAGACCACGTTCATGGCCACGGCCTTCGCGGCGATTGAGCCGAAGGCGGGCGAGGATAAGAAGAAACCGGCCAAGGGGGCGCCGGCCAAAGGCGGCAATCCGTCGGGAATTGAGTAAATTGAGTAAAGGGATGAGGGATACGATTTGATGAACATCAACGGACACGGGGATCCATCGGGAGTCGGCCTGAGCCGCAGGGTCCGATGGGTGCCCCTGGGGCTTTTTCTCGGATTATGGGCGACGGCCACCGGCTGCGTCGGCGGTTCGTCCCCGCCGGGGCCGTCGGCCGTCAAACAGACGGCGGCCAAGGTTCCGGCAACGCCGAGCGCGGTCGTGGAAAATAAAGCGCAAGCGCCGACCCTTCCCACACCGTCTCCGTATGCCTATAACCCGGAGGCCCGCCGAGATCCGTTTCGC
Organism: Nitrospirota bacterium; assembly: GCA_016201865.1. Classification (GTDB taxonomy): domain Bacteria; phylum Nitrospirota; class Nitrospiria; order JACQBZ01; family JACQBZ01; genus JACQCA01. Next base: position 24,502 of record JACQCA010000065.1, read on the forward strand.
TCGATTCTGGTGGCGTCGGAGATGGGGAAGACCTTGGAAAGCCTGCCTCCGCTCCTGCGCACCGAGGTGGGCGAACTCCGGTTGATCGGCATTGTCTGGGGCGGCATGGGCAATTCGGCCATGGTCCAGACACCGGACGGCAAAGGATATACCATCCGCGCGGGAACACCGGTCGGACCGAACAACGGGACGGTTCGACGGATCACCGATCGTTATCTGGTCATCGAAGAGAAATACACCGACATTTTCGGTGAAAAGAAAGTAAGAGAGATCAAGATGGAACTTCATCCCCAAAAGGAGGGGAGCGAATGAAATTCAAAACGCTTTTCGTTGAGCGCGGATTCAACGGGCTTCTGACGCCGGCCGTGGCGCTGGTCGTTGTCCTGGGAACGGTCTCATGCGCATCCGTTCGTCAACAGACCAAGCCGGGCGATGAGCGAAACACCATTCAGGCGATTACGGTGTCCGATCAGGCGGATAAAACGGAGATCGTCGTTGCGGGCCAGAAACCGTTGATCTACACCTCTTACCAATTGACCGAGCCCCAGCGGTTGATCGTGGACCTGGCCGGCACCTCGGTCGGGAAATTCAAGGACCGCATGCCGATCGGCCAGGGGGCCGTCGTTGATCTTCTCCCGGTCGAGGGAGAAAAACCCGGCAATGTGGTCCGCTTGGAAATCACTCTTTCCGAAGCCGTCCTTTCTCGTGTGCGTGCCGAAGGAGAGCGATTGCTGATCGATATCGACAAGCCCTCCGCTCCGCCGGCGGGAGAAACAACGGCCCCGGCAGCTCCGCAGCCTCCGACGGAGGCGGCCCCGCAGGCCGGGACGGCTCCTCCGGAAGTTCCGGTTCCGCCGGCCCCGGTCATTGAAGAGGCGCCGCTCTCGATCGCCCCGGCGCTTTCGGCCGCGACGATCATCTCAAAACTGACGCTTGAACCGAATTCGGATCGGATCCATGTCCTGATCACGGCAGACGGCGTCTTGAAGCCGGACGCCTTCATGGTTGAAGGCAATCGGTTGGTGGTGGATCTGCCGGACGTGACGAACGGCATCCGGCCCAACGTTGTTCCGGTCAACCACGCGCTTCTCAAACGGGTCCGAATCGGCCAACATCTCAATCCGAAGAAGGTCCGCGTCGTCTTCGATCTGAATACAAAGGCCGCCTATGCGGTAGAGCCGTCCGGGAAGCAGGTGGCCGTTACGTTAACGGCAGCCGAGGCGGCCTCGGTCCCGGCGATGGCCGGGGAAAAACCTGCAGCGCCCGTTCCGGTTCCCGAGGCAAAACCGGCCGCGCCGACGCCGCTGATGACGGCGGAGGAAAAACCGACGACATCAGCCCCGGCCGTGGTCGAAACGCGCCCCATGGAAGCTCCGGAAGAAAAAACGACGGAGAGGCTTCAAGCGCCTTCGTCGCTTCCGGAACCGGGAAAGGTCGCGAAAGAGGAGGGCGCGCCTCCAAAGAAATATACGGGGCGCAAAATCTCGCTGGATTTTCAAGACGCCGATGTCAGCAACGTCCTTCGATTGTTGGCCGACGTCAGCGGTTTGAATATTGTGATCGGCGAGGATGTCAAAGGCAGGGTCTCGCTCAAGCTCGTCAATGTGCCGTGGGATCAGTCTCTGGATATCGTCTTGAAGATGAGTAATTTGGGACAGGTTCGCGAGGGGAATATTATCCGCGTGGCGACGATGGCCAACATCACCAAGCAGCAGGATGAAGAGGCCCATGCGAAGGAGACAAAGATTAAGGCGGAGGACCTCCTTACAAAAGTAATTTATGTCAACTATGCCAAGGCCGAAGAACTGGCCGGGTCGCTGAAAAAGAACCTCAGCGTAAGGGGGGATATCACGGTCGACGTGCGGACGAATACCTTAATCATCAAGGACATTGAAAAAGACGTCAATGAAATTGTGGCCTTGGTTAAAACCCTCGATACGCGCACACCGCAGGTTCAGATCGAAGCCCGAATCATTCAGGCCGATACCAGCTTTGCCCAGTCCCTCGGCATTCAGTGGGGCGCCGGGTTCGCCGGCATCAGTTCAAACAACGTGTTCGGCGTCCAAGGAGTGAACGCCGCACCCGGCGTCGCTCAGCCCAAGTTCGGGAGTTTTAGTCCCGATTTTGCAGTGAATATGCCGGCCAATGTCGCGGGTCTGAATGCGGTGCCCTCGGTCGGTTTCAACTTCGGTCGGTTTACGAACAGCCCCATCAATCTTGACCTGCGCCTTTCCGCGGGCGAGCTCAACGGATTGACCAAAACCATCTCAAGTCCGAAGGTGACGACGATTGACAACTTCAAGGCCAAGATCGAGCAGGGCGAATCGATTCCGTACCAGACGTCCTCGTCCAATACCGGACCGACCACCACCTTCATCGATGCCAATCTGACATTGGAAGTGACGCCCCATATCACCCCGGATCGGAGCATCATCATGAAGGTAAAGGCGGCCCGAAACTCCATCGGCAGTTTCAGCGGCCCCGCCGGTCCCAGCATCGCAAAGCGGGAGGCGACGACCGAGGTGCTGGTTCGGGACGGAGAGACGACCGTGATCGGGGGGATCTTCGTGGATGAGAGAAAAGACACCGAAGCAGGGATCCCATTGCTCTCAAAAATTCCGGTCTTGGGCTGGCTGTTCAAGAATGAAGCCAAGACGGATACCAAAAATGAATTGCTGATTTTCCTGACCCCCAAGATCGTAAAAGAGTAATCCATTGATGCTCCGATATCTCAACGGCGGCGAGTCCCACGGCAAACTGCTCTTGGCGGTGGTCGAAGGAATGCCGGCCGGCGTCCCGTTGACCGAGGCGGCCGTTGATCTCGACCTCGCCCGTCGTCAGAAAGGGTACGGTCGCGGGGGGCGGATGCGGATCGAGCAGGACCGAGTGGAGTTTGTTTCCGGTGTTCGAAAAGGATTCACCTTGGGAAGCCCGATCGGTCTTTTGATCGCCAACAAAGACTGGAAAAATTGGCAGGAGATCATGGCGGTCGATCCCGGCCCGCCCGCCCGGCCCGCCGGCGATCCCGCCGCGGAACGCGTCGTCACCAAGCCGAGACCGGGGCATGCCGATCTGGTCGGTGCGATCAAATACGCCCATACCGATATCCGAAATGTTCTCGAAAAGGCCAGCGCGCGGGAGACCGCGATCCGGGTGGCCGTGGGGGCCGCAGCCAAGGCCCTTCTCAATGAGTTCGGGATCGCCCTCATCAGCCATGTTCGTGAGATCGGCGGGATTCCGGCCGAGACGAGCCGGATGACCTTTCTTGAGATTCGGGACGCGACGGAACGATCCGAGGTCCGGTGCGCCGATGCGACGGCGGCCGAGAAGATGATCCAGAAAATCCGCGAGGCGAAGGAAAAGGGAGACACGTTGGGCGGCGTCTTTGAGGTGATCGTCGAGAACGTTCCGATCGGCCTGGGGAGCTACAGTCATTGGGACCGGCGGCTCTCGGCCCGACTGGCCTTTGCGCTGATGAGCATTCAGGCGATGAAAGGGGTCGAGATCGGGATGGGGTTCGAGGCCGCGCGGCGATTCGGGTCCGAGGTTCACGACGAGATTTTTTATGACGAATCGGGCCGGCATTTTTACCGAAAGACGAACAACGCGGGCGGGTTCGAGGGCGGGATCACGAACGGGCAGCCGATCGTGATCCGGACGGCGATGAAGCCGATCTCAACCCTCTATTCCCCGCTGAAAAGCGTCGATATCAAAACCAAGGAACCTTTTGAGGCCACGGTCGAGCGTTCCGATATCTGCACCGTGCCGGCGGCCGGCGTCATCGGCGAGGCCGTCGTCGCGTGGGAGCTTGCGGCCGCAATGGTCGAGAAGTTCGGCGGGGATTCGCTGTCCGAGATGAAACGCAATTACGACGGTTACCGGGACTATGTCAAAAACTGGTGATGAAGAATATTGTCTTGATCGGTTTCATGGGAACCGGAAAGAGCGAGGTCGGGAAGCGGCTGGCCGGAAAACTCGGCTGGTCGTTCGAGGACACCGATCTTCGGATCGTCGAGCGGGCAGGATCAACGATACCCGAGATTTTTAAAAGGTCCGGCGAGCGCTACTTCCGAAAATTGGAGCGGACGGTTGTGTCGGAACTGGCCCAGAAAAAATCATGCGTGATCGCGACGGGCGGCGGAGCGGTGTTGGATCCCGTGAATCTCAAAAACCTCCGACGAAACGGCCTTCTCATCGGGCTTGAGGCCTCGCCCGATGCAATCATAATGAGGACGGCCGGATCCGACCGTCCGTTGCTCCTGCATGAAAATCGCCATGAACGAATTGAGCGGCTGCTTTCGGCCCGGCGGCCGTACTACGGCCTTTCGGATCACCGGATTGATACGACCCATCGAACGATCGATCAGGTCGTGGACATGATCAAGGAGGTTCACCGTCTATCCGATTCGGACCCCATCCGTCTGGATCTCGGAGAACGGAGTTACGCGATCGAGATCGGGCGCGGCACGATCGGGAAGCTCGGGGAACGGCTGGTCGGATTGGGCCTGAAAGGGAAGGCGGCCGTCGTCACGAATCCGCGCGTGAAGCGCCTTTACGGCGCGGTTCTCACCCGCGGTCTTGGAAAGGCCGGTTTCGACGTCACGACGGTCATCTTGCCGGACGGCGAGCGGTTCAAAAACTTAAAATCGGTCTCGACGGTTTACGATGCGCTTCTCCGAACGTCGTTTGAGCGAGGCTCCACGATCATTGCCCTGGGAGGCGGAGTGATCGGGGATCTGGCCGGGTTTGCGGCCGCGACCTTCATGCGCGGGATCAACTTTGTCCAGGTCCCGACCACGCTTGCGGCCCAGGTGGACGCAAGCATCGGCGGCAAGACGGGCGTGGATCATCCGAAGGGTAAAAACCTGATCGGGGCCTTTTATCAGCCGAGGCTGGTCTTCATTGATCCGGACGTCTTAAAGACGCTCGACCGGCGGGAGTTCGTTTCGGGCCTTGCGGAGGTGATCAAGTACGGCGTGATTGCGGATGAGGAATTTTTTTCCTATCTCGAAGACAACATGGACAAGATACTGAAAAAGGAGCCGGCGGCGCTGACCCATGCCACACGCAAGTCCTGCGGGGTTAAAGCGGCCGTCGTTCAAAAAGATGAGCGGGAGGGCGGGTTGCGAAAGATCCTCAACTACGGCCATACCTTCGGGCATGCGCTCGAAACAATCACGAACTATCGGACCTATCTTCACGGCGAGGCCGTTTCGATCGGGATGGCGTTTGCCGCGAAACTCGCCGTTCGACTGGGTCTTACAGAGAATTCTGTAGCGAGGCGGCAAATCATGCTGCTGCAGAAGGCCGGACTTCCGGTCGCCTTGCCGAAAATTAAGACTGCCGATATACTCAAAAGTATGCGGCTGGACAAAAAGGTGTCCGGCGGCCGAATTCATTTCGTCTTGGCCGACCGAATCGGACATGTCGCGGTCGAACCGGTCGAAGAAAAAGAGATTCAGGGCCTGTTGAAGGCGGGGTTTTAAATATGATCGACCAATGGTCATGGGTATTGAACAAAGCGAGCCTCCGGCTTTGCCGGGGCGAGCGCGGGGAGTGGGGGCATTTGAAATTTCAAATTTCAAATTTGAGATTTGAGAGCCGCACGGGCCCCCACATACAAAAGGAGGGCGGGGTGAAGAAATCAAATAGCGCAACGTTATGGCGGGCGTGGCGGATGTTGGGAACGATGGCCGTGCTTGGACTGGCGCTGGGCTGCGGCACGGTCGGAGGAAGCGGGCAATGCAACGGCGTGGATGCGACCGGCGCCTGTATTACGATCGACTCGATCGCGCCCTTTGACTCCATTTCCGGTAAAGACACAAGCTCGGTTGATGTAATTGGAGCCGCGGATTGCGGCACGGGAAAGGCGGAACCGTTCGGCGATCATTCGGCCAAGGTGACGATCTCGGCGACCTTGATGACCGGCGCAAAGTCGCCGCCGGCGCCGGGTTTCATAGACTTCAACGGTTACACCGTCTTATACACGCCCAGTTCGACCAACTTAGTGACGGCGCCTCCCTTGACGACCATGTCGTTTCCCGGCGCGAAGATTCATGTGAACACGGACGGCTCATCCGTTACAACGACCCTCGAGTTGATGAATACGCAAACCAAAACGCAATATGTCAGCGGCGGCGGAAGTCTGTACCCGGCCGCGACCTACACCGCAACCTATACGATCACGGGAACGACCCAGTTCAACCAAGAGGTGATCTTAATCGGTTCCACGACCATCAGCATCGGCAATTATGACAATTGTCCATAAAAAAACGGCTTCACCGGGTAAAATTCGATCATCGGTGACATATAAAGGAGGCGGTATGAAACGGACGGCGGTCAGGTGGTTCGGGATCATCGCAATGCTCATTGCGGCAACGGCCTGCAGTAAGAATCCGGATGTAAATGTCACGACTGCGCCGGCCGGAACAGGGGGAGGAGGGGGATCCGCCGTTGCAACGATCCAGGTCACCCCGGCCGGTCCCTTCACGCGCGCAACGGGACAGACGCAGCAGCTCAGCGCAACGGCACTGGACGCCTCCGGCAATCCGATCACATCGGTCACCTTCATCTGGTCTTCAAGTAATTCGAGCGTGGCCACGGTCAGCAGCACGGGGCTGGTGACGGCCGTCGCGCCCGGCGGGCCGGTCAATATTACGGCCTCGAGCGGGACGATCACGAGCAATGCGGTCAGCGTGACCGTTTCGTGCGCCGGCATTCCGTCGAATACCCCAACGCCGATCTCGGTCGTATTTAATCCGGCGGGTTCGATCAATGTCAACGGCACCTCAACGGTTACCGCAACGGTAAGGGACTGCAACGGGAACCCGGTTCCGGACAATACCACCGTGACGTTTTCGGTAAGCCCTTCATCGCTCGGCACGCTGAGCCCGTCCTCTGCTCCGACAACGGGTGGAGGCGGAGTAGCCACCATCAGCTTCATCGCCGGCGCGAATTCCGGCGCTGTAACCGTTACGGCCATCGCCGGGACCGTCTCTAACTCGGCGAACCTTACCATCAACGCCTTGCCTTCGGGAAGCATCAAATTTGAGCAGGCCAATCCGCAGGTGATCGGCGTGAAGGGAAGCGGGCAGGTCGAAGTATCGGAAGTTTCATTCAGTGTCAAGGATACCCAGGGTAATCCGGTGAGCGACGGCAGCGTCACGGTGCACTTTCAGTTTCTGGACGGGTTTAATCCGGGCGGCGGGGCCACGATTGCCCCCCCCGCCGTTGCAACCTTGGGCGGCATCGCAAAGACCTTCGTCAAGAGCGGTTATGTGGCAGGGCCGGTCCGCATTCTGGCCTATGTGGATATGGACGGCAGTGTAACATTTACCACGGGAGATATTTACAGCACCTCGACCCCGTTATCCATCGGCGGCGGCGTGCCCTCGGCGCGATTCTTCAGCGTCTCGGCCGACATCCATAACCTGGCCGGCCTGGCCTATGATAACGAGGTCGCGAAGATCAATGTGTTGCTGGCCGACCGATTCGGAGATTACAATATTCTTACAGGCACGTCCGTTTCCTTCTACACCGAAGCCGGGGCGATCGACCGGCAGGGGGTTACGGATGACAAAGGCCAGACCTCGGTCGTACTGCGAACCCAGAACCGAATGCCGATCGACACCGATCCGCGACAGGATTTAAACCCGATCGGGAACGAAGTTCTTTTGTACAACAACCTCAACGCGAATGGTCACGATGCCGGTGAGCTGTTTGAGGACTATAACGGCAACGTCAGCTATGATGTCGGTGAGCATTTCTTTGATCAAAACTCTAACCCGCTTCTGAACGGCAACGGATACAATTTTGGCGAGCCCAACCCGCGTGACGGCTGGGTCACCGTCCTTGCCGTGACGATGGGGGAGGAGACCTTCTACGATCAGAACGGGAACGGGGTATACGATTCCGGCGAGCCGTTTGACGACAACGGCGGCGAGCCGTTCATTGATGAAAACGACAACGGCATGTACGATGATAAGGAGACCTTTGTCGACATGAACGCGAACAATTCGTATGATCCTGGAGAACCCTTCTACGACAAGGGTCGCGGGGAGCCGTTTAATGATCTCAACGACAACGGCGTGCGTGATTTGAATGAGCCGTTCACCGACATGAACGGGAACTTTGCCTATGACGGCCCGGGCGACGCGTTTTTGGTCGATCCGTTTCTCGTTGCTCCGGGCGGGACCGCTCCTTGTCGGGATAAGACGACTGGAGCTCCGAAGACGGTCGGTTGTACGCGTGGCGGCTTTTACGATTACGTGTACAACACGGGCGAGTTCTTTGTAGACACCGACGGCGATGGAAAATGGACGCACGGCAATGGAGTTTGGGATCGCAATACCGCCATCTGGGTGGACCTCCGAAGCACGAACCAGAAGGTAAAGAAATCACAAACAATGGTCTTCACCGGTCCTCCCGATGTCAGCCTCGAGACATCCAAAATCGTGATTGATGAATTCCATCGCGACCCGCGTCCCGGGGCGGGGTCCAACTACTGGATTCACAACGGAGAATGCGCCGATATGGAAATCCATGTCGCGGACATCAACAACAACGCGTTGATTCCCGGAACAACCATTGATTTGAAAGTGGACCAGGGAGAGATTATAGGTTCCTCCTCCCTGGTGATTCCGGACAATAGCGGCGGCGGACCGTACGTGTTCGGTGTGGCGGTTTGTGATGAGAATGCCTCGAAGATCGAGATGAAAGCGTCCAGCCTCAATGTCGATATCGCCTGGCAGCCTCAAAATGCGACGGCTAAGCTCAACCGGACGATGGCAATAGTCGGCACCAAGGATGCGCCCTTCTTAACGGTCGTAACGATTATATCGCCAACTCCACTGCAGAATGGTGTGGTACTCTGCCCGACTCCGAAATGTTACAACGTGACGCTGTCCGCCAGCGGCGGCGGGCCGCCTTATACCTGGTCGTTGACCCTCGGAACACTGCCGCCTAATTTCAACATGGACAGTACCGGATTGATCACGCAGAACGGGGACTCGGGCACGGGCGCATATAACTTTACGGTTCAAGCTATAGATGTGCTCGGCACAACGGCCACCAAGGCTCTGTCCATTACCATACCATAAACTGAGGTAAAGGTTGATCTTCGCACGCGATCCAACGGCGCTCCGGCCAAAACCGGAGCGCCTTGTTTTTTTAATTGAGTTGCTTTGGGTCGCCCTCCAGTTATTTTATCAAAGTTTTATGTAAAATATTAAGTTTAAATTGTAACTATACGATTTTATTTGTATATAAAAAATTAGTCATTCGATAAAATTACCCCTCCACAGTCTTGGTTTTAATCCCGAATTGTGGTATAGTCTCAAGCACTTATGAAAACAAGCGATGATCGGATCGCCCAACTGAAACGTTCGCTGTCCGAAAAGACACGGGAACTTTCGCTGCTTCGGCTTATCAGCGAGTCGATCAGTTGCAATCTGAATCCGGACGATGTCTTACAGCAGATCATTGATATCGTCGTGCAGGTGACGAAAGCCGATGCCTGCCTGTTGTATCTTTATGACGACCGCAACAAAGAACTAATTTTGAGAGCGACCAAGAATCCCCATCCCAAACTGATCGGACGCGTTCGCCTTGAGCTGGGGGAAGGAATCACGGGATGGGTGGCCCGGGAGCGGAAACTCGTGGCGATCGCAAAGAACGCGAGCGATGATCCCCGGTTCAAGGTTTTTCACAATCTCCCCGAAGATCGCTACCATGCCTTTCTTTCCGTTCCGGTCATCTCCAAGAATGAAGTGATCGGCGTGATCAATGTCCAGCACAAGCGGCCGCATCATCATTCGAGCAGCGAGCTTGCGCTTCTGACCACGATCGGCCATCAGGTCGGCGGGGCGATCGAAACCGCACGGCTGTACGAGGAGATGAGGAAGAAGGCGGTGCAGATCGAGACCCTCTCGCTTGTCAGCAAGACGATCGCTTCCAGCCGTTATTTGAAAGAGATCCTCCAGTTGATCGTCGCCATGACAGCCGAGATGATGAACTCGACCATCTGCTCGATCATGCTGCTGGACGAAGATGCGCAGGAGCTGGAGATCGTGGCGACACAGAGCTTGAGCGAGGAGTACCGCGGCAAGCCGAATCTGAAGGTGGGCCAGAGCATCAGCGGCCTGGCCGTAAAGGAAAAGCGGCCGATCGCGGTGCCGGATGTGACCCGGGAGCCGGGATACATGTACGTCGATCTTGCGCGCAAAGAGGGGCTCTGCTCGCTGCTTTCGGTCCCGATGATGATCAAAGACCGAGCCGTGGGCGTGATCAACAGCTACACATCCCACGAGCACAAATTTTACGACGAGGAGGTCAAGATCCTTCAGGCCGTCGCCAACCAGGCGGCCGTGGCGATCGAAAACACGAAGCTCATTCGTCGGTCGAACGAGATGCAGGAGGCGTTGGAGAACCGGAAGGTCGTGGAACGCGCGAAAGGAATCCTGATGCGCGAGAAAAAGATTGCGGAGGACGCGGCCTTCCGCGTCATCCAGCGGCAGAGCATGAACACACGGAAGAGCATGAAGGAGATCGCCGAGGCGATTATATTGGCTTCCGAGATCAAGTAGGGGCGGTTCGCGAACCGCCCCTACAATTTTTATAACCCAAGGGGATAGAGAATGCGGACGTTGCGGATTGCGTTGGCCCAGATCAATTGCACCGTCGGTGATCTGGAAGGCAATACCGAGAAGATTTGCGAATACGTCGAAAAGGCCAAGGCGATGGAGGCCGACCTCGTGGCCTTTCCCGAAATGGCTATCCCCGGTTATCCTCCCGAAGACCTCCTCTTAAAGCCCCAGTTCGCTCAGGACAATCTTCAAGCCCTCCAAAAAGTGATCAAGCAGACGAAGGGCATTGCGGCCATCGTGGGCGTGGTGGACCGGCGGGACGATATCTATAACGGCGCGGCCCTGATCCATGACGGCGGTCTGGTCACGATCTATCACAAAATCCATCTTCCCAACTACGGCGTCTTCGATGAATACCGGTATTTTCAGGCCGGCACGGAATGCCCCGTGATCGTGGTCCGGGACGTGGCGGTCGGCGTCAACATCTGCGAGGACCTCTGGCATCCGGAGGGGCCGGCGCTGACGCAGTCCCTGGGCGGCGACGCCGAGGTGATCGTGAGCATCAATGCCTCGCCGTATCACCGCGGGAAGACGAAATTCCGCGAGCAGATGCTGGCGACCCGGGCGCGCGACAACAGCGTGATTGTGACCTACACGAACATGGTGGGGGGGCAGGACGAGTTGGTCTTCGACGGCCAGAGCGCCGTCTTCGATCAGAACGGGCAGGCGATCATCCACGGCCGCGCGTTTGAGGAGGAATTGATCCTGGCCGATCTGAACATCGACGGGGTCTTCCGGACGCGCCTTCGCGATCCGCGGCGTCGAACAAAAAAGCTGGCCTTCATGGCCGAGCAGCCCCCCGTGAAACGGTTTGTGTTGTCGCACCGCGTGGAACCGGCAAAAAAGCGGCCGCTCCATCCGAAGCCGATCGAGCCGCTCCATCCGCTGACGGAGGTCTACCGCGCGCTGACGCTGGGCGTGAGGGATTACGTGACCAAGAACGGTTTCTCGAAGGTCGTCATCGGCGTCAGCGGCGGGATCGATTCGGCCCTGACGGCGCTGATCGCGGCGGATGCGCTCGGAAAAGAAAACGTCGTCGGCGTCCTGATGCCGTCCCAATACACCTCGGCCGCCAGCGAAGAGGACAGCCGCCTTCTGGCGAAGGCGCTCGGCATCAAGCTGCTCGTGATCCCCATCCAGGAGGTCTTTTCGGCTTATCTCAAGATGTTTTCGAAGGAGTTCAAGGGCCGCGCGGCCGACGCCACGGAAGAGAACCTTCAGGCCCGGATCCGCGGAAATATCCTGATGGCCTTGTCGAATAAATTCGGATGGCTGGTCTTAACGACCGGAAACAAGAGTGAGATGAGCGTCGGATATGCGACGCTGTACGGCGACATGGCCGGCGGTTTCGCCGTGATCAAGGATGTTCCAAAGACCCTCGTGTATGAATTGGCGAATCACCGAAATTCCCAGGAGAAGCGGCCGATCATTCCGCAGCGGGTTTTCAAGCGCCCGCCGACGGCCGAACTGAGGCCGGGCCAGACGGACCAGGACACGCTTCCGCCTTATTCTGTTCTGGACCCGATCGTGGTGGCCCATGTGGAGGAGGATGTGGGGTTTGAGGAGCTGGTCTCGATGGGGTTCGACCGGCGGACGGTCGAGAAGGTGATCCGCATGGTGGACCGCAGCGAGTACAAGCGGCGCCAGGCCCCGATCGGGATTAAGATCACCCCGCGCGCCTTCGGCAAAGACCGCCGCGTGCCGATCACGAATCAGTATAAAGAGATCCAGACGAAATAAAATCCCCCTTCAGGGGCAAGAGATTCTTCAATGGCCCCTCCAGCCAATCTATACGACCAGATCCATCGTAACAAGCGCCGGTCGTGGATACTGATCACGCTTGTGGTCCTGCTGCTTGCGGCGGTCGGTTATTTGATCGGCGGCGCTTACGGCAATCCTTCTCTTGGCCTGGTCTCAGCCGTTGCCGCCTCGCTCGTCTTTGCATTGATCTCCTACTACAGTGGTGATGGGGTCGTCTTGGGGTTAATGGGCGCGATTCCTGCCGACCCGATGGAATACCGCCTGCTTTACAACGTGGTGGAGGAGATGGCGATTGCGGCGGGATTGCCCAAGCCCAAAGTCTACGTCATTCGTTCCGGGGCTTCAAACGCCTTCGCGACGGGCCGCGAACCGGAGCGGGCTTCGATTGCCGTCACAACCGGCCTGCTTGAGATTTTAAACCGCGAGGAGTTGCAAGGCGTCATTGGTCATGAAATGAGCCACATCCGGCAGTTTGACACGCGGTACGCGATCTTGATGGCCGTGCTGGTCGGCGCGATCGTGATTTTGTGCGACAGTTTCTGGCGCGCGAGTCGATGGGGCGGATTCAAATCACGCAAAGGAGCGCAAGTCGCCGCGCTGATCTTCGTTCTTGCGGTTCTGCTTTCCGTCATCGCGCCGCTCTTTGCAAGGATCATCCAGTTTGCGATGTCCCGAACGCGGGAGTTTCTGGCGGACAACGGGAGCGCGGAACTCACGCGAAATCCGCTCGGCCTTGCGCGTGCGCTTGAAAAGATATCGGCCGATCCGGACCCATTGGATATTGCGAACCGCGGCACACAGCATCTTTTCATCGTCAATCCGCTCAACACCTACAGCGGTTCCACCTGGGCCGTCGGGCTCTTCTCGACCCATCCGCCGATCAAGGAGCGCGTGAAAATATTAAACGACCTGGCCCATGTTTATCAGCCGCAAAAGGAAAAGACGGCTGTGATATAATCACCGAAGAGAAGATCTTAGACTTGATCCAGCCGTTTTGTAGGCGTATAGTCGACACCTTAATCTTTTTAAACCGAAAGGAAGATCATTGGCGACGTATCAATACATCTACACCATGAACAAAGTCACCAAGATTGTTCCGCCGAAGCGGAAAATCCTGGAGGATATCTCGCTCTCGTTTTACCCCGGCGCGAAGATCGGAGTGCTGGGGCTGAATGGCTCCGGAAAGTCGAGCCTGCTCCGGATCATGGCGGGCGTCGACCCCGATTTTTTGGGTGAAGCGAAGCCGGCGAAGGGAGTGCGGATCGGTTTTCTGCCGCAGGAGCCGAAACTCGATCCCGCAAAAGATGTCCGCGGCAACGTGGAGGAAGGGGTCGCAGATACGAAGGCCTTGCTCGACGAGTTCAACGCGGTCAGCGCGAAATTTTCGGAGCCGATGTCGGATGACGCCATGACGGCGCTGCTTGAAAAGCAGAGCCAGCTACAGGAAAAGATCGACGCGGTCAATGCCTGGGAACTGGACCGGCATCTGGAGATCGCGGCCGACGCCCTTCGGATTCCTCCGTGGGAGGCCGATGTGGCCACGCTCTCCGGCGGTGAGAAGCGACGTGTGGCGCTTTGCAAGCTTCTCCTCTCCGCGCCCGACATGCTCCTTTTGGATGAACCGACGAACCATCTGGATGCCGAGTCGATCGCCTGGCTGGAACGCTTTCTCAAAGACTTCCCCGGTACTGTCGTCGCCGTGACACATGACCGGTACTTTCTCGATAACGTGGCCGGTTGGATTCTGGAACTCGATCGCGGCAAGGGGATTCCGTGGGAGGGAAATTATTCGTCCTGGCTTGATCAAAAAACGCAACGCCTTGCCCAGGAGGAAAAACAGGAAAGCGCCAAGCGCCGTGCATTGCAGCATGAGTTGGAGTGGGTTCGGACCGCGCCGAAGGGGCGGCATGCCAAGAGCAAGGCGCGTCTGGCCGCCTATGAGGAGCTGGCGTCTGAAGAGTCGCAGGCTCGAAATGAGACGAAGGATATCATGATCCCGCCGGGGCCGCGCCTGGGGGATCTCGTCATCGAAGCGGCCGATCTCAAAAAGGGATTCGGCGACCGGCTTTTGATCGACGGCTTGAATTTCAGCCTGCCGCGCGGGGGGATCGTCGGGATCATCGGGCCGAACGGCGCGGGGAAGACAACCCTCTTCAATATGATCGCGGGGCTGGAAAAGCCGGATGGGGGAGCGCTTCGGATCGGCGACTCCGTCAAGCTGGCCTATGTCAACCAGTCGCGGGACACACTCGACGATAAAAAAACGGTTTTTGAAGAAATCTCCGGAGGAAACGATATCATCCTGGTTGGAAAGCGGGAGCTTCCGGCGCGGGCCTATGTCGGCGGTTTCAACTTTAAGAACACCGATCAGCAAAAACGGATCAAAGAGCTCTCCGGCGGAGAGCGAAACCGGGTACATCTGGCGAAGCTGTTAAGAAGCGGCGGAAACGTACTGCTGCTCGACGAGCCAAGCAACGATCTGGATGTCGAGACTCTTCGCGCCCTGGAAGAGGCGCTCCTTGATTTTGCCGGCTGCGCGCTGCTCATCAGCCATGACCGCTGGTTTTTGGATCGGATCGCCACGCACATTCTGGCGTTCGAGGGGGAAAGCAAGGTCGTTTGGTTCGAGGGGAATTATCAGGAGTACGAGGCCGACCGCCACAAGCGGCTTGGGACCGACGCCGATCAACCGCATCGGATTAAATATAAAAAGCTGGTTCGATAGATCCGCGACTCAGGAATATTTCTTGACGGCGCTTTGATCGCTGTGTTATAAAAAGAACAACACGACGATGTGTTCATGACGAGGGCGTCTTCTTTCATCCAAGAGAGGACGCCTTTTTATTTTCGGAGGAAAACCTTTGAAGAAGATCGAAGCGTATATTCGCGCGGAAAAACTCGGCGAGGTGAAGGAAGCCCTGATCCAGCTCGGTGTTCAGGGAATGACGATCATGGAGGTCCGGGGCTTCGGCCGCCAGCGAGGCCGTATTGAGGTGTACCAGGGCGCCGAGTATGTCCTGGACTTCGTCCCGAAGATGAAGATCGAGATTTTCGTTCCGGCTGAAGACGCGCCACGGGTCGTCGAGGCGTTGTCGAAGGCGGCTGCGACCGGGCGGGCGGGCGATGGAAAAATCTTCGTGCTGCCGGTCGAGGAGGCTGTCCGCATCCAAACCCGGGAACGCGGTCGGGCCGCCGTTTCGATGTGAGCGACGGGGTCGGATGGATACGCAGAACACGCCCCGCAAGATCGCAGAGCTGACGGCTCTCTACGAGATCAGCCGCGCGCTGGCCTCGTCGTTGGACGTCAAGGAAACGTCGCGTCGGATTCTCGAGATCCTGTCGTCCGTTCTCGAGATGCGCCGCGGAACCTTGACCCTGCTCGATCCCGAGACGGGGGAGCTGGTCATCGAGACGGCCTACGGCCTGACGCCGGAGGAGATCGCCCGGGGGCGATTCAAGATCGGCGAAGGGGTGACCGGCCGCGTCTTTGAGAAAGGGGAGCCGATGATCGTGCCGGATGTGGGGCGCGAGCCGCTGTTCTTAAACCGGACGCGCTCGCGGGGCGACCTCGCGAAGGAGCGGATCGCGTTTCTCTGCATGCCGGTCAAGATCCACGGCGAGACGATCGGGGTCTTGAGCGTCGACCGCCTGTTTAAAAACGGCTCACCCGACTTCGACGACGACGTCCGCGTTCTGACCGTCGTCACTTCGTTGATCGGGCAGGCCGTCAAACTTCAACAGACCGTCTCGCGCGAAAAACGCGAGCTGGTGGCCCAAAACGTTCAACTCCAGAGCGAATTGAAGAACCGTTACCGGATCGGGAACATCGTCGGTCAAAGCAAGATCATGGATGAGGTGTTTCGAGCCGTTCTCCAGGTCTGCAAGTCGAAGGCCACGGTGCTGCTCCGGGGGGAGTCCGGGACGGGCAAGGAATTGATCGCGCGGGCGATCCATTACAACAGTCCCCGGGCCGAGCGGCCGTTCATCAAGGTCAATTGCGCAGCGCTGCCCGAGACGCTGCTCGAGAGCGAGCTGTTCGGGCACGAGCGCGGGGCCTTTACGGGCGCGACGCAGCTTCGGAAAGGACGCTTCGAGCTGGCCGACGGCGGGACGCTTTTCCTCGATGAAATCGGCGACATTCCCCTTGCGACGCAGGTCAAGCTTCTCCGCGTGCTCCAGGAACAGCGGTTCGAACGCGTTGGCGGCTCTCAGGTCCTGTCGGTGGACGTCCGGTTGGTGGCCGCGACCCACCGCAACCTCGAGGCCGCGATCGAGGAGGGGACGTTTCGCGAGGACCTGTATTACCGGCTGAATGTCGTTCCGGTCTTTCTTCCATCGCTGCGGGAGCGGAAAGAGGACATTCCGCTGTTGATCGAATATTTCCTGTCCCGTTGCAACAAAGAGCATCGCAAACAGGTCCGGATCGCGCCGGATGTCCTCAACGTCATGGTTCGGTACCATTGGCCGGGGAACGTGCGTGAATTGGAAAACTGCATCGAGCGGATGGTCGTCCTGGCCGAATCGGACCTGATCGCTTTCCAGTCCATGCCGTCCAGCATTGTGACCTACTTTCAGGATGTCCGGGAAGTGACCGCTCCGGCCATGGACGAAAAACCGACGCTTCGGACGACGGTGGAACACCTGGAGCGGGATCGGATGATCGAGGCCTTGAAGAAATGCGGCTGGGTCCAGTCGCGCGCGGCCAAGATGCTGGGCATCACGCCGCGTCAAGTCGGATACAAGATGAAAAAGTACAAGATTGCATTACGCCCGCCGGATTTGTAGACGCTTCTACAAAATTGTCGTCCGGCCGAATCCTTCTTTTTCTTCCCGTTCATCGCGCCGACCTTCTAATCATCTGAAATTTAAACCCTTCCTCATCGAGTACATTTTTAAACCGTCCTGGCATGAAGGTTGCTCAGTCCTATACTCAGCGAGTCACCCTTATGCAACGAGAAGGCATCAAGCCCCCGAATTTCGCGAATCAGTTTGCCCGGATTGATTTTGAAGCCGAGCCGCTTCCGGTGCTCTGCATGTATCCCATCCCGGAACCGGTGGCGTTGGAGTCGTTAACGATCAGTGTCTGCGGGCTGGATGCGAAGCCGAGATTCGTATCCTGGGCGTCGCTCGAAAATCTTCCGCGAGTCCGGATGCGCGTGCCGATCATCTGCCAGATCTTCAACTGGTCTGAAGAAGTGGAATGGGAAGGGATAAAATTGGCGGATTTCCTGAATCATGTCGGGCTCGAAACCGGTCCGGACGGCTACTGCTCATTCTATTCACGCGACGGCCATTACTTCGAGACGCTTTCCTCGGATGAGGTCCGAGACGATCGGGTCTTGTTCGCCTACGGTCTCAACGGTTCGCCGTTGCCGTCGGAATATGGGGGGCCGCTCCGCTTGGTCGTGCCGTTTCTTCAGGGCTACAAGAGCGTCAAGTGGGTTCGGGCGGTCCGGGTCTTCAGGCGGGATCCCGTCGGGATTAAAAGGCTTCGCGGCCAGAGCCGTTCGGCCGAACTGAGCGAGGAATGGCGGAAGAAATACGGGATTGAGAATCCGCCGAACCATAAATCATGAACCGTGAACCCATGCGTCTCATCGTCATCGGCAACGGCATGGCCGGAGCGGCCGCGATCGAAGAGATCGTCAAAAAATCATCCCGACCGGCCATCACCGTCTTCGGCGGCGAACCGCATGTCAACTATAACCGCATTTTGCTTTCGGACGTTCTGGCCTGCGCCAAGTCCTTTAATGAGATTTACCTGAACAGCCGGGCATGGTATGAAGAGCACGGGATCCAATTACGAACGGGGACTTTTGTGACTCGAATCGATCCCGATCAAAAGAAGGTGTTCACCCAAGACGGTCGGGAGCACGGCTATGATCGGCTTCTGATCGCCACCGGCAGCGTCCCGTTTATCCCGCCGATCAAGGGCCTGGACCGGAAGGGCGTTTTTACCTTTCGGAATATCGACGACACCGAGTCGATGATCCGGTGGGCGGCCGATCATTACCGCGCCGTTGTGGTCGGCGGCGGACTGTTGGGACTGGAGGCGGCCCGCGGACTGACCCATCGGGGAATGGCGGTGACGGTGGTCCATCTCATGAATCATTTAATGGAGCAACAGTTGGATGAGCGGGCGGGAGCGATCTTAAGAACCGAGATCGAAAAGATGGGGATCGCCGTGCGTCTCGGCTGCACGGTGGAAGAGATCCTCGGAGACAAAAAAGCGGAGTCCGTCCGTCTCACGACGGGAGAGATGATGGAGGCCGATCTCGTTCTGATCACGGCCGGAATCCGGCCAAACGGAGGACTGGCCCGGGAGGCCGGGCTTGCCGTGAACCGAGGAATCCTTGTGGACGATTCGATGCAGACGAGCCGGCCGGATGTCTATGCCGTTGGAGAATGCATCGAGCATCGCGGAAGGACGTATGGGCTCGTCGGACCGATCTTGGAACAGGCGAAGGTCGCGGCCGATTCGATTGCGGGTGAAGGAACACAGGTTTATCGCGGATCGGTCCCCTCCACCACGCTGAAGGTCGCCGGGATCCATCTGACCTCGATGGGCGACCACCAGGGGAAGGAAAAAGAGTCCGAAGAACTGGTCTATATGGATGCGGCCATGGCGGTTTATAAGAAACTCGTCATCCGGAACAAACGCGTGGTCGGGGCGATCTTTTTGGGGGATGACGATGGAAGTCGTGAAGTCCGGGAGATGATCCAAACCAGCCGGGATATCTCGGCGGAACGCTCTCGTCTGCTTTCCGGAAAAGAGGATCCGAAAAAGGCGGATGATCCGGCCGCCTGGCCGGACGCGGCGCTTGTTTGCAACTGTAATACCGTTACAAAGGGCGAGATCGTCGGCGCGATCCGTGAAAAGAATTGTAAAACACGCGAACAGATCGCAGGATGCACAAGAGCGACGACAGGCTGCGGCACCTGTGCGCCGCTCGTCGAGCAGATCCTTGAGTCGGTTCTGGAAGAGCCGTCCGATGGGGTTGCCGTAGCGGCTCGAAAACCCAAGGCGGTTTCCACGTCGACGAACAAGATCGAGGAATGGAAGAGGGAGAAAGACGGCCTGGATATCCAAGACGATCTGGTTCGGTATGCAAAGGAAGGCTGGGAGAAGATCACCGAGGGAGATATACAACGGCTTAAATGGCACGGGCTGTTTCTCCGGACCCCCACGCCCGGTTATTTCATGATCCGCGTCCGGATCCCCAACGGCATTGCTCGGGCCGCGCAATTCCGCGCCTTCGCCGAGATCTCGAAGCGATTCGGCAAGGGGTTCGCCGACATTACGACGCGCCAGCAGATTCAGTTGCGAGATATCCGAATTGAACATGTTCCGGCGATTTTTGAGATGCTGGCCTCGGCCGGCCTCACCAGTCTTCAGACCGGGATGGACAGCATCCGAAATGTCATGGGCTGCCCCGTAACGGGCCTGTCTCCGACCGAGCTGATCGACACGGCCGCGGTGGTTAAACAATTCACCGGTCTTTTTATCGGTAATCGGGAATATACCAATCTGCCTCGCAAGTTCAATGTGACCGTCACGGGGTGCCGTGAAAACTGCACCCATGCCGAAAGCCAGGATATCGCACTGATCCCGGCCACGAAAGAGATCGACGGACAAATCAGCGCCGGTTTTAATGTCCTGGTCGGAGGCAAGACAGGCTCCGGAGGATTCCGGGCCGCGAGCCCATTGGATGTTTTTGTGCGGCCGGACGAGGCGGCCGAGATCTTAAGTCGGATCACGCTGATCTATCGTGACCATGGGCCGCGCGAGAATCGGACCAAGGCCCGGTTGGCCTTTCTTCTCGATGAATGGGGAGCGGCGCGTTTCCGAAAAGAGTTGGAAAATCGCATGGGTCGGCCCCTCGCGCGTTCAGGAAAGGATGAACGGGATCTAAAAAAGAAAGCAGACCATATCGGAGTATACAGACAGAAACAGCCGGGGCTGAACTACGTCGGGCTGACGGTGCCGGTGGGCAGGATCACAACGGATCGGTTGGCCGAGACGGCGCGGCTTTCGGAGGAATACGGCGCGGGCGAGATCCGATTAACCGGCGGCCAGAATCTGATCCTTCCCAACATTCCGGATCGCGTGTTGGGAAAACTGATCCAGGAGGAGCCTCTCCTGAAAGAACTCAAGTACAACCCCTCCGAGATCATGAGGGGCTTGGTGAGCTGCACCGGCATCGAATACTGCGGCCTGGCTCTGATCGAGACCAAGAATCGCGCGCTTGAAATCGCTCGGCGATTGGAACAACAGGTCGCAAGCACAAAACCGGTCGGGATCCATTGGTCGGGGTGCCCCGCCGGCTGCGGCAATCACCTTCTCTCGGACATCGGCCTTTTAGGAAAACGGGCCAAGCTGACAAAGGCGGACGGCTCGACGGAGGTGGTGGATGCGGTGGATATCTTTGTCGGCGGCCGCGGCGGGGTGAAAGCCCAAGCCGGGATCAAGATGTTGGAGGACGTGCCGTGCGACCAATTGCCGGACGTGCTGAAAGGGCTGGTCCGCTATGTGGCGCGCGACAAAGCGGTCGAGGTGATGAAGGGTGAGATGATATCCTTGACGACGTTTGCAAACCTCAAGTCGGTTCAACAGGAGACGGATACCATCTCTAAGGGAATGAAGGAATGAAGGAGATTATTGCCGTCATCCGTCCCCATCAGGCACTGGCCACACGAAAGGCGCTGGAGG
Source organism: Nitrospirota bacterium (assembly GCA_016201865.1). Lineage (GTDB taxonomy): Bacteria > Nitrospirota > Nitrospiria > JACQBZ01 > JACQBZ01 > JACQCA01. The sequence goes on from JACQCA010000065.1 coordinate 45,616, forward strand.
AGATCGGGATCACCGCTTACACGACGTTTCGCGTACTGGGGCGCAGCCGTCAGGGCGGCCTGCGTTATCCGAGGAAATTGTTCAGGCGTTCGGCCGACATCCGATTTCTTCCCAAGCGGCTGTTCGAGGTTGTGGTGGACGATTATCAAGTCGAAGCGGCGGTGTCCGCCATTATCAAAGTCAACCAAACCGGAAGGATCGGCGACGGCAAGCTCTTTATATTGCCTGTTTCGGAAGTTTGCGCCATTCGAACCGGTGAACGCGATAAGGAGTCATTGCGATGAAGCTGATCAAAGCGATTCTCAGACCTGAACGGGAAAGCGACGTCATTCAGGCGCTCGAGAAAGAAGGTCTGTACGCGATGACTAAGGTGGATGTGCTGGGCCGGGGACGACAGAAGGGCATTCAGGTCGGTGAAGTGACCTACGATGAGCTGGCCAAGCTGATGCTGATGATCATCGTGGAAGATCAGGACTCCGACCGCGCCGTGGAGGCCGTTCGAAAAGCGGCCTATACCGGCCATTTCGGCGATGGGAAAATCTTTGTCCAGTCGGTTGAGCAGGTCTATACGATACGGACCGGGGAGACAAAGCTATGAAATTCATAAAGGCGATCAAGAGCGGCCATCCCGGTTCCCTGTTCTCGGCCTTTCTCTATTTTGATGTCAGTTTCATGGTATGGGTCATTCTGGGGCCGTTGGCGGTTTATATCACCCAAGACTTGGGTTTGTCATCGACGCAGAAAGGGCTGTTAGTGGCTGTCCCCATTTTAGGCGGGGCCCTTTTAAGGATCCCCATGGGAATCCTGACCGACCGGATCGGGCCGCGGAGGACGGGACTGGCCGGGCTTTTGTTGACACTGATTCCTCTAATATGGGGCTGGCTTTTTGCCGACGCATTGACCGAAGTGATCGTCACGGGCCTGCTGTTGGGTGTGGCCGGCGCAAGTTTCGCCGTGGCCCTTCCCATGGCGAGTCGGTGGTATCCTGCTGAGCACCAGGGCATCGCCATGGGCATTGCCGGCGCGGGAAATAGCGGTACGGTCTTAACGATGCTTATGGCCCCGCGTCTTGCCGAGCATACAGGCTGGCATGGGGTTTTAGGGCTGGCTATGATACCGATCCTGATCACTTTCGGGCTTTTTTTCTTGATGGCCAAGGAAAGTCCGAGCCAACCCGCGCCTCGGCCGCTGCGAGATTATCTATCCCCGTTCAAGAATGAAGATGCTTGGTGGTTTAATTTTTTCTACAGCGTGACCTTCGGCGGTTTTGTAGGTCTGGCCTCTTTTTTGGTGATCTTTTTCCATGATCAATACGGGCTGTCAAAGGTGATGGCCGGAAATTTTGCGGCGGCCTGCGTCTTTGCCGGCAGTTTCTTCCGGCCGGTCGGGGGATACCTATCGGATCGGTTCGGGGGCGTCCGTGTCCTTACGGGGCTGTATGTCTGTGTTGGAATTATGATGTTGGGTATAAGCCTTCTGCCGTCACTGGCCGTTGTGACGGTCTTGCTTTTCCTGGGGATGATGGGGCTTGGGATGGGCAACGGTTCGGTTTTCCAGATCGTTCCGAAGCGGTTTGGAAATGAGATCGGTGTAGTGACCGGAATGGTCGGGGCGGCCGGCGGATTTGGAGGTTTCCTCCTCCCGACGATTCTCGGGTCCTTGAAAGACTTCACCGGTTCCTTTAGAGCCGGCTTTTTACTATTTGGATTAATAGGGTTTTTATCTTCAGCGCTTCTCCAATCCATTTATCAAAAATCGTGGCGTCGTACCTGGTTGGTCACGGCGAAACCATCGGCGGGATTATCAACCAGCGGTCGGGTCGCGATGGAGGTTGTGTTCGGTGGGTAAAGGGTTGAGAGAACAGGTGGAGGGCCTTGAGCGGCGGCTGATCGTTGATGCCCTGCACAGGGCCCATGGTGTTCAGTCGCGCGCGGCGAAGTCATTAGGGATCAGCGAACGGGTCTTGCGCTACAAGATTAAAAAATATGAGCTTCAAATATCGACGAAATTGTCGGGGCGTGACAGAATTGTCGAATTTTCTATTTCTCCTAAAAAGACGAACGGTTAGCAGTGGACCGGGATTTTCGAGTCGAATATTACGACAAGATTGTCAAATATACCGGGACACAGTTCGATGAAAGTTTTTTGATTTAAACAGATATAACGTGTTAAATAGAAAAGGTATTTAAAGAACCACTTATTCTGAAGAATAATGGCATTGATCTTGCTTTTATATGAGCGACAAGACCTTTCGGATACGATGTCGTATCCCTACTACCTCGGCAACGAAGCCCGCTGGATTTAAGAATCCTTAAGACTGTTCTAAGTGCGAATTAACCTTGCAGGGAGGACACGTTATGAGAATGGTGTTTCGTATTTTCGGTGTTTTTCTGGCCATCAACGCGGCCGCGGCCGTCACCGCTCGCGCGGCAGACGCCCCGCCCCCGCCCCCGTTTACCATCAGCGGGTTTGTGGACACCTACTACAGCTACAACTTTAACCATCCCTATAGCATGAAGAATGGTGTGGGCACCAATTTCGATTTCGACCACAACACCTTCGGTCTGAGTCTGGCCGAGCTCGTCGTATCTAAAACGGCCGAGCCGGTCGGATTTCGAATGGACTTTGATTACGGTCCGACGACCGATTTTGTGCATTGCGGCATCGTGAACTGTGATCCGACGAAGTCCGCCGAGGCCACATACAAAAACATCCAGCAGGCCTATGTGACCTGGGCCACTCCGGTGGGGGTGACGCTGGACATGGGGAAGTTTGTGACGCACATGGGGGCGGAGGTGATCGAGAGCAAGGACAACTGGAACTACACCCGCTCGCTTCTCTTTTGCTGCGCGATTCCCTATTATCACTCCGGTGTGCGGGCCAATCTGCCGCTCGGGGACATGCTTTTCGTCAACGGCTATGTCTACAACGGCTGGAACAACGTGGTCGAGAATAATAAGATGAAGACCTACGGGGCTGAAATCGGGATCACACCGATCAAGCAGCTTCCGATCGTCTTGAACTGGATCGGGCCGGAAGAATGTACGGACCCGGCCGCCTGCAGTTCCCGCTTCACCAATAAACAGGTCTACGATGCCATCGTGACCTTTAATCCGATCGACGCTCTTTCCTTCATGGTCAACTACGACTATGGAAGTCAGAAGGATCGGATGGCGCCCTCGCAGAAGACGCTTAAATATTCCGGAGTAGCGGCCTATGCGCGATGGAAGGTGGATACGTGTAACACCGTGGCGCTTCGGTATGAGATGGTCAACGACAAGGACAACCTCATGTTCTTCGGAACGACGCCCAACGGGAATAAAGTTCGGGAGCTGACGGTCACCGGCGAACACACGATCGCAAAAAACCTTTTAACCCGTCTGGAGTTCCGAAACGATAAGTCGGACGACAAAATCTATGAAGACAAGGACGGCCTGTTCACAAAAAAAGACAGCCAGAGCCGCGCGGTGCTGGGCGTTGTCTATATGTTCTAACAAAATTCCTAAAGGAGAAATGAATCATGAGAATCCAATGGATTAAAAGCAGGTTATTAGGTGCCCTGCTGCTTCTGGTTGCGATCACTCTCACTCCCGGGCTCAGCCAGGCCCAGGGGGAGGCTGTTCCTCCTGCAACGACAGAAGCAGCAGGCGCCCCAACGGCGCCGCCGGCGGCTCCGGCGCCAAAAGTAGACACCGGGGATACGGCCTGGGTGCTCACCTCCTCGGCCTTGGTTCTGGCCATGACCGCTCCCGGTCTGGTGCTGTTCTACGGCGGGATGGTGCGTCGGAAAAACGCTCTCGGAACCATGATGCACAGTTTCATCATCCTCTGTCTGATCAGCGTCCAGTGGGTGCTGTATGGATATTCCCTGGCCTTCGGACCGGACAAAGGTCATATCATCGGAGGGCTCGAATGGCTGGGTTTAAACGGGGTGGGGTTGGATCCCAACGCGGATTACGCCGGGACGATTCCGCATCAGGCCTTCATGATTTTCCAGGCGATGTTTGCCGTGATCACGCCGGCCCTCATCGTCGGGGCTTTTGCCGAACGCATCAAGTTCAGCGCTTTTTTGGTCTTTACGCTGCTTTGGGCCACGTTTGTATATGATCCTCTGGCCCACTGGGTGTGGGGAGTGGGTGGATGGCTCCGGAATCTTGGCGCACTCGATTTTGCCGGTGGGACGGTCGTGCATATCAGTGCGGGAGTATCAGGCCTGGCCTGTGCTCTATATTTCGGCAAGCGTCTGGGGTATGGACGTGAGACCATGGCTCCTCATAATATGCCGTTGGTCGTAACAGGAGCGAGCCTGCTTTGGTTCGGCTGGTTCGGGTTCAATGCCGGCAGTGCCGTGGCCTCCGGCGCGCTGGCGACCAGTGCCTTTGTGGTGACCAATACAGCCACCGCCGCCGCCGCTCTATCCTGGATGTTTGCGGAATGGGCTCATCGGGGAAAACCGACTGTATTTGGCGCGGCCAGCGGCGCGGTGGCGGGTCTGGTAGCCATCACACCGGCCTCAGGCTTTGTGGGACCGATCTCTTCGATCTGGATCGGGATCGGCGCCGGCGTCTTCTGTTATTTTGCAGCGGTCATTCTTAAAGGGAAATTGGGATATGACGACTCGCTCGATGCTTTTGGAGTTCACGGCATTGGCGGGACCTGGGGGGCGCTTGCCACGGGTCTCTTTGCCTCGAAGGCCATCAACTCGGGCGGCAACGACGGTCTGTTCTTCGGCAACCCCGGCCAGCTCATCCCCCAGATCACGGCCGTCGCGGCCTCGTGGATTTTAGCCCTGGTCGGAACCTTTGTTATCCTAAAGGTTGTTGATATAATCATGGGCCTGAGGGTGACGGAAGAGGAAGAGCGGATGGGGCTGGATTTGAGCCAGCACAACGAAAGCGGATATGTTCTTTGAAATTTGTCTTTAAAAAGGGAGAGACACCATGAAAAAAATCGAGGCCGTCATCAAGCCGTTTAAGCTTGATGAAGTCAAAGAAGCCCTTGCCGAGATCGGGATCCAGGGAATGACCGTCAGCGAAGTAAAGGGGTTTGGTCGACAGAAAGGGCACAAGGAAACCTATCGGGGGGCCGAATACACGATCGAGTTCGTTCCCAAGATCAAGATCGAGGTGGTGGTTGCAAACACCGTGGCCGATCGGGCGATTCAAGCGATCATGAGCAAGGCCAAGACCGGCACGATCGGCGACGGGAAAATTTTCGTGACCGATGTAGCCCAGACAATCCGTATCCGAACCGGCGAATCGGGCGATTCCGCATTGTGACGGGTGGGGACAGATTTGAAATCTGTCCCCACCATTGTGTGGTATGATAAGGCCCCGGAGGGAAAGATGAAGTAACGATGCTTCGAGATTATCTACAGAAGCGGCTTGACGAAATCCGCCGGCATCACGCGCAGGGGGCGACGGGAGAACAGGTGATCGCGGCCCTGACGGATCTGACCGATGAGGTGATCGAACGGATCCATAGGGACGTTTTTGAAAAGGTTCCGTCCGACCGCCGCTGGACATTCGAGGACGGGCTGGCCGTCGTGGCGCTGGGGGGATACGGGCGCGGAGAGCGCTCTCCCTACTCCGATATCGATATCATGTTTCTCCACCGGACGTCCGTCCGGGACGAGATCGAGAAGATCGCCGGCGTCATTTTGCAGAATCTCTGGGACGCGGGATTCCAGGTCGGGCACAGCACGCGAACGGTGGATGACTGCATCGCCATCGGGCGTTCCGATCTCACGGTCCGGACCGCTTTAATGGAGGCCCGATTCTTAGCCGGAAGCCGAACGTTGTTCGATCGCTTCCGATCCCGGTACCGGCGGAAGGTGGTCGGTCATCAGCCGGATCTTTTTGTCAAGGCCAAGATTCGCAGCCGCGAGGCCGAGTGTGAACAGTACGGGACGACCATCCACCTTTTGGAGCCGCACATCAAAAAAAGCCGGGGAGGATTGAGGGACCTCCACCTCCTGCGCTGGCTGGCCCAGATCCGGCATCAAACCGCATCGCTCGAACAGCTGAAACAACAGGGCGTCCTGTCCAAACAGGATCATCGGGCCCTTTCCGAGGCGCAGGAGTTTTTATGGCGCGTCCGCAACGAGCTTCACTTCTTCGCCGGCCGGTGTCAGGATTCGCTGACGTTTGACGAACAGGTTCGCCTCGCGGCGCAGTGGGGTTATCACGACAACCGGGGTCTTTTGGCCGTCGAGCAATTCATGCAGCGATACTATGACCATACGACGGCCATTGCCGAAATCACCGGCCGCGCCGTCGAGGGCATGATCGCCCGAAATGCCTGGCGCCGCGCCTATCACCGGTGGACCCGTCGCACGGTCGGGCGGTACTTCCTTTTATCCGGCGATGAAATCGCCGTTCTTCCCGAATTCCGGGCCCACGTCTTCGGCCGCGGAGATCGGGTGTTGATGCTCTTCCGTTATGCTCAGGAACATCACGCCCGCTTTTCGGCCGAGACACAACGGCTGTTGATGGAAGCGATGGGACAATGGCCCAAGGATCATTTTTCGAATAGGGAATCCTGCGCGGTATTTTGGGCCATCTTGTCGGGATCCGCCGGGGTATCCGAAACCTTGCGCGATCTTCATCGGTTCAGGATCCTCGAGCAGATCCTGCCGGCCTTCAAGCGGGTGAGAGGGTTGATGCAGTTCAATCTGTATCACAAGTATACGGTGGATGAACATTGCCTTCGTGCGGTGGAAGAGGCCGAGAAGATGTCCGGCCAAGAGGGCGCTTTGGCCCACATCTTCCGTGAGATCCGGCAAAAGGGGATTCTTTTTCTTTCATTGCTGCTGCATGATCTTGGAAAAGGTCTCGGCGGCGATCACTCGGAGGAGGGGGCGGCCGTCGCCTTGGATGCCGCCCGTCGGTTGGGGCTCGATCCGGCCATCCGAGATCAGCTCGTTTTTTTGGTCAACCAACACCTCCTGATGACGCATTTGGCCTTCCGCCGGGATCTTGCGGATGATCGAGTGCTGGTCCAGTTTGCAAAAACGGCGGCCACACCGGAGACGCTCAAGATGCTTTATGCGCTGACTCTGGCCGATATCACGGCGGTCGGGCCGGGCACCTTGACGGCCTGGAAACAAGATCTGCTGTCCGAACTCTTCACAAAGACGCTGGAGATCCTGACGGGCGAAACCCTGATCGTGGCCGAAGAAGAAAAGATCAACCGCGTCCGGCAGATGATTCGTTCCCGCCTTAAAGACCTCTATGAATCAGACTGGCTGGAAGGGCAGTTAGCGGCGATGACGACGCGGTACCTGATTGCGACGCCGCCGGAACGGATCATTTCAGATCTGGAACGGGTTCATCACCTTGAACCCAAAAGCGTAAAGGTTTATGCCGAGAACGACGCCGAACGAAACTTGACCGAATACAGCGTGTATACCTTCGACGGCCTCATGCCCGGAATCTTCTACAAGATGACGGCGGTTCTGGCGGCCAAGGGCCTTCAGATTCTGAGCGCGACGATTACGACGTGGTCCAATGCGATCGTGGTGGATACCTTTCGGGTACAGGACCCCGATTTTTCCGGGCCGCCCGCGTCCTATCGTCTTGAGGATGTCCGGGAGACGATCGCCCAGGTGCTCCTGGGGCGGAAGGCTCTGGATCATCCGTCCAGCGTCGGCGTGAGGATCCGGTCGGGTTCGCCGGTTTTGCCGAGGACGGCCCCGGTCCAGATCGAACTGGACAACAGCACGTCCGAAAAATACACCATCATCGAGGTGTTCGCCCCCGACCGCACCGGACTGTTGTCGGTGATCGCCCAATCGCTCTTCACCCTGGGCCTGTCCGTTCAGACGGCCAAAGTGGCGACCCATTTGGACCAGGTCGTGGATGTTTTTCATGTGACCGATCAGGCTGGACAAAAGATCACGGATCCTGATAGAATCCGGCATCTTAAACAGACCTTGGCCGAGGATATCGAACAGTTTTTGGAAACCACTCGGGTTCAATGACGATCCCGAGAAAAGGGATAGAGTCGCAACGACGCGAGCCCCTACAATAAAATTCGCAAAGGAGGAGATGTTCATGAATGTAAAAGAAGTCTTGGAATTTGCCAAAAAGAATCGCGTTGAGGTGGTGGATTTAAAGTTTGTGGATTTTCCGGGGACCTGGCAGCATTTTACAATTCCGGTGGACGAAATGACCGAGGCCCTTTTCAAAGAAGGTTCCGGATTCGACGGCTCGTCGATCCGAGGCTGGCAGGCGATCAACAACAGCGACATGCTGGTGATTCCGGATCCGAGCACGGCGATCATCGATCCGTTCTGCCAGGCGCCGACCTTGAGCATGGTCTGCGATATCCTGGATCCGATCACGCAGGAGTCGTACAGCCGTGATCCACGATATATCGCCAAAAAGGCCGAATCCTATCTCTTGAAAAGCAAGCTCGGCGATGTGTCCTACTTCGGCCCGGAGGCGGAGTTCTTTATTTTCGACGGGGCGCGTTTCGACCAGAACACGCACAGCGGTTACTACTTTATCGAGTCAGACGAAGGGGTCTGGAATGCCGGAAAGGAAGGCGGCAATCTGGGGTACAAGCCCCGCCATAAGGAAGGCTATTTCCCGGTCGCTCCCACGGACAGCCAGCAGGACATCCGGTCCGAGATGATCCTCGAGATGAAGAAGGCCGGCGTCGTGGTTGAAAAACAGCATCACGAGGTGGCGACGGCCGGTCAGGCTGAGATCGATATGCGGTATGATTCGCTCGTCCGGATGGCGGACAAGATGATGCTGTACAAGTACATTGTGAAAAACGTGGCCAAACGCCATGGGAAGACGGTGACCTTCATGCCGAAACCGCTGTTCGGCGACAACGGAACCGGGATGCATACCCATCAATCGATCTGGAAGGACGGGAAGCCTCTCTTTGCGGGGAAGGAATATGCGGGGATCAGCAGGACCTGCCTCCATTATATCGGCGGCATCTTGAAGCATGCCCCGGCCCTTGCGGCCTTCACCAACCCGACCACGAACTCCTACAAGCGTCTCACGCCGGGCTTTGAGGCCCCGGTCTTTTTGGCCTATTCCAGCCGGAACCGTTCGGCCTCGGTGCGGATCCCGATGTACTCCGCCAATCCCAAGACCAAACGGATCGAGGTTCGTTTCCCGGATCCGGCCTGCAATCCATATCTGGGATTTGCGGCGATGTTGATGGCCGGCATCGACGGCATCGAAAACAAGATCGATCCGGGATTGCCCATGGACAAAGACCTGTACGATCTGGAGCCTGAAGAGGCCTCTAAGATCCCGACCATGCCGGGCAGCTTGGATGATGCCTTGGACAACTTGGAGAAGGATCATAACTTCCTGTTGAAGGGCGGCGTCTTCACGAAAGACGTGATCGAGACCTGGATCGGCTACAAGCGGGAGAAAGAGGTGGATCCGATGCGATTGAGACCGCACCCGTATGAGTTCTTCCTCTACTATGACGTTTAAGAGAACGGAATAGGAGTAAGGGAGGTATCCGCACCCCATCGAAGAACCCCGCCTTTACGGGCGGGGTTCTTCATTTTGGCAGTGCACATCTCCATCCCGCCGCGTTAAAGCAGTGGATAGCCGGTCCGCTTCAGCCGGGTAATAATCCTATGGTTGTGGTCCGGGCCTCGGGTTTCCAGCGCGAGGTCGATCCGGCTCCGGGTGATGGGGAGGCCGGGCGAGAGGCGGTCGTGAACGATATGGAGGATGTTGGCGCCGAGCCCGCCGATGACGGCGGTCAGCCCGGCCAGCGCCCCGGGCCGGTCCGGGAGAACGACCGAGAGGCGTTGAAGACGGCCGGTCCGGACCAGGCCGCGTTCGATGATCCGCTCGATCAGTGTGACGTCGATGTTGCCGCCGCTGATGACGAGGCAGACCGGGCCAAGAAGCCGACGGCCGTGATTCAGCAGCGCCGCCACGGGCGCGGCGCCGGCCCCCTCGGCGATGATCCGATTCTGCTCCATGAGAAGCAGAATCGCTTCCGCGATCTCATCCTCCGCCGCCGGAATCATCCGATCCAGATACCGTTTCAGAATCGGCCGCGTGATCCGTCCCGGCGATTTTACGGCGATTCCGTCGGCCAGGGTGGGACGGGCCGGCGCCGTGACCCCGACCACGCGGATTCTGGGATTAATCGCCTTGGCCGCGATCGCGATCCCCGAAGCGAGCCCCCCTCCTCCGACCGGAACGAGAAGGGTCCGGATCTCCGGTCGCGCCTTTAAGATCTCCAGCGCGATCGTTCCCTGTCCGGCGATCACGGCCTCGTCGTCGAAGGCATGGATGAGAATCCTTCCGGAGGTCCGTTCGATCTCCCGCGCCATTCTCATCGCCGCGTCGAAATCCTTTCCATGGATGACCACGCGGGCGCCGTAGGATCGGGTCGCTTCCTGCTTTGCGATCGAGGCCCCTTCGGGCATGACGATCGTGGACGGGATGTCGTGTGTTCGGGCCGCGAGGGCGACGCCCTGGGCATGGTTCCCCGCCGAGGCGGCGACCACCCCTCTCCGCCGCTCGGCGGCCGTCAGGAGGGCGATCCGGTTGAAGGCCCCCCGGATTTTGAACGATCCCGTCGTCTGAAGATTTTCAAGCTTCAAATAGACCGGAATCCCCATCCGAAGGCTGAGCGAACGGGAGGGGACGAGCGGGGTGGGATCAACCGAGGAACGGATGGTCTGATAGGCCCGGTTGATTTCGTTGAGTCCAATCGTCATCGGATGAAGATTCTTTGGATAGGGGTTGAACGCGTTCATCATCACTATAGATAATTTTTGAAGGGATTACAAGAGAGCGGTTCTGTTGATGTCAACCCAAAATAGAAATGTCCGGTTCCTACCAATTTAGAAATGTCCGGTTTTAGAGTATGGATGCGGCCGCCTCTTTTTTCTTCCGCAGTTCGAAGGTCTTCTTCCACGGATGATCCGGTGAAGGTTTGGTTCCGGGC